>JACQGE010000032.1 GCA_016199675.1 Acidobacteriota bacterium | reverse complement strand
CTTGAGATTGATATTGAATGTGTGGGCATACTCGACTTGATGCCCGCCTTGATGATTGACTGGTTGCCCAAGCACGACTTTCATCGGGTGGCAAAGTGGCAGCATCCCGACCCGAATGGCAACTTACACCACGTTTCAGTCGCGCTACCGGACGAGGCGGTCGCAGCGGAGCTAAGGCTTTCCTTCCTGGGGATCGAGGCCGCTGATACCGTGCGACACAAAATTGTCAGGGAGAGTACCTTGCTCCGCATCGTGAACTTCTTCGACCCTGGACAAACGCGGCTCACGAGCTATCTGTTCGAGAAGCCAGACTCAGATGCTAACGCCTTTGAACTGGGAGTCGCGCGGCTACTCAGCACGGCAGGATTTGTTGTCCTCTGGTTTGGCAAAGCTAGCAAGGATGGATTGCCCGACCTCGTTGCTTACTGGAGAAGCCCTCTCGGAGAGGAATATCTTGTTTTCGCTGAGTGCACGATAAAAGACCCAGCTAGGAAGCTGTCTGACCTTGCAGATCGCGGCAGGCAAATTTCACAAGCCGCCGGTCTTGGGTCGGACCGATTCCTCTCGGTTCTCTTTACAAAAACAGAAGTGACGGAACCGGATTTCGCTGCCGCCGCCCAGCGCGGCGTGGCGTTGTGCGATGGCAGAAAATTAAGAGATTTGCTGCAACAGATCATTTCCGGTGCAAGCCCTTTGGATCTGTACGAGGTGCTTAGCCCGCATTTCTCACCACGTATCAAAGCGCCGGAGGCGCGATAGATGCTAGCCCAGGGTGTTAGCCCTGGGAAACGAGGCGTTTGTGAGCACGCTCCGGGAGGGGCGAAAGAATACAGTCCCGGCGGATTGTCAAAACAGAGTTTCTGTCGCCCCTCCGGGGCTCTCTTGTCCTCCAGTTTCCCAGCACTTACGTGCTGGGCTAGAGTCTGTCGCCTCCTTCGGAGGCTCGTAGTGAGAAATGCGGCTTAGAGCGCTGCGCAGCTTGCTCGGATTGCCAGACAGCTAGGGAACCAGGAGAGAGGGGCAAATCTAGCGGCGTAGCCACGGCATGTTTTGTATGCCTTGGGCACGTTCCGGAATAAACCCACGGCACAAACAACGTGCCGTGGCTACTAATCAATAATCATCCACATGCTCGTGCAGAATGATTTTGAGCATGGTCTGGTAACCGATTCCGCGATCCTCGGCTTTTTCCTTCAACTTGCCAATGAGAGATAAATCCAGAAGTCACTGTGCTAGGCGAATTGAAGCCGCTTGAGCTTAATCCGCTTGGCGGGGACCTGTGCCAGGTCATAGTGGGCTTGTTGGGTGAGCCAGCTTTCGGCGCTGCCTCGTAACGCACGGCAACGGGGGTTCCTGGTTGCTTGTCGCATCATTCGATTTTCCCCTAATCCCACACTCTTGGTCGTACAATGGTTTTTCAAGTGTTCCACTCCATTCTTAAGGAGGTGTTGCAATGGCGACTTTTTCTCGTGATCCCGATGAGATTCCGGAGTTCTTCCGGCGTAAGATGACAGCTTCGGCGCGCCGTACCAGCGCTGCGATAGCGATTGCAAAGAATCCTACGGAGAGATAAAATCCCACACGTGCGAGGCACGTGTGGGGCACCCACCACCCACACCCCCGTCCCAAGGGGGGATTCAACAAGAGGCAGCAATCGAGGCTTATGTGGGCCACCCGGCCAGCGTGATTCACGCCTCCTTCTGAAGCAAATAAAGCCAGCGGTGGCTGTCGCCGAGGCGGCGGGAGGCGATGATTTTGAAGTGGCGACGGCTGACGGCTTCAAAAGTCTGAGTGCTTAGCCATTCGTAAGACCGATCATTCTGCTCCTTGAGAAGTGACCGAAAAAACGGGTCGCCCGGTCCGACAAACTCAGCTACGCAAATGCCCGTGGTCAGTTCGGCAGCGCGAGCCAGAATCTCCGAGAGAGTACTGCCATCCGTTACAATCATGTGGTGAATCACTGCCAGCATCAGCAGGGCGTCAAAAGCGCCTCGCGCACGGTCCAGGAAAGAGGGGTAGCCGTCTATAGCAGGGGTTGGACGCGAAAGGCTGACTACCAATGGGAGTATGTCCAGTTTCTCGGCATGCGCCCTACGCCACAACTCTCCCACCACTAGAGAGTTGGAGTCAATGGCAACCACGCTGGCTCCGCCCCTGGCTGCCAGGAAGCTGAAGTGGCCGGTGTTGCAACCAACATCCAATACCCGCTTCGGTTGAAAGCGGGCGATGGCGTCCTGGACAAAGGCTTCTTTGGCGGCAAGATTCTCCAGCGTATAACTACGCTGGAGAAGCATGTAATCCGACCAACGCAAGCTTTTCCTGCACGGCGGGGTGAGTCTTACCAACATTTGGCTGAGGCGCTTCAACAATCGCCTGAGAATCGAACGAGAGTCAGCCGGCACCTCCTCGAGGGGGCCGTGATCCAGCAAAGCTTCCGAGGATCTCATAGCGGAATCGAAGCCGGTGGGGACTGAATCGGGAGATAATAACGCCAGGGGGCTTACTTTCTGAAGCGTGTTGGACAACCAGTAGAATTCGCAGGGTTCCAGACCTTCGGGCCGAGCCAAGAAAACCTGGTGTGTGGGTAACCAAAACTTCTGGTATGCCAGAAGGGGCAAAAAGAACGCCCGAATGAACTGGGCGTAAGCCACCCAAACTGAATCCTGCGGTTTGCGTTTTTCAATTGACAACAGATCGACAAAAACGGGTTCCGCTCCTCGAAACAGGATGTTGTATGGGATCGCATCCTTGATCCCTAACTCCTCCCGAAGCAGTGCATTGGCCACTTCCAGCGTCAGCTTTCCGGCGGCATGCAGCATTTCGGAAGGCCATTCGTGCGAAGAAGCGGGGAAAGGAACCGAATCGTGCTCCACTGCGATCCATGCTTCCTCACCCGGTAAAGGATTCGGAAATGAGTTGTGGAAAAGAAGCTCTTTTCGCGAAGCTTGATCCAAGATGCGCGTGGAAACGAAGCGGCCAGATTCGGTGAACTCGCGTGCTGTCCGCGAGTTCAGGAACGTCTGAACGTTAGGCACATGGGAGTTATGGATGAGGCGAATCAGGCGATCCTGGAAGACAAAAAGTTGCCCGCTGGGGGCAGGCAGAGAAACCAGAGAGGTGGGGAGTATGTTTGGAGCCATCGCTGATCCTGACTTTGGCTGGGCAAACTGCCCCCGACCGAGTTTTCGGGAACAGGTCCAGTTGACGCAGTCTCTCTCATATCAACCATAGAATACAAGACCATGCTTTCACGAGCAATGCGATTTCGTCGTTCGGGCTGCCGATTTATCGAAGTTGCCGGGCTAAAGAACCGAGATTAAAGCCAGCGCCGAAAAAGACGGTATTGAAGGCATAAGGAACACTGCGGTTATAGCCGATGTAAAGGTTGATTGCCGAGGAAGGATAAGCAGAAACCCATAGAGAGAAGCCATGATCTTTGGCGAGGTCGGAGGCGCCGGTAGTTTCGCTGACCGTTTCAAAAGGCTGCGGTTCGCGATTGCCGCGTCGCAAACCCAGACCTACCCCACGCCCCATTGGACTGCCGACTGAATTTGTACTAGAAGGGGCCGGAACTACTCGGCTGACTAGTGTCTGCTCTCCGGAGGGGACGATGGCGTAGGCGGATGCGCCGATGCCGGTATAAGAATTGAGACTCAGCTCGGCTCCCCCGCCAAAATGTCCCAGGAACCCCTTAGAGGTGAAAGGACGAAGGAAAAAATTGGTGTCCGAAACCGTATTCGCGATTCCAATATTGGCAAAGAGCGTGGTGGAGTACAAGGTGCGGTTGAAATAGTTTGTCCAATCGAAGGTGGCGTGGCCCGTGCTCAAGCCTTTCTCGCGATCCCCCGTGGGAGCCGTAACCGTAAAGACCGACAGAAAATTGACGGTGGGGTTGGGGTACCTGAGCCGCAAAGCCGAATACAAATTGCCAATCCCAACCGTGGAGCCGGTTCCGGTAGTCGAAGAAGTTGTTTCCGATGGATTTACAAAATAGATGGGAATTCCCACATCCCATCCAAAATGTTGGTTGAAGTTGTAGCCAATCGTTGTGTCCAGTTTGGCAATGGCACCATCCGTATTGGCTGATCCTTGAAAGTTTTCATAGAAAACAAATCCTCTGCCATTTTCTTGTGAAGCGGCGGGAACTGGCAATAGCGCAGCACACAGTAATATTCCAGTGGCACATCCGATCTTCATCCTCACAAATACCCCCCTTTTTTCAACAGCCGATCACCAAGAAGAATCCTTGGAGCGGGTCAAGATGCAATTCACTCGATCCAGACACTCCCAGTCATGTTCCTCCACTGGCCGACAGGGGGCAACACAACCACAGAGTGAGCAGACCTCAAGGCTCAGGATGTATGCGCGTGTTTCAGCAGCCATTCTATAATCGAGCATATCATCTGTGGTTATCGCTGTTTGTATCGCTCGGCTCACGCTGTTACCCTCCTTTCGCAAGATTTTTTCAAATTTAGGAGTTGCAATTACCGCACCATTAGGAGGAATGCCAAATAATTAATTCATTTAAAACATATTACAAAATTTATAAAGGAAGCATGAAGTCAATAAATTATGGGGAAATTTTCCCTGAAAAATTGGGGAAATGGAGATATTTTTATCTGAAAGTCACTATTAAAAAAAGACTTATTGATTTTTTGGAAAAATAACAAATCGCTATTTCATTTATGCGATTTTTTCGACGCTAGATTCTGAAGGCAACGGAATCCGATCCGTTTCATATGGCTTTGCACCTTGCAAGCAAGCCGTGACGCGGATAGCTACCGTCAGGAGTTGAATGTAGTTGTACTCGCACAGGCTATGTCCGCACTGTCGCACGAGTGCGCTGCGAAGGATCCGAAAATCGGGGGTAGTAAAGAAGGATTGAATACATCCGCAGGGTGCCGTAATTTCCATACGCTCCTCGGCCAGCTTGATCCACATGGGGTTCTTGTCCTCCTTATAGGTATTCGCTTCAGTATTAGTGTAAACGCCGAAAAAGAGCAGATGCCTTCTGCAAGCTCTTCGCTAATTCAATCCTTTCCTACTTCGAAGCAATCGAAACCTTCTTGGGGGGCGCAGCTTTTGGAATCTCCAACTCGAGGATGCCCCTGTTCAGAGTCGCTGAGACCTTGTCGGCATCCACGTCGGCAGGCAGATTCACGACCCGGAGAAACTGATTCGAGCAGCGATCGGAGTAGACCATGCGCCCCTTTTTCTGCTCGCTCCTGGATTCCCGCTTGCCGGAAATCGTCAGGCGGCGCGGCTCCACCGAAACCTCGATCTGGTCGGCGTTAAATCCCGGAACTTCGGCGCGAACGGTGAGAGCGTTTTCTGCTTCGACAATATCCAGATGAACCGGATGCAGAAATTCCGATTCAGCCTCGAACCAATTCTCCCAGTCGCGGCCAAAGCCTCGCCCATCATTCTCAAAAATCTCGTAGGCGCGCCGGGCAACCCGATCCAAAACCCCTTGCATTCGGGCGAAAAGCTCCTCTGCCGGAACAAATTTAGGCAGGCCGGTTTGAGTTTTCTTTTCTATTTTGCCGGACTGTCCTTTCGTCGCTTCTTCCTCATTCGCCAATTTGCTAATAGAAGATTTCGCCATTGCGCTCCTCCGCAAGCGACGTTATTGAAAATTCTTAATCCAAACAAAGGGTACATGTTACGCGGGGGAACGTGGAACTGTAAGAAATACCAGTTCTTGCCGAAAAATTTCCCAGGTTTTGTCCTCTTCTTTAAGCAGTCAAAGGAAAGTCATAATTTCTTTTGGAAACTTCTGTGAGAAAATAGGGCGCAAGCAATGGACGAAATGAGGCTGAACAGTGCTCACCTCCCGCCTCAAATTCGGCGTAACAAGTACGCTCCTTATCTCCGGCGGCCTTCCCCTGGCGGGAAGCATCTTGATCCGGCTTTATTTTTCGGACTGGTACTGGTTTCAGGAGCACCTCCACATGGTGGCTGAAGCCACGGGCGCTTTTATTGCCTTAATCGTAGCAGTCCTCCTCCTCCTACAGATGAGGGTGGAGCAAAATGCAACTCATTACATCTGGGTATCGAGCGCGCGCTCATCAGCCTGGGGCTGTTCGATGGATTCCATGCGGGATTCCATGGGGGCGCAGGGTTTGTTTGGACGCATAGCCTGGCTACATTGGCTGGCGGATTGTTGTTCAGCTTGATCTGCCTTCCAGATCGTTGCGCCCGGACACGAATTGCCAAGACCTTGCCTATTGGGGTGGCTGTTGCCGCAACGGCTAGCGGCCTCTTCGTTGCAGCCTATTCCGAGCAACTTCCGGCCATGGTGGATGGGCAGGGCTTCACGCCCGCTGGGAAAGCAATGAACTTCATTGGAGGCCTGTTCTTTATGGCGGCGGGAGCCTGTCTGGTTTTGCGATACCAGAGACGAGGAAATAAGAATGACTTGCTGTTCGCCAATCAGTGCCTTCTCTTCGGCGTGGCTGGACTCCTGTTTGCATATTCCACCTTGTGGGACGCGGCGTGGTGGTACTGGCACTTGCTGCGCATGCTTGCCTACTTCGTGGTTCTCGGGTACGCGTTTTTGCTTTATTATCGCTTGCAGGAGGGACTGCGGGGCAGCGAGGTCCGCAACCGGGCTCTGCTGGATGCAATACCGGATCTGATTTTCCGTTTTCATCTCGATGGAACGCTCCTGGATTTTCAGGCTCATGAGACTTCTCCGGCGCATCGGATGCCTTCGCAGGGGATTATCGGCACCAATATTTATGAGTCGCCCATGCCGCGCGAAGTAGTTGACCAAATCATGGCGGCGTCGCGGCAGGCTGCGGAAACGAAGGCAACTCGGAACATAGAGTTCAGTCTTCCCCGGGATTCTGAACTCCGCCAGTACGAAGCCCGGATTGTGTCCAGCGGGCCTGACGAGCTAGTAGCGATTGTTCGGAACATCACCGAGCGGAAGAAGGCCGAAGAAGAATTGCGAGCGTTAACGAGCCGGTTGATTTCCGCCCGCGAAGAAGAAACCAAGCATTTGGCACGCGAACTGCACGACGTCTTCAGCCAGCGGCTGGCCGTCCTGGGAATGGAAACAGCCGCCGTGGAGCAACAGTTTGGCTGCTCGGACCCTGCGTGCTGCCAAACCCTCCACAAGGTTGGGGAAGAAATCGGAAGCCTCGCGCGAGATGTCCATCAACTGTCACGGGAACTGCATCCTTCCATCCTCGACGACTTGGGTCTGGCGGCAGCGCTGCGGGCCGAGTGCGCGGCCTTTTCCCGGCAGCACAACATCGCGGTCCAGTTTGAGCCGAACCATGTGCCGGAGTCGCTTCCCGGCCCCGCTTCGTTGAGCCTGTACCGCATCGTCCAGGAAAGCCTTCGGAACATCGGAAAGCACGCCGGCGCGACCGCAGTCCGAGTGACGTTGGATGGAACCGACGGCGCCCTGGTGCTGGGCGTGGAAGACAATGGCTGCGGTTTCGCGCTGGATCAAATTAAAGGGAAGAGGGGGGTGGGATTGGTCAGCATGGAAGAGCGAATCCGGTTGGTGGACGGCAGCATTTCCATCCGGACGCAACCCGGAATGGGTACAACCGTAGAGGCACGGATTCCGCTGGGAAGGAGCGAGCAATGAAACGCGCCCGAGTCTTGTTGGGCGACGATCACGCCATCATCCTTGATGGCCTGCGGCGGATTTTGGAACCCCATTTCGAGGTTGTGGGCACAGCGCAGGATGGACGGGCGCTGGTGGCGGCCGCCAGGGAGCTTCGGCCGGAGGTGATCGTCGCCGACATTTCCATGCCACTCCTGAATGGAATCGAGGCGGCGCGGCAAATCCAAAAGATGTCCCCGCCCCCGAAGATCATCTTTCTGACGATGCATCCGGATGTTGCGTACACCACGGAGGCATTTCGAGCGGGGGCCTCGGGTTATGTCCTGAAGAATTCCGCGGCCTCCGAATTGGTCACCGCCATCCAAGAAGTCCTCCACGGGCGAAGCTACCTGACCCCGCTGGTGGCCAAAGACATGATTGATAACTTATTAGAATCCCCGGCCCAGCCGGAGATCAAATCGCAGTCCCTGACCTCGCGACAGCGCGAAATCCTGCAACTGGTTGCCGAAGGACGCTCCGCCAAGGATATTGCCGCGATACTGAACATCTCGCCGCGCACAGCGGAATTTCATAAGTACCGCATCATGGAAGCCCTCGGGCTGCGGACGACTGCCGAATTAACGCAGTACGCCATTAAGCATAGGATCGTCTCCCCCTGAAAGGCCTGTATGAAAACTCCGGCGAAAGGCCCTCAACGGCTGAAGCCGCAAGGAAAAGCAATTAATTCCAAATGCGTTACGGCACGGTTAAAACCGTGCCCTGACAAAAAACTTAAGTTATCACACAGCCTCGCCGTATCCGTACTTTTTGCCCAAAAACTGGTAATTTTGCGAGTTGCTGTCCGATGGCCGGCGGTTATTATTGAGAGATGAAAAAAGATGCTGGGGTGCTAAATCACTATCCAAACGAATCGGGGATGCCGGCGGCCCTCTTGAATCGAGAACGCCCGACGATCCTGCTGGCAGATGATGAGCCAGCAATGTTGGAGGGTGTCCGGCGGCTGCTCGAAGATGAGTTCCAGGTTATCGGCACGGCGCAGGATGGCCAGATGCTCGTGACGGAGGCCAAGACACTTGACCCCAACCTGATCGTCGCCGACATCTCCAGGCCCATCTTAAATGGATTCCAAGCCGCCCGGCGATTAAAAGCTTCTTCTCCTGGCGCAGGAATCATCTTCTTAACCGTCCATGAGGAGGTGGCGTTTGTGGCGGAGGCGCTTGCCATCGGAGTCAAGGGTTACGTGATTAAGCGCTTTGCGGCGCAGGACCTGATCCCCGCCATTCGGGCGGTCCTCGAAGGGCAGTCTTACGTTTCGCCCGCGATTCAGCAATAGATTCAAAAAAACCAGCCGCCGATCATACGCCGGCGGTTCCCTCGTAAAAATTCCAGACAAAACCCGCAATTATCCGAGTTCCGAGACGTGGCGCTTCCCGTTATCCTGTGTCTCAAAGAAGAAAAGCAAACCCTAGAGCTCCGCTGTGCGATGCGCAAGCAAGCTCCAGGAGAAGGAAAAGAAGATGAGGACTCCAGTTCAAGGGGAAGCAAACCGCATGCAGAAGACTTTCCGAAAAGCTCTAATGGAGAAAAAAGCCGAAATTCTCGTTGCGCTCGGAATCAACTTTCGGGAACTGGCCGACCCGGAACACCGCTTGGCGGCGGAAGACAATGTGGCTCATGAAGAGTTTGTGCGGCTTCGTGTAAATCGGGTCCTGCAAGGCCAGCTTCGCCAGATCGAAGATTCCCTGGAACGGCTCAAAATGGGTGAATATGGCATTTGTGAAAGCTGCGGAGCGGCTATCCCTTCGAAGAGACTGCTGGCCATTCCCTGGGCGCGGTTCTGTGTTGACTGCCAAGAACAAACCTTCTCTTTTTCCGTTGCGGAAGCAGCTCGCATGGAAAAGGAATACTGATCGGAAAACACCGTAAGCCTGTGTCTTTGCCTCCCCAAGACTTCACCTGCGAGTGATGTGCATCGTTTCGTCAATAGATAGCGTGGGCATGTCCGTGGCGGGACCATTGTAGGTGGCGGTGATGCTAAAGTGGCGGTCGCTGACCTCCGCTGAATAGGTGTAACCCTGGCGACCCCGCGCGGGATCGGCCTGCAAACTTCCGCTAGAGTACATCTCCTGGAGTGAAGCATAGCGGCCGTTCAGCGCCTGGAAGGCGCGCTCGGCCTGGGCCATGGCATTCAGGTCCATTTCGACTCCGGTGATGTCCATAGCGGCGCGAGGATTTTGGGTGCCCATCGTCACACCGCTTTTTTCAGTAAAGGAGGAGCGATAAATAAAGAGGCCGATGGCCACAACGACAACCAGGCTTAGCAGGCTCACCGTAGCGCGCATAGGTTTCTCCTCGGCGAACAAAGTTCGGGCTGGTTTTTCATTGGGGCGGCGAGGAGGTTTGCTCTGCCGCTCTGGTTTTCTTCACCCCTTCCCGGATTGAAAGCAGGGTGTTTTCCAATGACTCGCGGGGGACGGATTCTACATATCCCTGGATCAGCCAGCCCAGCCCGAAGGGAATATCCCGACTCAGGCTGATGGATTCACACTCGATAAACACCCCTCCGCCCTGTTCCTGATAACGCCAGTAGCTGTTCAGACGCCAAAGAAATCCGCGGTCGTTTCCGGCTGGCTTTTCTTTTTCCTGCGGGGTCGCCGGATGATCCAATTCGGCGATTTTGGTGGCGAAACTGCGGCTGGATGCCCGGAGAGGGTCATGATGCCTATATACAGCCGTGTGTTCAGTGTTGTAGTAAACCGTGATGATCTTCTTCCTGCGAAGACGAAAAAAAATCTGAAAGGTGTCGCCGTTGCGGGAAATCAGTCTGGATTCCTCAACTTCCGGGAATCGTCCCGCACGGTGGTCGTAATCCTGAAGCCATTCCAAGAGCGAAGTCAGTTTAATACCGGGAACAAAGATGCTCCCCACCCAATGATGAATCATGCCGTCTTTGACCTGGATTTCCTTGCCGACGGCATCCAGGGCCTTCATTTTGCGGATAGAAACCTGGCCCCGGCGGAGGAGGTCGCGGACCGATGACGCATTGTTGTTTTCCAGGAAATCCGTCGCCAAAAATTTTTGTCCATCGTCGAGTTCGGTTGCAATCCGTTTTTCGGTGAACCGGACGTAGGTACCCCAAGAGGACAAGGTGTGCCGCTGGAGTTCAGCGGCGCTGAGGTTTTGTGAACCCACGAAGCCAACCGCGAGGACAAAGAAGAATATCCTCCTCCGATCAAAGCTTCTCGTCCACTTGGCCCAATTGTGTCGGTGCTCCGATCCCATAGCGATGACTTAAGTGACAGCGAGAATTAACTTGTGCAATAGCGGGGGTGTCTCACTGCGGCCGCCCCACGGGACGATAGATGCTGTGTATGAGAGTCCGTTGCGAAAAAGGAAGATAGGCCAGCGCCGCCACACATCCCAAAGCGAGGCCGTATCCGATTTTCCGGGCCAGCAGTAGGGGCGAAGCAGCCCAAAAAATATCCAGCACGAACAGGGCAGGAAAAAGTTTTCGGAATTTCGCGCCCGACGCAGGGTGATTCAGGCCCACGGATGAAAGCAGATATAGGCGCACGGCGATCCCACACATGGCCGAGACAATGATGAAGGGCATGGTCACAGCGCTGGATACCATTAATACCCGCAGCAAGGCTTGCTCCAGGTCTTCACCGAAGTACAGAGCCGAAACATATAGGGCAAGGTAGCCCACTTGAATCGTCAGAAACAATGCCCTGGCCGTGCCGCGCGGCAAGGCAAACTCTGTTTCCACGGGAGCGGATGTCGCCAAAGAAGGGGGTTCTTCGGGTGCGGTCAGGCTCAGGGTGCGGACTTCGCTTGCCTCCCCAGGGTCCTGAAGGCTCTGCTCATTCGTCAAGACGCTCTGGTTTGGCCCGTTGGGGGCAGGTCTGGCTTCCACCGGCGCAATAAATCGGTAACCCTTCCGAGGCAAGGTTTCAATAAATCGCGGCTTTTCCGGATCATCTCCCAAGGCCTCGCGGATTTTCCGCACAGCGGTATTGATGCTGTGCTCGAACTCCACAAATTCGTCCTCATTCCACAAAGCTTTCTCAATCTCCTCGCGCGT
>JACQGE010000030.1 GCA_016199675.1 Acidobacteriota bacterium | reverse complement strand
TCACGGAAAGACTCACCTCAGGCGCTGAAGCGCCAAGCAAACGATCCTGAATCGGCACGACTAAAGTCGTACCCTGACGGTTGCACATGCCGGTCTACACCATTTGTGAAACCGCTATAGACCACTCAGTTTTTTTTCAGGGCACGGTTTCAACCCTGCCAAATCTCTTCAAACTGCCAGGATGGCAAAAAGGATATGATCAGGAGTTGGCCTTTAGCAATTGAGCGGCGTGCTTTAATACGGCGTCGGTGATTCGGCTGCCGCTCATCATGCGGGCCAGTTCCTGGGTTCGTTCAGATCCTTCTAGGTAGGCAACGCGGGTCGCCGTGCGGCCATTGCGCTCGGTTTTCTCCACACGGAAATGGTGGTGGGCAAAGCAAGCCATCTGCGGCAGGTGGGTTACGCAGAGGACCTGGCGGTATTCGGCCAACTGGCGCAGTTTTTTGCCGACGGTCTCTGCGGCGCGGCCGCCGATGCCGGCATCCACTTCATCAAAAATGAGGGTTGGGTCCGAAGCACTGGAAGTGCGCCGCAAATCGGTGACCGTTTCCAGTGCCAGCATGATGCGGGAGATTTCCCCGCCGGAGGCAATGCGGGCCAGCGGCCGGAGTGGTTCGCCGGGATTGGGGGAGATCATAAATTCCACCGAATCCACTCCGGAGCGCCGCCAGTCAACTGGATCGGCGGAGGAAGTCAGCCGCGCCTCGAAGACCGTGCCCTTCATAGCCAGTGCCCGCAATTCATTTTCCACAGATTCTTTCAGTGCTTCGGCAGCTCCGGAGCGCCGCCCGGAGAGTTCTTTCGCGGCAGCTTCATAGGTGGAAGCGGATTCCAGCACCTGTTTTTCCAAAGTGTGGCTGGCTGCCTCGCTGGACTCTGCCTCCTGAAGCTGTGCCCTCACGTGCTCGAAATACCGCAGGACATCCTCCAGCGTAGCTCCGTATTTTCTTTTGAGCCGGTCGAGCAGAGCCAGCCGGTTCTCCACCTCTTCCAGTCGCCCCGGACTGGATTCCAGCCGGGATAGACGGTCGCGCAGAGCTAAGGCCGTGTCCTCGATGGCGGCTCTGGCGGATGAGAGCGTTTCAGTCAGAGGCCGCAGGCTGGCATCGTAAGCACAGATTTCGTCCAGGTTCCGGCTGGCAGATGCCAAAGACGCCGAGGCAGAGTGGGAGGAATCGTAAAGGAGGTCATAACTGGAATGGAGTCGGTCTTGGATGCGGGCCGCGTGGGTGAGCAACAACTTCTCTTCTTCCAGGCGCTGGTCTTCGCCCGCGGAGATGTCCCCCTGCTCGATCTCCCGTTTCTGAAACTGCCACAAATCCCGCTGCCGGAGCCATTCCTGCTGATTGCGAACCAGGGTTTCCTGTTGGGCGCAGAGATCTTTCCAGAGTTCAAAGCATTTTCGTACAGAAGCCGACAAATCGAGTAGGCCGCCGAATCGGTCCAACAATTCCAGTTGAGCGCTGGGAGAAAAAAGCTGCTGTTGCTCATTTTGGCCATGCACTTCGGCCAGATAAGGAGCAATGGTTTTGAGCAGGTTCACCGTGGCCGGCTGGTTGTTCACGAAGACCCGCGACCGGTTCGCTGGCAAGATGTCCCGTTGCAGGATGAGATTTTCGTCTTCGGAGAATTCGATGCCACTCTCTGCTAGAAGCTGTGGGAGATGGCTGGCTCTTTTATGAACAGGAGTAGAGAATACTCCGGTTATCCGTGCCCGGTCCGTTCCGCTACGGATCATCTCTGAAGATGCCTTGTCCCCCAGCAGAAGCCCGACGGCATCCACCACGATAGATTTGCCGCTGCCCGTCTCCCCGGTAAGCAGGTTCAGGCCGGGCCGGAACTCGATGTCCAGGCCGTCAATCAGAGTGTAATTTTCAATACGGAGGTCGCGCAACATCTGGCCAGCCGCAGTGTAGCACAAGTGCCTCCGAGATGCGGCCGGTTGCCGATAATTCTCCGCACTGCATGACAGCTTGGGAATCCTCTACAGAAGGATACTCTGTTGATCCGTCAGCCCCTCAGGTACTTATTGAAGTGCTCGAGCGTGCGCTCCCAAGCCAACTTGGCGGCCGCTTCGTCATAACGCGGAGTGGTGTCGTTATGAAAACCGTGATTTGCGCCAGCATAGATGTAGCCGGCGTAAGTTTTATTGTTTGCTTTCAATGCTGCCTCATAAGCGGGCCACGCTTCCACGAGGCGCGTGTCCAGCGCCGCGTGGTGAACCAAAAGCGGCGCGCTGATCTTGGGGACATCCTCGGCGCTGGGCGCGGCGCCATAGAAGGGAACCGCCGCCGACAGGTCGGTGCCCAGCCGCACCGCCAGAGTATTGGCAATGCCGCCCCCAAAACAGAAACCGACAACGCCGATCTTGCCGGTGCAATCGGAGCGCGCCTTCAGCCAGCGGGCCGCCGCCACGAAGTCTTCGGTCATCTTCGCCCGATCCACCTTCCCAAACAGCTCCGCCCCTTTTTCGTCATTGCCAGAATAGCCGCCAACTGAGGTGAGCCCGTCCGGCGCAAAGGCCATGAAATTGGCAATTCCAAAACGCCGGGCCACATCCTCGATGTAGGGATTCAGCCCACGGTTCTCATGCACCACCAGGACTGCTGGCAGCTTTCCGCTGGCATTCGCAGGACGGACCAGGTACCCGCGTATGCTCCCATTGCCCTGCGGCGAGGGCACGGTCGCGGATTCGGTCTTGAGCCGGCTATCATCCTTGGGGACTTGTTGCGCCCAGGCATAGTTCGGGCGGAGGCTTTCCCACAGGGCCATAGCTGTTAAGCCGCCTACCGCGAATTTTTGTGCGCCGTCCAGGAATTCACGACGGCTGATGCCACCGTGAACGTAATGGTCAAACAGGTTCAACAACTCTTGCGGGAAATCGCTCGCTTTTTTTCGCTCCATTGTCGTGCCCCCTTTGTTTTAGTTTCGAAAACTGGAGAATAATCCGCCAATATCTGGCAGGAAGAATACTACATCCCCGCGCCGAGAACAATTCAGGAATTTATGGACGGATGCGCCGAACAGTGCGCGTAAAACCAGGGGCTATGGCCACAGAGTCTGTATGAAAACCGCCTTCTTTTACGTCAGGGCACGACTTCAGTGGTGCCGTAACTGCCGCAGAATGGGTGCGGTTTCAGACGCTGAGGTTCGCAGTTCCAAGTTATGACACAGACTCCACAAGCCCCTTTTTCCCAAATTTCCGAAATCGGAGAGATTTACTCCGGAGAATTCTTCTTGCCCGAGTTCGGTTTCAGGAGTAATTTCCAGGCCGTATAGGCCAGACCCGAACCCACCAACACAAGGGAGGCCCGTTTGGCTGTTTTGCGCAGCGTCGCCGAATCCGAAGCCATCGCAGGCCGGACCCAACGGCTCAGCGGGAAAAAACTCTCGCTGCTGCAGCGCGGGCAGCGTGCCTCCTCGAAAACCGTATCGCAATCGAGGCAGAGACGCGCGTTTTGCAAAGGAATGGACATGATTAGCCAGCCGTCTTTCGCAGAAAAAATTATATCATTGATCCAACTTCCACGCCGAGGTGGATAGAAGCCCACGGGGCCGCCGTTGATGCGACAATGAAAATATGGCTGGCGTGAGGATGGACAAATGGCTCTGGGCCGCACGGTTTTTCAAGACGCGCTCGCTGGCGGCGCGGGCCTGTGAACTCGGCAGAATATCGTCTAACGGGCAGCGAGCCAAGCCGTCGCGCGAGGTCCGGGTCGGCGACCTGGTGCAAGTCAGAAGCGACGCCGGCGACTTTCAGGTCGAGGTGGTCCTTGTCAGTGATCTGCGGGGCCCGGCAGCCGTCGCGCAGACGCTCTACCATGAGACAGAGGCAAGCCGGGAATCGCGGCGACGCTTGGGAGAGGAACGTAAAGAGATGCCGCATTTTGAGGGGCCCTGGGGAGGCAGGCCTTCGAAACGGGATCGCCGTAAGCTCGATCGGTTTCGAGGTAGAAGGTGAAGGCAGTCCTACAGGCACGGCGAACGCTTTTTCCTTTGTCGTGGGTTCCGGCATTTCTTCTTGCAGGATTCACGGTTCCTGTCGGTCTCCATCATTTAGAAATACCCTATTCCTTGCCAACTCGGAAAAGCAACCGGCGCCCTCCTTCGCGGAACGTTTCGGGCGATGTCAGCAGACTCACCACCAGATAGGCTTCGGAGTCGAAGTCGTAGAAGTATCCCGGCTGCACCAGCACATTCTCCTGTTCGAGCAATTCCAAACACCACTGCTCCTCGCTCCGGCTTCGCGGCACTTGTAACGTTGCGTACCAGCCGCCTTCTACTTGGAGCGCCTGGCAAGGCGAGTTCTGAACGGCGCTCTGCAAGAAATCCAAATTCCCCCGAACCCGATCGCGGATTTGTTTCCGCACGCTTTCTCCCAAAGCCAGCAAGCGCGGCAGCGCGTTCTGTACAGGAGTCCCCACGGAAAGGTAGGTGTCGGCAATCAGTTCCAGGCGCTTCCTCGCTTGTTCTCGCGCATCGGCGGGACCGCCCAACGCCATCCATCCCACTTTCATCTGCGGCAGACCCGCCACCTTGGACAACCCGCTCAGGCAGAATGTCAACACTTCTTCCACGCCCGCCAGCGTCGGCGCCCGCTTGGCATCTGGCGCGAAGAAATAATCGGAAAAGACTTCATCCGAAATAATCGCCAGGTTATGCTCGGCGCAAATTGAAATCAGCTTTTCCAGTTCCTGTTTCTTAATGAAAGAGCCGGTAGGGTTATTCGGGTTCACCAGGACAATGGCGCGGGTTTTGGACGAAATCGCGCCGACAAGAATATCGAAGTCCAATTCCCAACAATGATCATAGCGAAGCACGTATTGCGCTGTACGGACAGACTCCAGCCCCGCCAGGAATTCAAATAACGGATAAGAAGGACGCGGAACCAGCACTTCCGCGCCTGGATCGGTTAGCAATTTGAAGCAATAGGAATAGGCCTCGCTGGTGCTTGCGGTCAGAAAGATGCGCTCGGGCTCCACGACTTGGCCGCGTCCGGCATAGTAGGCTGCCACCGCCTCCCGCGCCGAGAGCAATCCCGCCGGCGATGGTTCATAGCACAGGGAACCGGGATCAGCAATCGCCTCCAGGATTTCTTCCGTCGGATAAAAAAATCCCCCCCGCGTCGGATTCGACTCCGTCAGATCCAGGATCGTCGCGACTGCATGGCGCTTCGACTCCAGAAGCTGGGCCAAGCGGTTCGGGCGCAGGTCCCAATGGAAGCGGGAAGAAAACATCTTGGGCGAAAACCTTCCTTTTTTGCGGCTTCCTGGCGCGCCGCTGTTTTCGGCAAGGGTGAACTCAGCCTTTAATCAACTCTATAAAATAACTGGCGCTGGGCGTTCTTTGCGATGTTTATGCTGATAACTCAGCGAATTCCTGCGTTGTGGAAATGCCCAGGAGCCAGCCGAGTTGCGCTATACTGCCAGCCGCACGTTTAGTATAACTGGGCAAAGGAGTCCTCATGGAAGCGCAAAACTATGCAAACCACCGGCGCTCTGTGCCGATGTACCACGTTGTTCTGTTCGGGATCATCGTCCTGACTCTGATTGGATCGGGCGTGAACCTTTACGAATCTATCGGGGATCATCAGCGGCAGTACAGCGCTTCGCTCATTTTCGTCATCATGTTTGCTTTGCTGCTGCTGTTCTTCTTTTGCCGGGTATTTGCCTTAAAGGCCCAGGATCGCGCCATCCGCGCCGAAGAGAACCTGCGGCACTACGTGCTGACCGGAAAGCTGCTCGATCCCCGGCTCACCATCCGCCAAATCATCGGCCTCCGCTTTGCCTCCGACGAGGAGTTTCTTGCCTTGACCCAGCGAGCCGCCCAGGAAAACCTCTCGGCAGACGACATCAAGCGAGCCATCAAAAACTGGCGGCCCGACACCTACCGGGTTTAAGCCTAGTCAGAGCTATCTGGCCGGGAATCGCAGAATCTTCAATGGGAATTGCCATTGTTATTCTGGCGGGCGGCCTCTTCGACAGCAGGCGCCAGATCGCGAACGAGGCGGGCTTTTAAGATATAGCTGCGAATTCCGATTTGAAAAGCCTCACGCTTCATTTCCGGAGAGTCGTACATGGTGAGAGCAATCATTTCGGTTTTGGGCAAGGTACTGCGGATTTGGCGGGCCGCATCTAACCCATTCAGTTCGGGCATGCTGATGTCGAGGATGGCAAGTTCCGGATGAAGTTGTGCCGCCTTCTGGACCGCCTCATAACCGTTGGTTGCCTCACCGACTACTTCCCACTCCGGCCGTTGTTCCAAGAAATTCTTGACCATCTGCCGAATCAGGTCATCGTCGTCGGCAATTAGGATGCGTAGTCTAGGCATTGGATCACTCTTGGTATAACTCACGCCAGCGCGCCCAACCGCCCGAGGCTGTCATCCCGAGCCATGTCCCGAGCGAAGTCGAGGGAGCAGCGAGGGATCTGCACTTGAAACTAGTATTCGCCTCCGGTGACGAAAAGACCGGAAGAAAAGCGGGATACACCGAAAACAGTCTAGGCATTGGATCACTCCCTGGAACCGCCCGTATCTTTCTCCTTCCCTGATCCCGGAATTCCTGATCCCCGGTTGCCGTTGCCGTAGCAATAGTGATCCTCGAAGGCTTGTAAGATGTTCCGGGAAGGAACCAGAAGACCCACGAATTCAGGCTCAACCCGTTTGAGCCAGGAACACGATGGACAGCACCAATTCGTGACATGCCCCTTAAGGTCGAAAACGGGTTGTGGTTTTCTAGAGGCCCATAGCATCGCAATAACTTTCCCGCTTGCTTTCTCGTCCGATTCCACGAGACACCTAGAGATCAGCACTGGAATCAGCCCCCCTAAACTTATTTTTGCCCCGGCTGTTTTCTAAAGCTGTATCAAATTGCACAGTTCGGAATTTGTATAAAATTGTACAGTATTGAAAAAGCTCCGAATCTATTACACATTTTCACAATTGCTGTAGACCATACCGGGTGGCTGTCATCCTGAGCGGAGCGAAGGATCTGCTTTTCCGGCGGTCTACACCAATACTGAAAATGGCCTAATGACCTAAAATCTCAAACTCTGCGCGTCCATACGTCCACCGGGGAATCCGCTTACGCCAATGGTAAAAAAATGGCCTTGGGCTTGTAGATATTCACAGTGCCGAGGGAAATTGCTATAATAATTTTAGAATAATTCTGCACGGCAAAAACGTCGTAGGAGGTGATTATGGCCAAAACGACGCGACCTTTCGATCTCAAGACGTTTCTCACGAAAGTGGATGGAGGGAGAACCGTTATTGAATATCAAAAGAAAAGGACGATTTTCTCGCAGGGAGATGCTGCCGATGCCGTATTTTACATTCAAAAGGGGAAAGTAAAACTAACAGTGGTGTCCAAGCAAGGCAAAATAGCGACCGTGGCGATTCTCGCCGCCGGCGATTTCTTCGGTGAGGGAAGCATTGCGGGTCAGGCTCTTCGTATGGATACAGCCACCGCGTTTACCAACTGCGTTCTGACCAGGGTTGAGAAATCCGCTATGATCCGCGCGCTCCATGAACGACGAGGTTTTTCTGAATTTTTCATGGCGTATCTGCTTTCCCGCAACATCCGATATCAGGAAGACTTAGTGGATCAACTCTTCAATTCCAGCGAGAAACGTTTGGCTCGGATTCTCCTGTTGCTGACCAACTTTGGCAAAGAAGGCAAATCGGAAGAGGTCGTTCCCAAAATCAGCCAGGAGACGTTAGCTCAAATGGTCGGTACAACACGCGAACGGGTCAGCTTTTTTATGAATAAGTTCAAGAAGCTCGGCCTCGTCGAGTACAACGGAGGTCTGCGGGTTCACAGTTCTATTATCAATGTCGTCCTTCATGATTAGAAGTTATCTAGGCCACTTTTACCGTTGGTGTATAGCAGCGTGACCCAGCCCCGAAGGGGCGACAGATTCTAGTATCCTGAGTCATAAGTTCGCGAACTAGATTG
>JACQGE010000031.1 GCA_016199675.1 Acidobacteriota bacterium | reverse complement strand
GTGAAGATGGCACTCTACCGACTGAGTTAATCGCCCTTTGGCCAGTAGTCAAGGTTATTTTAGCCGATGAGAACCGTTTCAGGAAAGGGATTGTGCTCCCGCAGAGTGAAGCACGTCTTTCTGGGGATTGAAAAAGAAACAAGTGCGTTGAATCTTCCTGGCAAAAGAGGATGTCTTACCTCAAAACAAACAGACCTGTGGTTATCAAGTCTATTTTTTCTTGACCGCGATATGCCGTCGGCGCATCATAAAAAACAGGGGGAACTGATCCTAGCAAGCCAAGCGGTCAGTGATAATGAGCGGAATAATGAACTTAAGACAGGACGAGGAAAGGGGTAAATAAAAATGACATTCAGACTTTTCATGGCGTCGCTTTTCCTCTGGGGCGCTCCGTGGATTGCCTCGGCTGATGTTCTGATGCTAAAAGATGGGCAGGCAGTCACCGGGACATTCCAGTCGGGCGACCAGAATTCGGTTACTTTCATCGTCAACGGGCAAACGAGGAAATACCAACTCTCGGAAGTGAATAGCGTCACTTTCACCCCAACAACCAACCGGGGGCAAACCAGTTACACTACTCCGGCTGCGCCATCGTATAGTTCTAGCCGCAGCACCTATTCCACGCCCACAAGCACTTACTCCTCAACACCCAGGGCAAACATCACGATCCCGGCTGGGACGGAACTCACCGTGCGCATGATTGATCCTGTGGATTCTTCCATACACCAAACTGGGCAAACCTTCCGCGCCAGTCTGGATGAGCCAATCGTGGTGGGCGGCCAGACGATTGCCGCGCGAGGTTCTGAGGTAACAGCGAAGATGACGGAAGTGGAGCAGGCTGGGCGAGTGACTGGCAGGTCCGAGCTGACATTGGTTTTGCTGGACATCATGATTGACGGCCGCAAGCATGAGATCACGACCGCTGAAGTTTCCGAGGCCGGTGCTTCGAGAGGATCACAGACTGCCAAGCGCGTCGGCGGATTGGCAGTGGCAGGCGCGGTGATTGGAGCGATTGCCGGAGGAGGCAAGGGAGCCGCTCAGGGAGCAGCGGCTGGCGCAGGCGCTGGAACGGCCATTCAGGTATTGACCAAGGGTGAAAAAGTCCAAATCCCGGCCGAGTCCAGGTTGGTGTTCACGCTCAAGAACTCACTGTACCTGTAAAAGGTGCTTTTTCTGTGACAGGATCCTTTGCAGGCACCCTCTTGGGCGTCGAGGGATAGATTTGTTTACCCACAGAGGAACTGGGCGAAGCGGCGAGGGAGTAGAGCATCGGTGGGGAGCGGGGACTCGCCGCGAAGCAGCCAGCCCGAGAGAATCTCTGCGGTGATGGGGGCCAGGAGAATGCCGTTGCGGAAGTGGCCCAAAGCCACAAAATAGCCTTCTAAAGCTGTCGGTCCGAGCAGCGGCAATCCATCCGGCGCAGCGGGGCGCAATCCGGCCCACACGTCAGCCACTTTGCTTTGCTCCAAAATCGGGCACAATTCTTGCGCGGCCCGCAGCAAACGAGTGATAGGACCCGCCCGGGGAGTTTTGTCAAACCCAACTTCTTCCATTGTACTGCCCACAATCACTCGTCCACCTCGGCGGGGAACCATGTAAACGCGGTGGCTGCGAACCACATGCTGGAACGGTTCTTCGGCACTTTCCAAAGCGACGATATGCCCTTTGACAGGCCGGATGGGAGCGGGGGCGAGGCCGGGGACACGAATCCGCGCGGCCCAAGCCCCCGCTGTGTTAACCACGCGGGCGGCAGCAAGCCTGTCGTTTTCCAGGATCACGCCCGTTACGCTGTGGCTATTGCACTCGACTTCCAGAACGTTTCTCCCCAAGACAAATTCCACGCCGCGCTGGCGGCAGCTTTGAACCAGGGCTTGCATGAGTCGGCGGTTATCGATCTGATGGTCTTCAGGAAGATAAAATCCGCCAACCGGATCGGCCAAGCGGGGTTCGCACTCCCGCAGTTCCTGCTGGGATAGTTCCTGAATCGGAATCCCTTGGCTGCGCTGCCATTCGATGGAAGGCAACATCGTTTGCCGTTCTTGCTCGCTCTCGAAGAGCAACAAAGTGCCTTCGGCGCGGTACTGCGGATCAATTTCCGTCTCGGACTTCAATTCAGCAGCCAGCGGCCCATATCGCTGGAGACTGGCGCGGCACAGCGCGAAAAGCGGACTGCCTTTTTCTGCTTCCGCCGAAGGGCTGAGCATCCCAGCAGCGGCTGAAGAAGCTTCCTGCCCCGGCGCATCTCGATCCACCACAGCTATCTTCATCCCCTTGCTTGCCAAGGAACGAGCGAGGGTACAGCCAATAATACCTCCCCCAAGAATCGCGGCATCGAAATGCGACATAACCTTGCATTATACACCCCAAGAAATGTCCTCTTTGTTTTGCTTTGATTGATTTGAGGCAATATGAGCTTGAGTTTCTCGCACTGGGAGGTTACCTTATCGGCTACCGTTAAATATCCGCACGAGTAAGGCGGGTTCATGGAAATATCGTGGTCTCAAGTATATATTCCTTTGGGGCCGTTGTGGCTTTCAGCCCTGGTAGCCGCCCTGCCCATCGTTGTGTTACTGGGATTATTGGGAGTATTCCGGGTCAGAGCGCATTGGGCCGCTCTGGCAGGACTGGCTACGGCCTTAGGGATCGGGATTGCGATTTATGGTATGCCGCTGCCGCTGGCTCTGGCCGCGGCTGGTTACGGCGCAGCCTATGGTCTTTTCCCGATTGGGTGGATTGTCCTTTGCGCAATCTTCGTGTATGACATCACGGTTCGGACCGGAAAGTTCGAGATCATCAAGCATTCGATTGCCAGTTTGACAGATGATCGGAGACTGCAAGCCCTGCTGATCGCTTTCAGTTTTGGGGCATTTATAGAGGGAGCTGCCGGATTTGGCACCCCTGTTGCCATTTGCGCAGCGCTCCTGATTGGGCTAGGGTTTAAGCCGCTTCCTGCCGCTTGTCTTTCTTTGATTGGCAATACAGCGCCAGTGGCCTACGGAGCCTTAGGCACGCCGATCATTGCTCTTGCCGGCGTTACGGGATTGCCGCTGCAAGACCTCAGCGCCATGGTCGGGCGGCAACTTCCTTTCTTTTCTGTACTGATCCCGTTTTGGTTAGTGGCGGTGATGGCCGGGTGGCGAGGCCTGAAAGAAGTCTGGCCTGCTTGCCTGGTTTCAGGTCTTAGCTTTGCCATCATGCAGTTTCTGGTCAGCAACTTTTACGGACCTTCCTTGGTAGATATTGTCGCGTCCATGGTTTCGATCCTCTCCCTAGTGATCCTGCTTCGCTTCTGGCACCCCGTCGCGACTTGGCGTTTCCCGGATGAAGCCGGAGTGCAAAGCGCTCGCCGCTCCGGTTCTTCGACGGGGCCAGATAATGACCCGCCTTTGGCAGTTCCGGTTATGATGCCGAGGCCTTCACTGGCCGCGCGAGATGTGTGGATTGCCTGGATGCCCTGGATGGTTTTGTCGTTCCTGGTTTTTCTTTGGGGGCTGCCCCAGTTTAAAAATTTCTTGAATGCAGTTTCCTTGCTTAGCTTGCCGGTTCCCTTGCTGGACAAAGCCGTGTCACGCGTTCCTCCGGTTGTCCCTGCTCCGCGAGCCGAGGATGCCATATTTGTTCTGAACTGGCTGTCGGCCACAGGAACTGGATTGCTAGCCGCGGGAATCCTCTCCGGCCTGTTGCTGGGTTTAAGTCCCGTGATCCTCCTTCGCACATTCTTGGGTACGCTGCGGAGAGTTCGTTTTTCCCTGCTGACCATTGCCGCCATGCTGGCATTAGGCTTCGCGACTCGCTTTGGCGGCCTGGATGCTACGATGGGCCTGGCGTTCGCCAGCACGGGTTTCCTGTTTCCGTTTTTCTCTCCATTGCTCGGATGGTTAGGAGTGGCGCTGACGGGCAGCGACACCTCTTCCAACGTACTGTTTGGGAATTTGCAGGTCATCTCCGCCCAGCAACTTGGCGTTTCCCCTCTCCTGGCAGCAGCCGCGAACAGTTCCGGCGGCGTCATGGGAAAGATGATCGACGCGCAAAGCATCGTCGTGGCAGGGGTGGCCACTGGCCAACAAGGGAATGAAGGGGAAATCCTGCGCTACGTCTTCTTCCACAGCGTTGCCCTGGCGGCTTTAGTTGGTGTAATGGTTTTCCTCCAGGCGCGCCTGTTTCCAGGCATTGTACCTTAATGCGAAATCAATGAGCACTCCCGTCAATCTCTTTGACTACGAATCTCTGGCCCGCGAACGGCTCTCGGAAATGGCCTACGGCTACATCGCCTCCGGAGCGGCCGACGAGATCACGCTTCGCCGGAATCGGGAATGCTTCGACCTCATCCGCCTCAAGCCCCGCGTGCTGGTGGATGTGAGCCAGGTGGACACCCGGCTTGAGCTGCTGGGGCAAACGTTGGATTTTCCCATCCTCCTGGCGCCGTGCGCCTATCACAAGCTCTTTCATCCAGAAGGGGAAGTCGCCACGGCGCACGGCGCGGAAATAGCCGGGGCCGTTTTCGTGGTCGGCACCTTTTCCACCGTGGCCATCGAAGAGATTGCTCAATCCACGGCAGCCCGTCTCTGGTTTCAGCTTTATGTGAATCCTGACCGCGGTTTCACGCAGGAGATGGTCGAGCGAGCGGAAGCCGCTGGATGCCAGGCGCTGTGCATCACCGTGGATACGCCGATTCTCGGCACACGAGATCGCGAAAAGCGCAGCGGGTTTCATTTGCCGGCGGGCATGGAGCGGGCGAATCTGAAACAACTGGGGGCGGAAACCAGCCGCGCCCAGCACCACGGCCAGGGCGCCTACAGCCTCCTGGACGCGGCGCTCACCTGGGACAAAGTAGATTCAATCCGCTCTTTTACTAAGCTGCCCGTGATTCTGAAGGGCATTCTCGCGCCAGAGGACGCACGGCTGGCCGTGGAACACGGCATTTCGGGCATCCTAGTTTCCAACCACGGTGGTCGCAATCTCGACACCGTGCCCGCAGCAATCGAAGCCCTACCGGATGTTGTCGAAGCGGTCCAAGGACGGTGCCCGGTTCTGCTCGATGGTGGGATTCGGCGCGGCACAGATATCGTCAAAGCGTTGGCGCTCGGGGCAAAGGCTATTCTTATCGGCAGGCCATATCTTTGGGGGTTGGCTGCCGATGGAGCAGAAGGTATTGCGCGAGTTATTCAGATTTTGCGAGCGGAACTGGAGGCAGCCATGCGCCTCTGCGGTGCGCCTAGGCTGAACCAGATCAATCGCAATCTGTTGTGGCCCGATCGCTGATCGGGGTTCCTTAAATTCATCTCTGACAAATTTCGAAACAATAGATGCAAAGATGCGGGAGCGTTCTTTGCAGAAGCAGCGTTGGCTGCGATACCATAGCGAAAGGAACAATGGCAATCTGGAAATATTTAGGAATGGAGAAGCTCGAGCCTGAAGAACGGCCCAAGTCTGTATCTGCAGATACGGAGACGGTCCGCAAGATCGTCGGCGCCCTGAACCAATGGGATCCGAAGCAAGCCAGGTTTATTGCCGCGTTCGCTTATATGCTCAGCCGGGTGGCCCATGCCGACCAGAAAATCAGCGAGGAAGAGACACAGACGATGGAGCGAATAATCATGGGGCATAGCGGGTTGCCGGAGGAACAGGCAATTCTGGTGGTGCAGATGGCCAAGACGCAAAATCTCTTGTTCAGCGGCACGGAAAACTTCCTCGTCAGCCGGGAATTTGAAAAAATTGCTTCTCGCGAGCAGAAGCTGGCGCTGCTCGATTGTCTCTATGCCGTTTCTTCGGCGGACAAATCCATCTCAACGGTTGAGGATAACGAAATTAACAAGATTTCCCGGGAACTCAAGCTGAGCCACCAAGACTATATTGGCGTGCGCCTAACCTACCGGGACCACCTGGCAGTGCTGAAAAGGCCATCCTCTCCTTAAGATCGTGAACGCCGGCGGAGGACCTGCAAACAACACTCGATGGCTTCCACCATTTGGTTCAGTGGGATTGTTTTAGAAGTTCCTCTCCGGGAACGTAATCCAGGCACATGAATAAAACCACAAGGCGCATGGTTTCCCAAGAGTTCCATTTCATGGCGGGCCAGATAAAAGACATGATTGCAGAGGTAAGCGCCAGCGTGGTTAGAAACGGTGACCGGGATGCCGCGCTTTACAAGTGCCCGCCGCAATTGCTCTAAGGGAAGCGTGGACCAGTAAGCGGCTGCACCTCCGCGCACAATCAAGCAACCGGAGCGGATTTGCCCGGCATTGTCCGGCAGGGGATCATCATCCAAGTTAAGCGCGATCCGTTCTAGGCTGATGGCGCGGCGTGCGAAGGCTACTCCCAGACAAACGACTGCTCCGGGGCGAATCCTCCGAAGCAACTGCCGAATTCGTTTCCCGGCCCGGACATATTCCGTAGGAAGAATCTCTGTGACCAGATCGCCTTCGCCGCGCAAGTGTGCCTGTTTTGCCAGCGCCTGAACCACTCGCTCGGAGGGGTTGACTTTCCACCGGCCAAACGGGCCAAAGCCTGTTACTAAAATTGTCATGAATGATTTCATTTTACCAAAGCTGAAAAAATTAAAAATCTTGTGGTAAAAATGGCAGTTGAGTGTGAAAAATTCCACTCCTACGTCTATAATTCAGAAGGACACCTTTTGAAGTTTAGTGCGACTAGCTGGCGAGCAATCCGCAAACGTGAGAAAAATCTTATGAGAATCGCTTTCTGTTTCTTGGCTATATTCCTTCTTGCACCGGCAGGAGAATCAGCGCAGACGGCTTCTCCGGCTGCCGATGCTGTCTGTGTAGGAGGCAAGGCAAGCGCTCCTGTCAAGATCGAGGTATTTTCCGATTATCAGTGTCCTTCGTGTCGGGATTTCTACCTGGGCACGATGCGTTCCGTACTGACCAAATACGCTGATGCAGGAAAAGTATGCGTGATCTATCGGGAGTTCCCGCTGAACATTCATCCCCACGCACCGGAGGCTGCCCGCTATGCCCATGCGGCGTTGCAACTGGGACTGCGGCAGTGGTCCCAGGTTACGGATGCTTTGTTTATGGCCCAGGATCGGTGGGCGCAGGATGGGAAGGTGGAGGCCGCGGTCGCCAGTGCCCTGACGAAAGAAGAAATGAGCCGTTTGCGGGAGGCGCTGAAAGACCCGGCGATTGATGCGACTATCGCTCGGGATATCGAATTGGGGCGTCAAAAGCAGGTTACTGCAACACCCACTTTTTTCATCACTGCCAATGGGAAAACCGAAAAGGCGGTTGGCGTTGTACAGTACGCGATCCTAAGCCGGTATCTGGATTCCCTATTAGCCCGTTAGTCCAAGTTTCAGGGAAGAAAAAATCGTGGCTCTGCGCATTTTGGAACGAATTTTCCGCTTGGTGCTTGGGACTTTGTTTATCTATGCGGGCTACACTAAACTGCGGAACCCTTTCCTGTTCGAAATGGCCGTGGACAGCTACCGCTTGCTTCCGGCGACTGGAGTCATTCTGGTTGCCAGAAGCCTGCCTTGGCTGGAGGTAGCCCTGGGAGGTTTGCTGATTTCCGGTTGGAAGTTGCGCTATGCAGCAGCTTTCACCGCATTGCTGCTGGGAGGATTCCTGGGGGCGATGGCCGTTGCCTATGCCGGGGGCGTGGAAGCCAACTGCGGCTGTTTTAGCATGGAAGAAAGAATTAGTCCTCTCACGCTGGCGCGTGACTCCCTCCTATTTGCAATGGCCCTGTCCCTGGCAGTGTACTCCTGGAAGAAGCAGACCGCCCAATTTTCCTCAACCCCGAATCCGGGTTAGTGCTGAATAGAACGACGCGCTGTCCCACCATCCGAGTATTGAGGAGTGGCAGGGGGAGGTTTTCTTGCCGCTGGCGCCCCGAGAAATCCCTTGACAGTCTAAGAATAATATAGTATTCAATTAATCTCTATAATACTTAATTACTTTATGGCACAGAGAAAAGCTCTTTCCAGTTACGAACACGAGTTTTACAAGCGCCACGCCGATTTGTGCAAGGTGTTTTCTCATCCCACCCGCCTGGAAATTCTGAACATCCTGCGGGAGGAAGAGATGTCTGTTTCCGAACTAGCCGGGCGGCTGGGGGTTGCCATAGGGAACTTATCGCAGCACCTGAACATGATGAAGCAGCGGCGGGTGTTGGTGTCCCGCAAAGAAGCCAACAATGTTTACTACCGGTTGGGAAATCCGAAGATGCTGAAAGCCTTCGACTTGATTCGGGAAATCCTGCGGGAACAAATCCAGCGCGAAAGCGTTCTGATCCGGCATCTGGAGAGGCCCCAGACTCGCTCCCAGCGGGCCGCTTCGTAGGCGAGGAGGGGAAAGAATGTGGAGAAGCTGACCATTGTTGTGCAAGACGCACCCTATGGCAGTGAGAAGGCCTACAACGCGCTCCGCTACGCCTCGGCTCTTATGACCTACCAGGTGTCCGTGAATGTTTTCCTGCTTGCTGATGGTGTCGGCGTCGCCAAGCGTAACCAGAAGACCCCTTCCGGCTATTACAACACAGCCGACATGCTCCGCCAGTTAATCGCCAAGGGCGTCAAGGTCAAAACCTGAGCCACCTGCTGTGCGGCCAGGGGCCTTGGCCAGGAGGAGTTGATCGAAGGAGTCGAGATGGGGCACATGAGTGATTTGGCCCGCTGGACTAAGGAAAGCGACTCTGTAGCGACGTTCTGAGTCCGCGAGCTGGAGGCTGGTTTCAAGGAGGGTGGAAACATGAACGCTTACCAAGCCGTGAAATTTTTGCATATCCTGACTGTGGTCTTCATGGCCGCTCCGCTCTATAACCTGATTGTGGTCAATGAACGGCTGCGGTTTGGCAAAGCTCCCTTTGCCGTGGACCGCTACTTCGAAAACCTGATCAAGACGAATGCCGTGCGTTGCTTTATCTTCCAAATCACGGCCTTTGTCACGGGTATCTTGCTCATCCTGCTCGGCGGTCAGTCCCTGAGCATGCTCTTCACCAACTCGGTTTTGCTCGCCAAGTTCCTTTTATTGTTGGTTCTGAGTGTTCTCCTCTCCTATGTCCATTTCGGCCTGCAACCGCACATCGAGGCCTTGTTGAGCCAGGTGCAGGGCAGCGAAATTCCACCGGAAATCGCGCAGCAAGTTCTGCCCTGGCGAGCGCGCCGCAAAAAGCTGGCCGGGTTCTGCCTCTTCTTTGTCATCACGCTAGTTTTGCTGGGTCTCCAGGTGTTCGTGCGGTTCGACCCGCTGACGACAGCTTTGCTTCTAGCACTAGCGGCACTGTTTTCCTGGCGCGTGTACAAAACGCCCATTCCCTATGGCTGGGTTTGAACCACGCTCACAGAGAAAGCTAAGAATCCTCTGCCTAGCGGAATGAATCCATTTAGTAGATATATAAAAGGTTTTCAACAATGGAGGTTGCTATGGGACCTGAATATTTTTGGTGGGGGGGAATGTGGATGATGTGGTTTTTCCCGCTTATTATAATCGTTGGGATACTCCTGGTCGCCTATCTGATCTTCGGAAGAGGCAAATTCAGAGGGCCATGTGGGCACATGGATGAGCGTCATTCATATCGCCAGGAATCTGAGACGCCGCTCGATATCTTGAAGAGCCGGTACGCAAAAGGAGAGATTACGAAGGAGCAGTACGAGCAGATGCGGCAGGAAATCTCTTAGGCCACCCCGGCGCGCCCCGCATATACCACAATTGGTGCATATTACTTGTAGAGAGGAGCAATCGTATGCTTTATGAAGTCATTACCAAACGCACGCCGCAACAGGCCGGCCAGGCGCTGGAGACGGCTGCGCAGAAACACCAGTTCGGCGTCCTAACGATTCACAATCTCCCGGAAACGATGGCGAAAAAAGGCGTGGAGTTTTCCAAGGAGTGCCTGATTTACGAAGTTTGCAATCCTGTCCAAGCCAAAAAGGTTCTGGAGGCAAATCCCTCGATCTCCACGGCCCTGCCTTGCCGGATTGCCGTGTTCGAGGAAGGGAATCACACTAAGCTTTCCACCATCAAGCCGACAGCCATGCTGGCCCTGTTCGGCAACCCGGAACTGGACCCGGTGGCCCGGGAGGTCGAGCAGACCATCGTCTCTATGATGAACGAAGCGGCCGGTGAATAGTCGAGCTTTCCTGATTGGGAAAAACGAAGCAAAGAGCGACTTCTAGCGAGAGGAGACCTTGAGGGTGAGGTTGTATTATGTCACGTCCTTCTTTCCCGCGTCCCGAGCATCTTGTGCTCCTCCGAGAAAAAATCGGGCAATGGCTTCTGGAACGCAATTTGGAAATTGAAGTTGCCGAACGCGGCCTAGATCATTACCGATGCCAGTACCGATTCGGGTTTCGGCGGCCGCCCGGGGAATGGTTGGAGTTACCAGTCCACTTCCAGGTGGCCGACCGATTGGAGATGGGGCATGACGAGGGGGAATTGCACCGCCTTTTGAAGGCCTTTCTGGGAAAGTTCTTTGAAGAGAAGAAAAAAGACTAAAGAAGTGCGAAGGCTTTCGGGGAGTAGACCCTCTCAGTGGCGCCTGGAGGCTTTTCGTTTTATGATCTGTTTTTCAAGGTTACGGAGAGCGGCGCGAACTTCCGTCAGGATATATCGTTCCTCTCCAGTTTTGGCAAATTCCTCTACTTGACGGGCATCCAAATAAAATTGCTCCCGGTATTGATGGCCCTCCAGAATGACGGAGTAAGTACGCAAGTTCGCTGCTGGTGGATATACTCGGCATGAGATGTCCCGAGCGCCCCGGAAGAGGAGCAGTTTTTCAATAAACTGCATGACACTTACAGAAGCATCCGGCATGCGCGTAACTCCAGCTTTTCCTGGTCACTTTATCACGATTCTCATGAGAGGACAAAAAAGAGAAGAGAGAATGGATCGTACATCGGATGTTCTCCAGTATCGTGCTTCGATATTCCAACAACTCTAGTCATCACAATGAATTACGAGAAATAGAGAAGTAACCTTTGGGTTGACATCAAGAAGAGATTTTAGTATAGTTTAACCTCATTAAGGTTAAGTTAATGAACTGGCGCACTGAGGGAGAAGGATAAAAAACAAGAGGTTCATCCCGCAGGACTCAAATGATTTATGTCTCAGGAAGCTGTGGAAATAGCTTCTTGATACCTACTACTCCTGGAACGATTCATAGATGAGGTTAATTCTGTGAGCCAGTACAAAAACAGTTACCGCTGGAGTTAGAAAATATGTCCCAAGAGAGAGTTTCACTGACGCAACCGGAAGAACCTCAGGTTCCGGAACAGAGGTCTCCCCAAGCCGAAGGAGAAGAATTTGACCGTTTCCTCAATTCCTATGACCAGCTTTCTGATCCATCCCCTGGAACTTTCTTGAAGGGGCGTGTTGTGAAAATCACGGCGTCGGAGGTCATTGTAGATATCGGCTATAAATGCGAAGGAGTGATCGGGATTGAAGAATTCAAGGATGAACAAGGAAACTTGCGCGTGCAACCGGGGGAAGAAATTAATGTTCTAATGGAATCGACCGAGGAACGGGATGGCTACGTAGTCCTTTCGCGGGAAAAGGCCAGAGAGATCCAGGTATGGGACTATGTGGAGACTGCCTACCAGAATCAAAGTACGATTCCCGCACGGGTCATCGAAAAAATCAAGGGAGGCTTGGTCGTAGATATCGGAGTGAGAGCCTTTCTGCCAGGTTCCCATGTGGACAGCAGACCAATTAGGGACCTGGAAGCCTTCGTAGGTCGTGAAGTTCCTTGTCGAATTATTAAATTTCATAAAAAGCGCAATAATATCGTAGTCTCCCGCAAAATTGTTTTGGAGGAAGAAATCAAGCAACGAAGAGAAGCGACTTTGGCGTTGCTGGAGGAGGGAACCGTGCTCCGAGGAACGGTGAAAAACATCACCGATTACGGAGCATTCGTCGATCTGGGAGGTATAGACGGCTTATTACACATTACGGACCTGAGTTGGGGAAGGGTGAAGCATCCCTCAGATATTTTGTCTGTGGGTCAGGAAATCCAGGTCAAGATCTTGAAATTCGACCGCGAGCGCGAGCGAGTCTCGCTCGGCTTAAAGCAACTTACGGAGGACCCCTGGCTTTCCGTTGCGCAGAAGTATCCTGTGGAAAGCCGGGCGCAGGGCAAAGTCCTCAATTTGACGGATTACGGCGCCTTTGTGGAATTAGAGCCGGGCGTGGAAGGGTTAATTCATATCTCCGAAATGAGCTGGAGTAAGCACTTGAAACATCCCTCCAAGCTCCTTTCTTCCGGCAATACTGTGGAGGTTATGGTTCTGGACGTGAATCCCAACGATAGGCGCATTTCGCTGGGACTCAAACAGACGGAACCGAACCCTTGGGCTACTCTGGCAGAACGTTATCCTGTGGGGGCCGTGATTCAGGGGCGCATACGGAGCCTCACTGATTTTGGAGCCTTTGTAGAGGTTGAAGAGGGTGTGGATGGCTTGGTCCACGTTTCGGACATCTCCTGGGCAAAGCGGATCCGGAAGCCCGCCGAAGTCCTCAAGAAGGGCGACACCGTGCGAGTGGTCGTCTTGAAAATTGATCCAAAGAACCAGCGCCTCTCCCTGGGGATTAAACAACTCCAGCCGGACGCCTGGGAGGCTTTTTGTTCTAATTATCGGGTGGGGGACACCGTGAACGGCAAAGTAGTGCGGAAAACTTCCTTTGGCCTCTTTGTGGAGTTGGGAGAGGGGATGGAGGGGTTGTGTCATAATTCTGAGATCCCGTCCGATCATGAAAATGGCCAGGCTGCCGCGCCGGAGGTGGGACAAAGCTCTACTTTTAAGATTGTGAAGCTGAATCCTACTGAGAAAAAAGTCGGTCTTAGTTTGAAGGCGGTGCAGACGGATCAAGACCGCCAGGATATGGAAAAGTTTCGTCATCTCCATTCTTCTTCTAGCGCTACAACGACCATCGAAGAAGTGGTGGCCATGAAGGAACGGAATCCCCTCAAAAATTAGAATAGGTTATTGGGCTATTCCAATTTTCTAGAACGACAAGAGGGTATCGAGGGAAGCTTTTCCAATGATACTCGCCGACGGATAACCTATTGCATCGGCTAGCAAACAGGGGCATACTACTTTAGCCACTCGCGAATCTGGAAAGCGAAACATGATATCTTTGTGAAGTGAAAGGGGGCGCGAGCCTATACGCAGTACGGCTTCTCTAGGAAAATGGCCCTTTCACACGCGGGTGAGTTATTGGTTTATTAAGGAGACGGGAATCTCATGACGAAGGCGGACTTGATCGAGGAAGTTTCCCGCGCCATTGAGATGAGCCGGAAAGAATCCGAGCTCATTGTGGAGACAATTTTTGAAAGCATCGTAAAGGCCTTACGAGCAGCCGACAAGATCGAGATCCGCGGCTTTGGTAGCTTCCGGACTCGGCAGCGGCGTCCCCGGGTCGGGCGAAACCCGAAAACGGGAGCGCGGGTGGAGGTTCCTCCCAAGAAGGTTCCTTATTTTAAGCCCAGTAAAGAGTTGAAGGATTTGATCAATACCGGGAAACCACAACCGCAGCCGGAGCCTGGCGTGGTGCAGCCGCAGCTTTAGAACCATTCCCTGAAGGGCGACTTCCGCCCTAGCGGATCATTCCTGTAACTGAGATGGATTACCTGTGGAGTCCCTGGCGCTATCAGTACGTAGCGCAACAAGCGCCACCGAAGGGCTGTGTCTTCTGCCTGAAAATGCAAGAGAACCGGGATGAAGAGAACTTCGTTCTTCATCGAGGTCTCAACAACTACGTCCTGCTCAATCTGTTTCCCTATACTAGCGGTCATTTGATGATTGCGCCCTATGCCCACATCGGCCAACTTTCCGACGCGGACGACGCCACGTGGATGGAGATGATGGAACTCACCCGCAGGGCCGAACAATCTCTCCAAGGGGCTTATCAACCAGACGGCATCAACCTGGGTATGAATCTGGGCAAGAGCGCGGGCGCGGGCATTGCGGACCACATCCACATGCATGTCCTTCCCCGCTGGCACGCCGATTCCAATTTCCTCACCGTGATTAGCGAAACCCGCGTCCTGCCGGAAACCCTCCTCGAAACCTATCGCAAACTAAAGCCACTGTTCTAAGAGAATACGCGCGGGCCAGATCGCTCGCAGACCCTTCCTATCAACGCTTATCATGAATCACTTTCTAGGTGGCTTGCTCGGTCGCATTTCGACCCGGCTGATCATCGTCCTCGGGTCTGTGCGCAGCAAATCCAGAGCGGTCTGGGCCACGTCTTGCGCATCAATTTTCCAGTTTGTGGGTTGACCCGATCCACCCTCCCGTCCCGAACGGCCGAAATCCGTTTCCACGCTCCCGGGCATAATATAACTGACACGGATATTCTCATAACGCAGGTCTAGCATGGCGGCTTCGCTGAGACCGTTTAAGCCGAACTTGGAAGCGTTGTAGGCGGATCCTCCGGCAAATGCGTTTTTTCCAGCCAGACTACTGATGTTTAGTATATAGCCCCCTCCTCGCCGCTTCATGCATGGCACAGCGGCGTGGACGCAATAAAAGCATCCGGTTAAGTTCGTTCCAATGACCGCATCCCACTCCTCGGGCGGGATCTTGTCTACCGGACCAAAGACACCGATGCCGGCGTTGTTGACCAAGATATCTATCCCACCGAATTTTTCCTCCGTTAGCGCCATCAGTCGCTCTACCTGGCTGTAAATTCGCACATCCGCGACGATGCCTTCGGTCCGTGAGGAAGCGATTTGCTGTAAGGACTCGGCAGCTTGGCGGACGCCGGACTCCTGTCGGCCGCAAAGCACCACGGAGGCTCCGTTTTGCAGGAGTTTCTCGGCGATTCGGAAGCCAATCCCGCGGCTTCCTCCTGTGATGACGGCGACTTTGTTCTCAAGAACAGAATGCATGGGTCACCTCGCAGCTTTTAGTTGTCAATAATCTATTCTAACGTTGAAAGGCGACTTTGGCCCCGGACTGCAACAAGGCACGGGAGAAACGCTGCTCAGAAATCCCTTGGCGTGCGGAGCAGCCTCTTCTTTTTTGACTTTGCGCCTCCGCTGCCCTAATATTCTCTGTTTTATGTTGGCCTCGCGAGGTCAGGGAGAGCGCCTTTCCAGTCGCGCGGCCGGAGAGGGCTGAGAACAGCGATGAAAAAAATTGTGGTTGGAGAGAAGGTTTCCCGAAAAGGCATTGAACTGCTGAAAGCAGAGCCAAAGTGGAAGGTGATCGAAGCGGAGCCGACCCGCGAGAAATTGCTCTCGGAATTGAGGGATGCCGCTGCCCTGATTATTCGCAGCCAGGTGAAAGTGGATGCTGAGTTGTTGAAGGCGGCGCCTCGCTTACAGGTAATCGGGCGCGCCGGAATTGGCGTGGACAACGTAGACGTCGAGGCTGCTACCAAAAAGGGCGTGTTGGTCATGAACACGCCGGGCGGCAACGCGGTCAGCGTTGCAGAGCACACCCTGGCGCTGATGCTGGCCCTGGCCCGTTCGGTCCCCCAGGCCAATGAATCCATGCACGCAGGTCGATGGGAAAAGAAGCTGTTTGAAGGAAGGGAACTGCGAGGGAAAATTCTGGGAGTGATGGGGTTGGGAAGGATTGGCATTGAGGTGGTCAAGCGCGCCCGCGCTTTTGAATTGGATGTCTTAGCCTATGATCCCTATGTTTCATCCCTGATGGCCCACGACCTGAATGTGCAAATTGTTTCGATGGATGATTTACTGGCGCGCTCCGATGTTGTTACTTTGCACATGCCTTTGACAGCGGAAACACAAAATATGGTTGGGCAGGCCTTCTTGCGCCGCATGAAAAAAGGAGCCTGCTTGATTAATTGCGCCCGGGGAGAGTTGGTGGAGGAGGCGGCGCTGGCCGAGGCGATTCGCAGCGGACACCTCGCCGGAGCAGCCCTGGATGTTTTTGCGCCGGAACCTCCGCGTGATTCCCCGTTGCTTTCCCTTCCGCAAGTAATCCTGACCCCTCATATTGCTGGCTCTACTGCGGAGGCGCAGGAAATCGTGGGCTACAAGATCGCCGAGCAAGTGCGGGATTATCTCAAACACTCCATTATCCAAAATGCCGTCAATATGCCTTCCATTCCGGTGGAGGAATACCGCGCTGTGCAACCCTATCTTGAATTAGCGGAGCGGCTCGGATTGTTCCTGGCCCAGGTTGCTCCGGGTCCGGCATCCGGCGTCATCATCCGCTATGCCGGCAAACTGGCCCAGATGAATACCAACTTGGTGCGTAATTCTGTCTTGAAAGGTTTATTGAATCCCGTCCTGGCCGAGAAGGCGAATATCGTGAATGCGGTAACCATCGCGCAGGAGCGGGGCCTCCGCATTGAGGAGACGCGCGCCCAGCAGACCCAATTCACCGACTCGATCCGCGTGTCGCTGCGCAGCAATGAACATAGTGCTGCGGTCGAAGGCACCGTGCTGCACGGCACAGAACCGCGGTTGGTGGTTCTGGACAACATTAATGTCGAATCGCCCTTGGGTGGTAACTTAGTGGTGTTGAAGAATCTGGATGTGCCGGGAGTCGTAGGCAAAATAGGGACCATTCTGGGCCGGAACCAGATCAATATTGCTAATTTCTCCCTGGGCCGGGAACGTCCGGCTCGGGGCAAAGCTGCTCAGGGACCGGTGGAGGCTGTGGCGGTGGTTCAAGTGGACGGGAAAGTCCCTCCGCTTGTGCTGGACGAATTAGAACGGATTCCCGCCATGCGGTTTGTTCGAGCGGTCAAACTGGGGTAATGTTGTCCCTTTAAAATTTCCCTTTCAATAAGGGTACATTCGACAGCGGCTCTGTTAAAATAAGGGGCTGCCGGGATGGAAAGAAGACAGATTTTCGCTGGACATGCGGTTTCGCCAAGGTTTGAGGCTTTTGATTTCCCGGAAGGGTGTTCGGCGGACTTTGAAAGACTAATGAAAAATCGAAGTGAAACAATGTAGGAACTATAAAAAAATCAACGCCCTTAAAAGGGCTTGCGGTGTATACTAAGCGGGATTTTTTCCAAGATGAAGGAGGATTATGGCTGCGGCAAGAATGACTCAAGCACAACTCGTTCGAACCCTGGCAGAGCGATGCGGGGTAAACAACAAAGAGGCTCGGCAGTTCCTGGATGTGCTGTCGAATGTGG
>JACQGE010000026.1 GCA_016199675.1 Acidobacteriota bacterium | reverse complement strand
CTTCTCTTCGTTTCCTGCCTGCAAACGGGCATAGAACGTCTTGGCGTTCATGAGGGCAGGACGGCTCTCCAAGTTGGCCAGTGCAAAAGCCGTATCCGAATACACCACAATCTGGTACGTCGCACCCGGGTTCAGCGTCAAATCCGCAAAGGCGGTTCCCTCCACTACGGTATCGTTTGCCGTGGAAACACTCCCGTCGGTACCCACCGCTCGGAAGATCAGTAATGCCCCTTCTGGCACACCCTGGGTACGCGCCTCTACGGTAACATTCCCGGCGGAAGAAGCCGGGTCGAGCGTGACATCCGGGTCGGCCAGCGAACCGGTATTTGAGCACTCGAAAGAGCAGAAGTCTTGCTGCCCAACGATCACGCTGACTACCTGAATCTCGGGCAGGTTCTCCGGCATCGGCGCGGCCACCGGATTGTCGCGGATGGGTGTCGTGCTGGCCGTCCCCGTAAACAAATCCTGCAAGAAGGCCTGGATTTCAACCGGGCCGTCGGGGCTGCGTTTGACTCCATCGGAATCTAAACCGGCGCTGGTGTCAATCTTCCCAACCCCCTCTACCAAAACCGCCGCTAACCGAACGGAGCCTCCCGCACCGCCTTGTGCGCCGCCCGAGCCTGCTTGCGCATCCATCACCGTTTCCCCAATTAACGGCGCGAAAATCCTCGGATTCACCGTAATCACCCCGTTGTTCGTGATGCGTCCTGCCGCCGCGACTACCGCCGCGTTGCCGCCCCGGCCTCCTTTGACGACTGCGAAGGCACCATTGGTGCTAAACTCTCCACCATTGCCGCCTCCGCCTGGCTCGGTGGGATAGAGCGAGCCGGGTGCAGGCAGCGATCCTGAACGAGGCCCAAAGCCCGCGGCATTTGCCGCCGGTTGAGCCAACCCTTGTCCGCCTCCCAAGAATCCTTCCAGGCCCGCTAACAGTACCCCGTTGTTCGCGAGCGCGCCATCGCCATTTCCTTCGAGCACCACGTCCTGGCACGACAGAACATAAACCGGAGAAAGCGTCAGTTCCGGCGGCGGTTCCTGAGTCGAGCCGAAAAATAGGACACCCTTGCCGGCGGGCAGATGGACTGACGTGAAGTTCAGTTTCCCGTCCGCAAACGCCGGGTAACTGCTCACTCCGGGCAGAACTGTGCCGGGCGTTACCGCCGCGCCGCTGGCATCGGCAAACAGCACCTCGCCCGTATCCAAAGCAATCCCCGCTAAGACAGCCGTGGGTGGCCAGACAATCCCTTGGCTGGAGTTCGTGTTGGTGGGATCGAGCACCCCCTGCGCCCCCGTGCTCCCGCTGATCGCCGCCGGATTATTTGGCCCGCAGATCGAACTCACCACCGGCGGGGTGGTGGTCTGTGAACAGGGACTCTCAAAGGCTAAGGCAGCAAGACTGCGGGAAACGGCCGCCACGCTGCCCACGAAGGAGAACACGCCGGTCGCAGGGTTAATCGTGATGAGCCTGCCATCATCGCCGGCACCTGTGGGAGAGTTCGCAGTTCCCCCGAACAGTGTCCCATCGCAACCGAACTGGAGACTCACCACGCCCCCGGAAGGAGGAACTCCCTGGGAGTCCACAATCGGTCTAAGAAAAGTGGCAGAGCCAGTCGGGGAATTGACCGAATAGAGTCCTGGAGAACCAAGGCTCCCCCGCGCCCTTCTCGCGGCCCATAAATTTCCTGACAGGTCGAAGGCGATGGCCTCGATGCCTTCCAGGCTGCAGGAGCCTTCTCCTGAAGTGGGGATTACCACACCCGTACAGGAACCAAAGGGACCGATGATTGTAGGCGTTGCAGTGGTCTTGCTGAGGATGACGAGGTGGTCACCTCCCGATTCTGATCCGCTGCCTCCCGCTATATTAACAGCCGCGAAAAGAGTCCCATCGGGAGCGAAATCTAGAGAGGTAATGGGAGCGGACCCCAGTCCAGTGTTACCCACCAGAGTCGTCGCGCCGGTAGCCGGGTTGACCGTATACAGGTTTGAATCCCTCGTACCGGTGTACATGATTCCGGTGGCCGGATCAACCGCGAGCGAGGGAAATGTTCCTGAGGAGCTACCAACAAAGGTGCCTGCCCCGGTCGTCGTGTCCACCGTGAACAGGAAACTGCTAGTGTCGCCATCAGTCCCAAATAGCGTTCCCGTGCCAGCGCCCGCCTTCAATTCCCCGAATGTATAGGTAATCAGAATAACCAGCAGGAGGAGCGCCCCGGTGCCCCGACATAGGAAATCAAAATCCAGCCGTTTGGAGAGCCTCATCGCACACTCCTGGGAAATTCCCTGCTAGCCGACCGCAGTATGTTTTTGCTCAACGGAGGACACATCGAAAATCCGTGCTTCTTTGTAGGGGGAGAAAAAACAAGCGCCATCATATCATGCCGTGACAACAAGTCAAACCTGAAAAAGGCCCGCCGGACTTGGATTTGCCAGTAGGCACCCCTTTTAATAAGGTTCCCGTTGTCCTAGTACTTCAGGCCAAATGAAGAATGTGGTTTTTGATCCATTGTATGTTCAGGCAGGCAACCGTACCTTGTAAATGCAAGCGAGGAGGGTGCCATGACTGAGATGCTGGAGGAAGTTCAGGAATTGGTCCAGATGCGGGAAAACATCCGCCGCCACGTGGACTCACTGGAACTATGCTGGTCCTGCCAAAGAGTCAGCGAGTGCGAAAAAAAGATGGTGGATGATAGCGCGCCGGTATGGCTTTGTGGCGAATGCCGAGAACAAATCCAACTTAAACAAGAAGCACCCCAATCTGTTGTTTGGCCTTTGGTTTAGAGCATTTCTCTAGAGTATTTCTGCGTGTTGCGGTAAATACCTCAAGTGGGGAAAAATCCTCATCGTACAAGCTTCTTTACGCTCTATTTGCCATCCGTAAAAATGGCCCAGATCCATCCAAACGAACTCACAAGCGGGCTGGCGTTCTGCGCAAAACAGATCAGGCAACCTGAGAGTGCGTTGGCAGAAACCCTTTCTCTTCACACCACTAAGCTGTTGATCTGAAATTGCACCAAGAAAAAAGGCGATCTCTCTGAACCCCCTGCCAGAAAGCAAGGGATTGGTGAGAGCAAGAGGTGACCTTCGTTTCAGTTGTGGCCACGAAATTGCCCTGATACAGGAAACGCCACGGGTTGGCACTTTACTATATTCACGCAAGGAGACGCACATGAATTCAATACTTTCTCGAGTCGTCGTCGTGCTCTTTCTCGCTCTCAGTGCCAGGCAGAGCCTTCAAGCTAAAGAATGTGGGAACGAAGACTACAAGGGAGCTTATGGGGTCCTCGCTCTAGGCAGTATTGTTGGTGGAGCGCCCCCGGAGTTTCTCGGGCCTTTCGCACGGGTGGGGCGGCAGGTGTCCGACGGGAAGGGCAGCGTCAGCGTAGAAAGCACTATTAGCATTAACGGGTTGATCTTACCGCAATCGTTCTCTGGGACCTACTTTGTCTCTCCCGATTGCACGATCACATTCAGTTTCCTGGAGACGTATCCAGGAGATATTGTGCTTCCGTTCACGGTATTCGGCGTGATCTCTGAGAATGGAAGAGAGGTGTTCAACACAATCATTTCACCGCCTGGGACCGTCATTCGGGGGCCTATCTACCGCAGGCAAGAAAAGAGCAACTGCTCCAATCAGGATCTTTCCAAAGGGTTTCAACTAAATATGTCCGGGACCATTGAGTTCCAGCCGGGCGTTCCCGCCCTTGGCAGCTTCACCCGAGTTGGTAGGCTGGAATTTGACGGCAAGGGAGGGTTCACCGCTAAGACCTACGCCGACTATAACGGATTTGCCGGCATACCGGAGAACTTTTCCGGGACCTACTCCGTCGATTCGTTATGCAATGTAACCATAGAGTACACGCTCGGCCTGACCTACACCTGGGTCGGAACCCTGACGGATAACAGCAGCCGGGCGGACCTGATCGTAGTCAGCCCACCGGGCGCCACCGTTGTCGGCACACTGGCGCAGCAATAACACAGAAATCAGTTCCAATAGTCTGGGCGGAGGAGGGCTGTTCAATGTTAGCCAGATTTTTCAGATTTGTAGTTTTGTTCCTGGCTCCGCTTTTGGGAGCAACGTCGGACCGCGCGGACACCTTCTACGTTTCGGGAAACGACGGATCTTCACTTTTTACCATCGATACTATGACGGGAGTCGGAACGTTCGTTGGGAATTACGGCTATGGACACGGCTACGGACTCACCATCAGTCCGAGCGGACAATTGTATGCGATCGTGGAGGCTCTTTCCGCGTCCGTACCGCTCCCTATACCCAACCCGTCTGAGCGCTTAGCTTCAGTCAATGCTACGACCGGCGCTGCGACGGTATTGGGAGGGCCCACAGGCGTTGGTGCCTCTCAGTCCATGGAGCTCGCACCCGACGGAACCCTTTACGTGGGAAATTGGTATACAGATTCTTTGTATACGATGAACCTGGTGACGGGTGCCTTAACTTTCGTCGGCCCGCTCGGATTCAATGAGGTGCCGGGCTTCGGCGGAATAATGGACTTCGCTTTCGATTCTGCCGGAACAATGTGGGCGGTCAGCTCGAAATCCCTCGACTTCTACACGGTTGATACCAACCTCTACACGGTGAATACCAGCACCGGCCGCGCGGTGTTTGTGGCCCACATCACCGGGACCGACGGCTGCGTGATGGGCATCGCGTTCGATTCCTCCGATCAACTCTTCGCGACCAGTTGGTGTTCCCCCAACTCGCCGCTTTGGAAAATTAATACGGCGACCGGTGCAGCTACGGTAGTTGGACTTACCGGAATTGCTTATCCGCATGGGGGAGATATCGCGGTTTCGAGCGTCTCACTCAACGTTGACATCAAGCCTGGAAACGATCCCAACAGCATCAGCCCGAAGAGCCGAGGAACCATCCCACTAGCGATTCTGTCTAGCTCCGCCTTTGATGCTTTCGCTAAAGTGGATAAGACTTCACTGACCTTTGGGCGCACCGGCAGCGAAAATAGCTTGGCATTCTGCAACGGGAGTCCCGGAGATGTCAACGGGGATGGATTGCTCGATCTGATGTGCCATTTCGATACTCAGAAGACAGGTTTTCAGCCCGGCGACACAGTCGGCTGGCTCCAGGGCAACACCGTCGGCGGCATACCCATCGAGGGGAGCAATTCGGTGCGCATTGTGCCGTAGCGTCTCCCCAACCTATGCCGGAGATGGATTGCATGATGCACTGATGCGGGAATATCCCGCGAAGAAAGTGCCGGATAGTAATTTCGCGAATTGCTGTAGAGCGCGTGGGGCAGGCATTCTTGCTGCCCCGACTTTTGGCCAGGGGCACTGGGCCAGGCTAAACGAGTCGAACAGGCGATGGTGGATGATAGCGCGCCGGTATGGCATTGCGGCAAATGCCAGGTATAAATCCAACAGCAGAAGCATGTGGCCCCTGACTGTCCTGTTTGTCCTTCACTTTAGAAAAGGGAATTCCCATTTCGATCCGACGCTTTTTTCTCTTGTTTTGGTTCGCAATAAAGGCACACCGCTCAGATTTTTGCCGTCCCGCTGCCACAAGATTGTGACATAATGAGGGCTAATTGTTTTTAGGCAGAGTGGAAATGAAGGACGCGGATAAAGCAAGCGAACGCCGGCGAGTCCCCCGAATCGAGGTCGATTTCCCTGTTACGGTCTCGTGGAAAGGGAAGCAGTTTCGGTGGAAGGCCCAGGAGTTTAGCGAGTACGGCATTCTTTTGATTACCGCTCGCAAAGAGTTGGTAGGGGAAGAGCTTCATCTCTCTTTGATTCTGGATTCCAGTCAGCCTCCATTGGATTTGGTGGGCATGGTGGCTTATGCCACGGATGTTGGGCTGGGAATTCGCTTTAAGAATGTGCCATCCCCAGATCAAACCGCTCTTAGGTACTATGTCCTTTCCCGCGGAATCGGCAAGCCACAATCGTAACGCTCATTAACTCTGGCTGTAACTGCCTCTCTCTGAGATGTAACAGACGGAAGCGAACGTCCTCCGGAAGAGGAAGCGAGGCGGGCGCGTTTATCTACCGGACGTATCGCGTGGGGCGGGGACCTTCTTCCAACATTTGCCGGTCCCAAATGGCTCCTTCGCGCGTATAGTTGGCCAGCTCAAAATCCTGTGTTAGCTCCAAAGCATCCACCGGACAGGCATCCTCGCACAGTCCGCAGAACATGCAGCGCGAAGTGTCATACGAGAAAGTGGTCAGGACCTTGCGGCGGGTCTTCTCATCTCTCACGCTGGTGACGACGATTAGATGCTCCGGGCAGGCTAGAGCGCATAAGTCGCAGGAGATACAGAGAGTTTCTCCTGATTCTGGGTTAATATTCAGCCGGGGTGCACCACGGTACCGTTCAGCTACTTGCGGTCTTTCTTTGGGATACTGCTCGGTGTAAAGCTCTTTTGGTTTGCCGGGACGAGCAACCGCGAAGTCGTAGCGCAGTGTGAGCCACATCCCTTCCAGCAGATCCACTAGAAAGACTTTCCTCAAAAAGCGATTGAGCCTGCCGTTACTCCCCATGTGCCCTTTTTCCTTCCTTAAAAAGTTCTCCGTCAAGACTTACAAACTGTCGTGCTGATCTCGCTTTGAGGTCCCGCCACTTTTAACTTACCGCAAAATTATTGGATTGGCAATAGCAGCCGATTCAGATGACTACATGTTATATTCGTCGCGATGAACGACTTGGATGTGCGATTTATGCGCGCCGCCCTAGTGGAAGCCCGCCGCGCCGAGGCCGAGGGGGAAGTGCCAGTAGGAGCGGTGGTGGTCCAGGGAACCGAGATCGTGGGGCGCGGCGGGAACCGAAACATCCGCCTAAACGATCCTACTGCCCACGCCGAGATTCTGGCCCTGCGGGAGGCAGCACAGCGGCTGGCCAACTACCGCCTCACCGGATGCACTCTGTATGTTACGGTCGAACCGTGTGCGATGTGCGCCGGAGCCGCGGTCCTAGCTCGCTTGGATCGGCTCGTTTATGGCTGCGACGATCCTAAGAGTGGCGCCGTGCGCACGCTGTTCCGGTTGGTGGACGACATGCGGCTGAATCATCGCTTGGCGGTTACGAACGGTGTCCTGGAGGATGAGTGCGCAGTCTGTTTGCAAGAATTTTTTCAGAAAAAGCGCGAGTAGAATAACGCGGGATTCGTCTTGGCGGTGTTCCGTTGCTCGTCGGAGCGACCTACGAGCACGACTGCGCCTTCTTCCACATTTGCTTGTTCGATGGAAAAAGGTAAAGAAAAGGGACGATCTAAAGCTACATTCGGATAACGGGATTTAACGTATCGTTCGATCAAAAAATCCACCACGAATTGAGGCAGGGTATAGCCATCCAAAGTTACGGTTTCCAGGTGAAATTGCCCGACTCCATTAGAACTTGAAAAGGTGCCCCCCACGCCAACCGTGTGTATGCCTTGAAGAAAATAACTGAGTGCTGGATTGAGAGTAGTACTTGCAGTCTCTTTGATCTTGTCAAAATCCACCAACACGAATCCTGTCGGGCGATCCGATTGAAATTTCAGGCGAATCTTAGAAACACCCGGAGGCAGGGAGGAGGCCATTTTGTAGCGAAAATAAGAGTTGGCCTCTTGTTCGCTGAGCTCAATCGATCCGAAAGAACGATTGGATTGGGAGCTCTCATTGATTCGGCTAAATTTAAGAGCCGCCATTTGCGCGGCTTCTTCAGAAAGACCTTCGTCCCATTCCAGATTACCTTGTGCTACTCCTGGCAGACATTGCCAGATCAGCAAAATAGCGAGCAACGCTGCGCCAGCAATAACCCCGGGATTTTTCTTCCGCCCACCTTCCATTTGTTTTGTTAGATGAGGATTCTCCAGCGCAGGATGTATTAGCGGAGCAGTTGTGATACGGTTTCCGAAATGGTCGGTTTTGCCAAGGTGCCGGCCCAATGGTATCGGCTGCCGCTGTCCCTCTTCATCACCAGCAAGTTCAGCCGGTTGTCGAATCCGATGCTCCCGTTGATGATCCACGAGGACTGTTTCTTGATTTCTCCTTGCGAGGCGGGCTGTGAGATGGGAATGATTTCTAAAGGAGTCAGAAAAGCCGCTTGCTGGCTTAACTGGTATGTTGCAGTCAGCGATGCGAGCGGAGTGGATGCGCCGGGATCGAATCTAGGAGTTTCCGCGAGTGCGATACCGTGAAGCGTCAAATTTTCCCCTTTGATTTCTCCTGATCCGCCAAGATGTTTCAGGATTTCCTCCCAATTCCATCCACTGCTGGCGAGTCGCAATACGCCATCCACGTTGCCGGAGAGAAGGCCATTCCAGGGTGGGAAAAACTGGGTCAGTTGATTCAAGTCCAGGTCCGCATAACGGGTCTCCAAGACGAAGGAGGGAACCTCAGGCTCCAACCGAATTGTTCCTTTTCCAGCATGCACTCCTCCTGCGAATTCTCCAGTAAAATTTTCGATTTCGAGAATTCGATCCTGAAAGGTCATTGTGGCGTCCAGATTCTTTACTTCGATCCCGCGATAGCGGAAACGGTCGGCTTGTAGTTTTCCGTGGGCTATTACAGCGGTCAGCAGGGGCAAATTAAGATCGGGATGCTGTTGTCTCCAGAAAAAAGGTTCGTTTCTATCATACGGGTTCAGAAGCCGACCGAGTTCTTCGAGGTCAAATTCATTGCTGTGACCATTGAACTCAACTATCCATTGGGGAAACTCATCGGAAGTAATGGAGGCCTGCGCGGGGGGCGTCAACATCAAATCGCCTTGCAGATCGGAATCTCCCAGGACTGCAGAGGAACGCGCACGGATTTGATTATTTTGAAATTCAAGCCGTGCTGCCTGTACCCGAATGGGCTGGCCGAGGGCCGCAAAGGTCAGCGCTGTTTCGGAAACTTCCGCCCAGCCCTGGGTCTGGGCAGGATGGGCGGTTGTGGTGGAAACCTCCACCTGCAACGAAAGGTTTCCTCCGGTTACTTGCATTTCCCCCCAACGGCTGTTCAAGGTCCGTGCCCATTGTAGAAATTCGACTAGGGGAAGGCGCTCTCCCTGAAGCCGAGTCGTGGTGTTCCCTTCGAAATCCCATGAAAAGGAACCGATCAGTTCACCTTTTCCAAGACTTGCTTTCCAGGGTCCGAGGATGCCGATTTTCCCGGCGAAAACGACGGGGAAGTCCTGGAATTGAGCCACCTGCGATGTTCCCCATTTTTCTATTTTCCCTCCCGTGACATTCACAGAGCCACTCAATTTGGGAGGAATGCCCGTTATTTCTACATTCCCATCTAGAGTCCCTTGGACAACGAAATCAGTATCAAGACGGTTGGTGAATTGCCTGCCGATTTCGGCAACGGAGGCCAAGGAGACCTGTTGCAATTGCAATTGGAGGGTTGGCTTGGGCTGGGAAAGCAGTTGCTCGATGCGCCATTGGATGCCCATGGAGCCGTTTCCCAAAGGAATGGCCCCAGAGGTCAATTGAAGCGATTCTTTTGCAAGGTCCAGAAATCCTTCCAATTCCGCCTGAAGCAAAGAGTTGGCCGGAGGAGGCAACAAATCCCAGCGGTGCAGGTTTTGCACTTCCGCCTTTCCTGAAAAACGGAGCAGAGAAGTTGTGCCCGCGAAGTGGCATTGAAAACTCATGGTTCCGTGCATCCCGTAGTCATTTCCCAAAACGACGTTCAGCAGATCTCCCAACACCGCGTTTTCCGCCGTCAAATCTATATGCAGGGGAACTCCGGTTTGGAGCTGAATTGAGGAGGGAGAAGGAGCAAATTCGGCATAGCTGCGAATCCGGCTGATCGGATACAGCGGGAGGTCCGTGCGGTTCGGTGTCCCCTCCAATTGCAACTGCCAGGGCTGGTCGGGAGAAGAGGACGAAACCAATGTCAGGTCCACCTCCTCCAGGACATAGGCCGTTTTTTGGTTGCCGAGCTTAAAGTTGACGCGTCCCGACTTCACGCGGATTACAGGAAGTGCCGATAAAACTGTTCGGGGAGAAGGATCCATGCGGGAATGGACCGGCGAGCCAGGTCCAGCCTGTTTCCAGAATGTTTCCAGGTTCCATTGGCCGGATTCGTTTCTCACAACATTCAAGCTGGGAGCTACAAATACGATGGAGGAAAATCGCATCTTTCCTGTCCAGAAAGATGGAACCTCCAGCGTGGCCTGGAGAGATTCCATGCGAGCAAACGGCTCGATGCCAAAGCCCGGGTCTTCTCCCACAATGACATTCGCGATTTCCAATCCCGGCCTTCCCCATAGCGTCAGGTGTACTGCTCCGATCTGCACGGGGCGCCCCAAACTTTCCGTGAGACTGGCGGCGATGGCCTCTCGCCAGCGGTTGAGGCTCACGACCATGGGAACTACCAGACTTAGAAGGAGCAGAGTTGCGATGATCCAGAAAATGTTGCGGGTCCTGCGTGCTGCGGGCATAGGGGAATCTTTATGCTTTCATGGCTCAAACTATTTGACTAAATGAAACATCCGTTTCCAGCGGGTTTTTTGCGGAAAATTCAGCGTGATTTCCAAGATTCGGCCAATATAGTCGCCAGGACTTGTCCGCTGGTATTCCTCGCCGGAAGTCTCGAACGACCAATAGATGACCAAGGGGTTCCCGACAATATTTTCGCGGGGGACAAATCCCCAATAGCGGCTATCGGAACTGAAATCTCGGTTGTCTCCCATCACGAAATACTGACCGGGAGGGACAATCACTTCGCCGTCCTGGATGTACTCCCGCCACTGGATGGCCCAATCGGGGTAAGCCACGCCCGATAGGCCACTAGGGAAATTGTCCCGATACTCATCGAGCCGCGAACTTTTATGGACCGCATAAGGTTCACTCAGGATTTCCCCGTTCCGATAGACGAGTTTGTTTCTTAACTGGATTCGATCTCCCGGAAGGCCAATTACACGTTTCACGAAATAAGTTTTCGGATCCAGTGGGTATCGAAAAACAATGATGCGATCTCTTTCTACAGAATCATAGGGAAGGAATCCTTTCCAAAAGGCAGGTGGGGCATAGTCCACCTTATCCACCATCAAGTGGTCTCCGATGAGCAAGGTGTCTTCCATGGAACTGGAAGGAATCTTGAAAGCCTGCAAAAGAAAGGTTGTTCCATACAAAGCTAGGATAACGGTGACGACCAGTGATTCCAAATACTCTCTCGCCGTGGTCTTGCGAGCCGTTTCCGAGGAAGCAATGGATTCTTCAATCTGTTTCGTGGTCTCTCGTGTCAAAGGCGTTCCTCCTCAGATGCGCCAGCGCAATCTGGGCAGCGGCTTGTTGGGCCGCTTTCTTGCTGTCGCCCTCTGCCTCCGCCAGACGTCTTGTCCCCACCTGAACTCGAACCGTAAAAATCTTGCGGTGTTCCGGTCCTTTTTCCCTTACGACCACATAGCGAGGTTGGGGGGCGCGCTGTCCTTGCAGAAATTCCTGCAATTCGGATTTATAATCCACCACCTGGATTTGTCCCCAGTCCACGCTTCCTAGAATCCAGCGCCGGACAAACTGCCGCGTCTTTTCCAACCCGCTATCCAGATAGATGGCGGCAACCAGAGCCTCCAGAGCATCGGCCAGCAAAGTCCTTTTCTCGCGGCCTCCGCTTTGTTCCTCTCCTTTGCCCAGGCGGAGAAACTGACCCAGGGCGATTTGCTGAGCCACAGGGTAAAGATGAGCAGCGCTGACCAAGTGGGCCTTCCGCTTGGAGAGTTCTCCTTCCGTGTAGTCAGGAAATTGTTCCACGAGCGCTTCGCTGACTAGAAATCCCAGAATAGCATCCCCAAGAAATTCCAACTGCTCATTGGAAGACTCTTCGGCAGTTGCACTGGATTCCCGGCAATAAGAACGATGCGTAATGGCCCGCAACAATCGTTCGGGATTCTGAAACGAATATCCAATGGTGTTTTCCAATTCAGTCACATTCCTCGACAGTTCGAAGCGCGCTTCCATGATAAGAAGACTTTGTTGCAGATCCTCTTGGGGGATCACGGAATCGAGGGCTCTGCGCCGGGGGGCTGAGATGCAGCTACTGGGGGGGCTGCCCCCCCATTTTTGCCCCGGAGCGCAAATTCGATGGCTTCAGCCACCAAATCTTTGGTTTTTCCTTCCGAATCGGGCACTTTTACCCCTCCCAGTGCCTCCGCTTGCTTCAGGACCTGTAACGCAGAGTCGTATCTTTGCTGAAAGGAATAGCACAGACCCAACCGGTAAAGCAGAACCGGGTCAGGTGGCACGGCCCAAGATGTGGCCAGCCGAAGCTCCGACTCCGCTTTTGCAAAATCTTCTCGAACCATGGCAATCATCCCGATCGCCGTATGAGCGGTGACTTCGGCTTCCCGTTTTGTTTGTTCCCAGCGAGATTCCTCGATGCCCGTTGGCCTTTCCAGTCCAGGCAGTCTTGCCAGAGCGCGTTTCGCGTATTGCCCCGCTTCGTTGAGTTTTTCGTCCCGGTCCGGTGTGTTTTTACCCGTCCGGTCCGCGATAGAGGAGGCTAGAATCAATAGCGCCACCAGATTGTCCTGGTTTTCAGTCAGGGTTAACTCTCCATAAGTCAGTACCCGTTCATAGTCGTTCTTGGCCTGATAAGCTTGGGCCGCTGCTTGATAGGCGTATTCCTTCAATGCCGATTCGGGATATTGCAGCAGGAAGTCCTCGACTCCTCGGATTCTCTCGTCCAGGTCTTGCGCCTGTATAAATTTTTGATAGGCCTCCAACTCCTCTTGAGATTGGGCTTTCGGCGGTTCTTTCCGCGAAACAGTTTCGGCAGTCTTTTCCGAGTTTTCTTCCCGCGGCTCCTGCGCGCTGGAATAAGCAATGATTGGGTAAACAAAACAACTGCAAAGAACAATCGAGATAAAGACTAAACGCAGCCGCATACGAACTCCCTTTTCGCAACCCACTCTCTTTTTTCTTCCGGCTCGGTTTTACTCTTCCTCCTTTCCTAACGGTACACCGAAACGCGGTTTTGCCTCCTCGGACGGTTCTTCCTTTGCGGGAGGAGGGTTGTCAATTGGCGCAAACCGTTCCTGAAGCCCCTTTTCCGCCGCTGCCTGAGCATCGGCAGGAGATTCTCCCGTGGCCAGGGCCGCAGAATACTCTGCCAGGGCTGCTGCCCGGTCCCCCTCCAGATCAAACAGGCGCCCGCGATAAATATGCGACCAGGCCTTGATCTGCGGGTCGGAGGCCAGGGACGCGGCCTGTTCAAAATATTGCTTAGCCTCTTGCGGCTGTTTTTGCTGGCTGGCTACAAGAGCCAGGCCATAATAAACCTGCGCTTGCGGGCCATACTGCTGGAGAAGCGATTCGAAAACTTGCCGGGCCTGCTCATACTGTTCATTGGCGATGCTTTCTTCCCCTTGGCGGATCATTTGATCCAAGGAGGGCCTCCGGATTTCCTCCGTCACAAGATTCGGTTGAGCCACAAATTGGATCTGCGCCGAACGCTCTTGTTCCCGCTGCACGGAAATGCCTTTGATCATTTCCGGATAATATAAGCGCATCCCAACCGGTTGTTGTTCGAATTTCTCCAGAGCCTCGAAAAAGTAGGCGGTAAGGAAGTAACCCTCTTGCACGGCCTCCTGTACAGCCTGCTGTTTGGCTTCTGCATCGGCCCGAGACCGACGCGCCAGGACCGCTCGAATCAGGGACTCCGTCAACAACAAACCAAAATCATTGCGAAAGGCTTCATCCAGGGCCGGAGCGCGCTGGGCGATCTTTAACAATTCCCCTTTTGCCGCCACCTCCCGGCTAGATCGAAAAGGGAGTGGATCGAGAAGGAAGTGCAGCCACCCGTGTCGGACTTCCTCTTCGGGTATTTCGGTGGAGGAGCCAACAATGTAGTAGTCATTTCCATAAATGCGGGCATGGGTCTGATTGGACGCACCCAGAGGATTAATATAAATGGCGAAGCGACGCCTCCAGGTGCTGGAGGTGTCCATGCGCAGGTAACCCGTCGTTTCCTGAATCACCTGCGCCAGAAACTGTCTGTACTGGTCGCTTTCCTCTTCCATTGCGGGCAGATATTTCTCCCAGAGGCCAGCCAAATCGGCTTCTTGGTAAAAAGCGGCGAGGAGAGGGACCATGTCCCGTAGGTCCCATACCTCAGGCGGCAGATTGGCCGGATTCTGTTCTAGCTGAAAGGAAGGAGGTCCGGATAGAAAAAGAGCCAAGGAGACATATTGGCTTAGTTCTTGGGAAGGGTTTCCCAATTGGTGGTTTTGATAAAATTCTTGCAGGGAAGCCAGAGAAGGAATCTTCCGTTGAGCCAGTTCTTGCCGGATGTTATCGCGCCAAGGAGACCGCTCGGAATGTTGTGTGCCTCCTTCGTAGCCTGCCAAATTGATCGCTGTCAATACGGTAAACAGTTGGAGGTTTGGCTCGGCTACTATATCCTGCGCTCTTGCAGAGATAATGCAACGCCATCCGACGCTGCAGATAATCAAGGACAGCGCAAACTTACGGAATAAGATTCGCCTCATGCCTTGGTGGTAGGGGCAATTTTGCTCGTCCATCTCCTTTCAGTCTAGGGAAGTTACCAGCTTGCGTCAACTCGGAACCGGGATTGGAGACAGACCCTCGGAATTTCTGAGCTTCTTAATGCGGTAGACATACGAACAGGTCGATGCATACCGCATCCAAGGCATTGGGAGGCGCTGACGGGGCTTGCGGGGGGCGTCTCGATTCGCTGAGAACTTGAAAGATAAAAGGCTGGTCACCGATCCCGGCTTCCTAACCAGAATTCCCTGTTTCCAAAATGGAGGAATTATTCGGCTGGCCTGGGGTGCGCCGATACGGTACTTGCAACTCTGGCATGGGAGTACCCTGAAACAGCAGCCGGCAGGGATTGGCCAGCCGTCGCGCCCAAGCGGTAGAGCGGCTCTCCCGTGCGCTGTCAGTGGCGATACCCGTGTTCGCAAACATCTGACGGTAGAGTTTTGAAATCAAAAGAAAGGCAAGCCGACTACGCAGGGATTTCACGCAGCGAGAGCGCTTCCAAATGGATGGCAGGCTATAGAAACGATTCCAAACAATCTGGGTGCGCCGACGGATCTCATCCGGAGACATGACAGGATGCGGCGTGTATACTTTAGGGCGAAGCCCCTGGGGGATCAGCCAATAACGAGTCAGGGGGATATTGGCAATCCGGGTGGTGTCGCTCGCCATCGTCTTCTCCCAGCGTTGGAAATCCACCGTTCCCGGAAACGGCGTCAGCATCACAAATTGCGCAAAGGTTACGTCCGCCTCCTCTGCCAGGGCGAGCGTAGCCTCAAAGGTCTCTGGCCGGTCCGTGGACAAGCCAAAGATGAAAGAGCCTAGTACTTGCACGCCGTGTTGCCGGAACTTTCGGAGCCGATGAACTAAATCCTTTCCCGCCGAGTTGAACTCCTTGAAAACGGCCTTCAGTCCTTCCGGCGTGACGGATTCAACGCCGACCAGCGCTCCCCGGATTCGGGCCCGGCGCATGGCCTCAAGGAATTCAGGATCTTCCGCCGCTTCCATCGTGATTTGCGTGAAAAACACCATATCTTCCGGTAGTTCCGCTAGGCGCGCCATCAATTCAAACCGTTCCTCGCGCATCGCTTGCAACTCGGCGAGTCGGTGTTCATCCTTGCTGCCAGCCGCCAAGTTCAAGTCCTCGAGGGTGACCGGGTAGAAGTTGTCGTCGGCAAGGGCGATGAACCGAAATCCAATGCGACGCAGTTCGACAATTTCCTGAATGACCGCGTCGGAAACGCGCTGGCGGGGTCGCTGGCCGTCGGTGCGCCAGACGGAGCAAAACGAGCAATGCTTGGGGCAGCCGCGCACCGTCTGCACGGAGGCCCACATATAACTATTGGGAGGCATCAAATCCCAGCGGGCGGGCAGAAACTGCTCCGGTTCAATGCGCCCGCCTTCGTATACTGGCTTGGGGTTTCCGGCCGTGCAGTCGGCCAGTACAGTTGCCCAAATGATGTCCCCGTCGCCTTTCACCACCGCGTGCGCAGCCCCGAACTTGTACGCCTCCTCCGGATAAAGGCTGGCGTGAATGCCGCCGAAGACCACATAGGCTCCTCGTTTTCTGGCCAGTTGCCCTACTTCATAGCCGCGGAGCGCGTTGCCACTATGTATCCCGATGCCCACAATGTCGCCTTCTTGAATTTGGCTGTGATCCACGGGACGGAGGGTCTCATCAATAACTATAGGTTCTCCAAAAGAACGGGGAGTGGCAGCAGCAATTACATAAAGCCAGCGCGGAGTAATAACCCCTACGCCGAAGGATAAGTGATTGGGATTGACCAGGTGCACGCGCAAAATAAGGCCCTCCGATATTCAACCGTTCCAGGCAGAGACGTTATCTACGAATCGGTCAAATACCCGCGTGCGACCGTTGCGGAGTTTCGATCCCCAGCCTCGCGGTAGCATCCAAAGCCTTGTGCGCAGCTCGGATTAGCATACCTCGTGGAAGTCTACACTACCGATCCCTCTCTCGCCAAGATTTTCTTTTCAACTTCCCCGTGCCGCTATCGCATTGTTTATCTGTTGGACAGAGCGTGTCCTCTGAATTCTCTCAAAATACCCATCCCTGCCGAAATACAGAAACCCTGAAATCTTCGGCAACGGGGAGTTCAGCAGGGATGCACTTTTTGAGTGCTCAATTCGGCGAAGTCCCATGCGTCTCACCAGTAAGGGGAGACAGTTTCAAAACCCCTGTCTCCTATCCGTCAAATCGGAAGCTGCTATACCCCTAGTCGGATAGTGGTGGTTTAGCATGGAGATGCAACGATATGATCCCACTACCAACCTAGCCGGGTAATGGGGTCTTTCGGTATCAATTGACACCCCATAAACTTTGTTATACAAAAGATATTATGATGTTATAGCGAAAAGAGGAGGAGATTGGATTTATGGCCACCCATCAAGGAATTGGACGCGGAACCGAGATCAGCGAGGCACAGATTGCCGTCCACTGGAAAGAAGAGGAATATGTGCATCCGTCGGCAAAGTTCATCGGACAAGCAAATCTAGTAGACCCTGCTGTTGTGGAACGATTTCGGGAAGAAAATTTCCCGGAATGCTTCCGAGAATATGCGGACATGCTGACCTGGGATCGGTACTGGCATACCACGCTGGATACCAGCAAGCCCCCTTTCTGGAAATGGTTTGTGGGCGGAAAGCTGAATGTTTGTTACAACTGTGTGGACCGGCATCTGGTGGAAAATAAAAATAAGGCGGCTCTTATTTTTGTTCCCGAACCGGAAGATGAGCCAGTTTATGCAGTCACCTACCAGGAACTGTTTACCCGGGTCAACGAGGT
>JACQGE010000034.1 GCA_016199675.1 Acidobacteriota bacterium | reverse complement strand
GGCATGGTAGCGTTTCGCGTACTTGCCGCGTACCGCTCCCTGGAGCAACTGGCGCAGATCGTATTCCGGGCGTAACTCGTCGTTCGTCTTACTATTGCGTTTCTTCATAGACTTTTCTCTCACTTCGGGTCAGCTTCCGGGCGCTGATGATCCGAATCCGTTCGCCGGATTCCGCATGAGCAGCCATCAGCAAGCGACCACGATTCGACAACCCAATTGTGATGTAGCGATGCTCCTCGACGGAGTGGTCGGGGGCAGAAACCGTGGCGCTGAGGAGATCGCCAAAAACTGTAGCAGCCTCCTGAAAGGATACTTTATGCTTGCGGAGATTCTCTGCCGCTTTCCTCGGATTCCATTCGAACTCCACCTCTCCAGTGTAGTGATTTCAATGGAGTTTGCCAATGGAAGGGACTAGCTCATCGCCGCCCCAGAACCCAAAACAGCAACGTCAGGACAATACTAATGAGGATGGAGGTGACCAGCGGGAAATAAAACGTGAAATTGCCGCGCCGGTAAACGATGTCTCCGGGCAGGCGGCCAATGCGGAGAAAGGGAAGCCGGTCGGAAAACATCAGCAAGGCTCCCAGCACCACGACTACAATCCCGACCGTAATCAAAATCTTGCCAAACTGCGGCAGCATAGGCGGCCATCCGTTTCTTAGATGTTCTCTCCCTCAGTTTAGACGATTTCGCCGTTGGTGATACCCACATCGTGCCTCACGTATGTCATTCCGAGCTTGCCGAGGAATCTGCACTTGTTCTTTAACGTTACAGGCAAAAGCGGATTCCTCGCGGAGCCTGACCTAAGTGAAAAAGCAGATCCCTTCGACAAGCTCAGGGCAGGCACTTCGCTGCGCTCAGGATGACAGCGAAAGGGTTGGGAATAACAGCGCGCTTAGCTCACAATTTCCATCGCGCTGAAGAAGTAGGCGATTTCGAAGGCGGCGGTTTCGGGGGCGTCCGAGCCGTGGATGACGTTGTGCTCGATGGAGGTGGCAAAGCGCTTGCGCAACGTGCCGGGCGTGGCGTTGGCGGGATTGGTAGCTCCCATCACCTCGCGCAGCCGCTCAATTACGTTTTCGCCTTCGAGCACCATCACGATGATCCGGCCCGAACTCATGAACGTCGTCAGGCTTTCAAAGAACGGCTTGCCGCGATGCACCGCGTAAAAGCCTTCGGCTTGTTGCTTCGTCAGGTGCAGCATCTTCATGGCGACGATTTTGAACTGGTTTTCCTCAAAGGTCTTGATGATGTCGCCGATGTTGTTTTGCGCCACGCCGTCGGGCTTGATGATAGTGAGGGTTCGTGTAACAGCCACTTTAATTACTCCACTGATGTTCCGAGAGGCTAACGCCGGACTTCCTGCCCCAGGCGCGCCGCCACGGCTTCGCCGATCTGGGCGGGGCTTTCCACTACCGTGATGCCTGCCGCCTTCATGGCGGCCATCTTCTCGCGCGCGGTCCCCTTGCCGCCGCTGATGATGGCTCCGGCGTGGCCCATTCTGCGACCCGGAGGCGCTGTCTGCCCACAGATAAAACCAACCACAGGCTTCTTCACGTGCTCGCGGATATACTGCGCGGCTTCTTCCTCTGCTGTTCCTCCGATCTCGCCAATCAGGACCAGAGCATGAGTATCCGGATCAGCGTTGAACAATTCAACCGCCGCGCGAAAGTTCGTCCCAATGATCGGATCGCCGCCAATGCCAATGCAGGTGGACTGGCCAATGCCGAGCGCCGTCAGTTGTCCTACCGCTTCATAAGTGAGCGTCCCGCTGCGAGAGACGACTCCGACATTCCCCTGCTTATGGATATGCCCGGGCATGATGCCGATCTTGCATTTGCCCGGCGAGATGATGCCGGGGCAGTTCGGACCAATCAGCCGCGTCTTGGTGGTCTTCAGGTATGCATAAGCCCGGATCATGTCGAAAGTGGGGATTCCTTCCGTAATGCAAACCACCAGTGGGAGACCCGCGTCGGCAGCCTCCAGAATGGCGTCCGCAGCAGCAGAAGCAGGAACAAAGATGACCGAAGCATTTGGCTCCACCTCGCGCATCGCCTGCGCGACGGAATCAAACAGCGGCAAGCCATCCTGCTGGGTCCTCCCCTTGCCGGGCTTGACGGCTCCGACGACTTTTGTCCCATAGGCGATGGCCTGCTGGGCGTGGAAACTCCCCTCCCGCCCCAAACCTTGCACGATCAGTCGTGTCTTCTCATCTACTAGGATGCTCATGATTGAATATGTTCTTCTTTCTTCAAAATTAATAGTTGCCCGAGCGAACCGAAGTCCGATTTCCCCGAACTCTATCGCGCAAGCGCCACTACCCTTTCGGCGGCGTCCTCCATGCCACTGGCGACGGTGAAGTTCAATCCGGATTCACGTAAGATGCGCTGGCCCTCCTGCACATTCGTCCCTTCCAGGCGAACTACCACCGGCACTTTAACACTCACTGCGCGGGCGGCTTCCACCACGCCGGATGCTAAAACATCGCAGCGCAGGATTCCTCCGAATATGTTAATCAGAACTGCGCGCACGTTCTTGTCGGAAAGCAAGATCTCGAAAGCGTGGCGCACCTGCTCGGCATTGGCGCCGCCGCCGACGTCGAGGAAATTGGCGGGATTGCCTCCGGCGTACTTGATGATGTCCATCGTCGCCATCGCCAGTCCTGCGCCGTTCACCATGCAGCCGACATTCCCATCCAGCTTGATGTAATTCAGAGAGTACTTGCTGGCCTCAACCTCCAGCGGGTCTTCTTCGGCAAGATCGCGCAATGGCTGGATGTCCTTATGGCGGTACAGAGCATTGTCGTCGAAGTTCATCTTGGCATCGAGCGCCAGCAGCCGCCCGTCTTTCGTCAAGACAAAAGGGTTGATCTCGGCCAGAGACGCATCACTCGCCTCAAAAGCCTTGTAAAGGGCGATCATGAACTCGGCAGCCTGCGGCAGGCTGGCGGCGGGAATTCCCAACCCGAAGGCCAGCTTTCGCGCTTGAAATGGCTGCAACCCGAAGCCAGGCCGGATCGTCTCGCGCAGAATCAGCTCCGGGGTTTCTTCGGCGACTTTTTCAATCTCCATGCCTCCGGCGGAACTCGCCATAAAGACGGGACAGGCATTGGCGCGGTCCACCACAATGCCTAGATACAGTTCGCGCTCCACCGGCAAGGTTTCCTCCACCAGGATGCGCCTCACCAATTGCCCTTCTGGACCAGTTTGTACTGTGATGAGTTTTTTTCCGAGGATCGTAGCCGCCACGCTGCGAGCTTCTTCCGGGGTCTTGGCAATTTTTACTCCGCCGGCCTTACCGCGGCCTCCGGCATGGATTTGGGCTTTGACAACCACTTCGCGGCCCATCTCTTTGGCGATGGCATAAGCGCCTTCCGCGCTGTCGGCAACCTTTCCTTCGGGGACTGCCACGCCAAAACTTTTTAGAATTTGCTTAGCCTGGTATTCATGAATTTTCATGGCGCAACTTGTTTCCTTTATGTTTTACCTGAGTCCTAAGACAAACCCAATACTATAGAAAAAGCTCCGCGCAAAAGCAACTCAGCGAAATTGGAATTGGCAGAAATCGTGTAAAAAATTTAGAAGGAGATTGCCTACTTGCTTACGGGCGTGGCTCTGATGGCATCCTTCCCGATTAGCGGGAGGCCGATGCGGATTGCGGGCTAAAGCTTTCCAGCACGTCGGCTAATTCCGCCAAGCTCTCCACCCGCACATCGGGAGGATTGGACTCCAGTTCCAGCTTGCCGAAGCCGTACGTAACACCGCAGGTCCAGATGCCGGCTGCCGCGCCTGTCAGGACGTCCACATCCGAATCACCGACGATCATCGCATCTGAGGGAGCAACGCCGGTTTCTTGCAAGATAGCGCGAAGGCCTGCAGGGTCTGGTTTCTTGGTCTCAAAACTGTTTCCCCCGTAAACGCACCGGAAGAGGGAAATCAACTCCAATTCTTCGAGAATTTCCCGGCTGATGCGCACCGGTTTATTGGTCAGCACGGCCAGGAAGCGCTCTCCGGCACGATTTCCGTTACTGAACCGGTGTAATGTTTTTCGCACTTCCGGATACAGAATCGTGTGATCTAGCTTGTGCGCGCGGTAATATTCGAGGAAAAATTGGAGCCCGCGAGCGACCTCCTCCGGTGACGCACCCTCCCCCAAGGCACGTTGAATCAGGACCTGCGAGCCTTGTCCTACGTAAGAAGAGACTGTCTCCGCATCCAGAAATTCCCGGCCCAGAGAGCGCAATGCGGCGTTGACACTCATCACGAGATCCTGCTTGGAATCAATCAGGGTGCCGTCCAGATCAAAGACCAGCAACCGGAGCGCAGGTCTGGCCCGAGAAAATTTCTTTGAGAGGAAAGTGTGAGACACGAAGGTTCTTTCCTTGGGCGAAGTGCTTGGAAAATTTTAGCGTTTCTGAGACTCCACGGGGATGACCGTACGCGGCACAAAACGCACCAGCGCGTTTTTGATTTCTTTATTGGGAGTGGGCAGATTCATCAGTTCCCGCTGGACTAACTCCACGAACTCCTTCATTTGTTTTTGCATCTGCTCCATTCTTCCCCGCATATTCAGGACGATTTCCACCCCGGCCAAATTGACCCCCAAGTCGCGCGTAAGATTCAAAATGAGTTCCAGCTGCTGGAGGTCTTCCTGCGTGTATAGGCGTGTATTGCCTTCAGTCCGGGAGGGTTTCAACAACCCTTCCCGTTCGTACAATCTTAATGTTTGAGGATGAATCCCATACGCTTCGGCCACCGCCGAAATCATATAAGCTGCCTTTTTTCGCGGACGCTTCGCCATCGTTTTATTCTTATTCCTGACTGTTACAGTTGCCGGTAAAGGTCTGTCCTCGGATTTTCTGGATTCAGCGCGGCCAACTCCTTCAGGAGTTCTTTGGAACGCTCGTCGGCGATTCGCGGAACCTGAACCTGCACCTCGACGTACTGATCCCCGCGCTTGCCGGTTCTCAGAGAAGCAACTCCTTTCTCCCGCAACCGGAATTTCTGACCGCTGGCAGTTCCCGGAGGAATTTTTAATAACGCCCGGCTCTGATCAATCGTGGGGACTTCGATTTTTGCCCCCAGAGCAGCTTCGGTAATCGTCACGGGAATGGTCGTATAAATATCGTCCCCCCGGCGCTCAAAGAAAGGATGGGGAGCCACTTTGGTAATGATGAAGAGGTCTCCAGTAGGTCCTCCCTGCCTACCCATATTCCCTTTTCCGGGGACGCGCACCCTGGCCCCGTCCGAAACCCCCGGCGGAATCCGAACCTCAAGGGTCTCCGACTCGGGGCGGCGACCTTCACCCACACAAGCTGCACATATGTCCTGGACTCGGCCCGTGCCACGGCATTGCGAGCAGGCAACATTAAATCGCATCGTTGCCATACCCTTAATCGTGCTCCCGCTGCCGTTGCAGGCTGGGCATGTTCTTTCCTTTCCCGTAGTTCCTCTTCCTTGGCAGGCAGCGCAGGTGGCCTGGTGCATCACAGATAAGCGTATCGTGGTACCCCGGATCGCCTCCCAGAATCCAATCTTGACCTCGTACTCCAGGTCGCTTCCCCTTTCGGGTCGCGAGGTTGTCTGGGGTTCCCCCCGCCGGAAAAACTGGGAGAAAATGTCTTGAAAGCCGCCCATCCCGACATCTTGTCCACCCAAATCCGTGAAATCGAACCCTGTAAAATCTACAGACCGCCCTTCCGTGGGACCGTGCGTTGCAGGCTGGGGCCCTGTTTCGGAATAATAGCCAAGCCGGTCGTACATTTGCCGCTTTTTGGGATCGCTGAGCACATCATAGGCTTCCGCGATCTTCTTAAAGCTCTCCTCGGCCTTCTTATCCTTAGGATTCACATCGGGATGATATTTTCGGGCCAAGCTCCTGTAGGCCTTGCGAATTTCAGCCGGAGTAGCCTTGCGATCCACGCCGAGCACTAGGTAGTAATCTTCTCTCCCGACCATAACAATTCCCTTGCTTGCGGATGGCAAATATCGACTCGACTAGGACGTCTATTTTCAGTGATCCTTGTCCTCCTCGGTATCCACGAACTCAGCGTCAATCACCTCTCCCTCTTTTTTTGTGTCCGTTTGAGCCCGACTGCTGCCATCCGAGCCAGAACCTGGAGCCGCCTCGCTGGCTACATTTTGATACATCACCTCGGCCAGCTTGTGGGTGGCTTTCGTCAGCCGATCTACCGCCCGGTTAATCTCCGCCGCCGATTTGTCAGCATTGATGGCCTGTTTGGTCTCCTCGATGGCGCCCTCGATTTCCCGAGCATCCTCCGGCGAAACCTTGTCCCGATGCTCCTGTAAGAGCTTCTCGGTGCTGTACACCATAGAATCGGCTCGGTTCCGGGCTTCGATTTCTTCTCGTCTCCGCCGGTCTTCTTCCGCGTGGGCGTCTGCCTCCTTCTGCATCTTTTCGACTTCTTCTTTATTCAAGCCGCTGGAAGCTGTGATCGTAATATCCTGCTGCTTGCCCGTGCCGAGGTCCTTGGCCGTCACATGTAAAATCCCGTTGGCGTCAATGTCAAAGGTGACCTCAACCTGCGGCACGCCGCGAGGCGCCGGCGGTATTCCGATCAACTGGAACTTGCCCAGGGTGCGGTTATCCCGCGACATGGCGCGCTCACCCTGCAAGACATGAATCTCCACGGAAGTTTGGCTGTCGGCAGCCGTAGAAAAGATCTCGCTCTTCCGCGTGGGAATCGTCGTATTCCGCGAAATCAGTGGCGTCATCACTCCGCCCAGGGTTTCCACACCCAGTGTCAGCGGCGTCACATCCAGCAGCAGCAAGTCCTTTACTTCGCCACTCAGCACGCCCGCCTGGATGGCAGCGCCCACGGCTACGACTTCGTCCGGGTTGACTCCCTTATGAGGTTCCCTGCCAAAAAGGTCTCGGACAATTTGCTGCACGCGCGGAATGCGCGTGGACCCGCCGACTAGAACGACTTCATTAATGTTCTCGGGCTTCAATCCAGCATCCGCTAACGCCTGCTTGCAGGGATGAACACTCCGCTGAAAAATGTCTTCTGCCAATTGTTCGAATTTCGAGCGCGTCAGGCGCATATACAGGTGTTTTGGCCCGCTAGCATCAGCGGTGATGAAGGGAAGGTTAATCTCCGTTTCTATCACGGTGGAAAGTTCCATCTTGGCCTTTTCTGCAGCCTCTTTCAAGCGCTGCAAAGCCATTTTGTCTTTGGAGAGATCAATGCCGTTCTCCTTGCGGAATTCATCGACAATCCAGTTAATGATTCGCTGGTCAATGTCGTCGCCGCCCAGGTGGGTGTCGCCATTGGTGGATTTCACCTCTACAATGCCTTCCCCCACTTCCAGAATTGAGATGTCAAACGTCCCTCCACCGAAGTCGAAAACAGCAATGGTTTCATCCTTTTGCCTGTCCAGCCCGTAGGCCAAAGCCGCTGCGGTTGGTTCGTTAATGATCCGAAGCACCTCTAGCCCGGCAATCGCGCCAGCATCTTTCGTTGCCTGCCGTTGGCTGTCGTTAAAATAAGCGGGCACGGTGATGACGGCTTGGGTTACCTTCTCACCGAGATACTCCTCCGCCGATTGCTTCAATTTTTGAAGGATCATAGCCGAAATCTCCGGCGGAGAAAGTTGCTTCTTGCCACCATCAATCAAAATACGAACGTCTTCATTCGGCGCTGCGGCTACTTTGTAGGGCACGATTTTCATCTCTTCATCCACTTCCGCATAGCGCCGACCCATGAACCGTTTGATGGAATATATGGTATTCTCCGGATTCGTAATGGCTTGCCGCTTAGCCACTTGACCGACGAGTCGTTCGTCGTTCTTGGTGAATGCTACTATCGAGGGCGTCAAACGACCTCCTTCAGGATTGGTGATCACTTTGGGTTCGCCACCCTCCATGACGGCGACAACGGAGTTGGTAGTTCCTAAATCAATGCCCACTACTTTTCCCATTGGGTTTTACCTCCAAACTCAGTCCAGAACTAAGATAATACTGTTTCTAAAAAATAGCATATATTACCATTAGTCAATTCTTAATATATATCTTGAGCATCTCTTTGTCAACTTTCTTACAAGGATCCATAAAAATATGTGTAAATTTTTCAAATGGATGAGATATTCCATTCCCTTTTCCTTATTTTTAGGAATATTATTCACCCCCGCTTGTGATACTCCAACCACTCGCCAACTAACTGAAGTGTTTGTCGCCGCCGCCTCTGATTTAATTAAGGTCAGTATTCCGCTGGGAAGAGCCGCGGAAGCTTTGGGGATAAAAATTACTTTCAGTTTTGGGCCTTCTGGGCAACTAGAGCAACAAATCCGCCACGGCGCTCCTTATGATGTATATCTGCCAGCAGCCCGAACCTATGCTGAGTCCCTCCAACGAGACGGGCTGGCAGAAGGAGAAGTGCTCGTTTATGCTCTAGGCCGGTTAGTGGCTTGGTCCAATACCTTGCATTTGAATTCCCTAGCCGATTTGAGAAAGGCGAATGTGGACCGGATTGCCATGGCTAATCCGCAATACGCCCCATATGGTTTTGCCGCACAGCAAGCCTTGCAAGCCGCTGGCCTCTGGCAGGCGTTGCAGCCAAAACTCATTTACGCTGATAGTGTTTCTCACGCTTTCCAGATGGCAGAAACTGGCAACGCGGATGTGGCCTTGATAGCCATAGCCTTGGTACGAGATTCCGATCGCCCCTTTTTAGTCATTGATCCGAAGCTTTATTCCCCCATTGAACAGGCGGCCCTAGTACTGCGTTCCTCCCAAAATCCCCAAGCCTCGAAGGCGTTCCTGGAATTCTTAAAAGGAAACGAAGCCAGGGAGATTCTCCGGGCGTATGGTTTCGGTAACCCCTAGAAGGGTGGCCCGCCTTGCGTTTCCGCAACTCCCCTAAGTTATAATCGTCCCGGATGGATCTGGTCTCAAGAAACTGTGTTTAGATTCCTCAACGAAAAATGCCTGATGTGTTGCGGCAGATTGACTGGTTTCCGTTGTGGCTCTCATTGCGAGTAGCCTCATTTGCGACCATAGTCTCATTGGCGGTGGGGCTGACGTTGGCCTATGTGCTGGCGCGGTACCGCTTTCGGGGCCGCGAACTCTTGGATTCGCTGGTCAGCCTACCGATCGTGCTCCCGCCCACGGTGTTAGGATACTACCTGTTAGTTCTGCTGGGCCGCAACACGCCGTTGGGGCGCACGTTCGAGGGCGTCTTTGGATTTCCGCTGGTGTTTACCTGGCAGGCAGCGGTGCTAGCGGCCACTTTCCATAGCATCCCGTTGCTGGTGAAGTCGGCAAGGGCAGCGCTGGAGAGTGTCGATCACACGATTGAAAACGCGGCGCGCACGCTGGGGGCTTCCGAGTGGCGAGTCTTTTTTCAGGTCACCTTACCCCTTTCACGACGTTCAATTCTGGCGGCAACGATCTTTGCTTTCGCCCGGGCGCTGGGCGATTTCGGCGTCACAATCATGATCGCCGGAAATATTCCTGGCCGGACACAGACTGCTGCGGTAGCCATTTATGATGCCGTTCAATCCGGGAATACTCTGCTGGCTAATTTGATGGTGCTGATTATCTCCTTGATTGCGGTGGGCATTCTATACTGGACGAATCGCCTGCAAGAGGGCCTCTACCCTTAAACTCGCCCCTGAATCCCGTCCATGGAGGACGACCCTTGGCTCTGCTGGAACTTACCCTTTGCAAATCGTTTCTACCCAGCGCCTCAGCTCCCGGCTTTAATCTGGATATTAGCTTGAGCTGTGAAGCCGGGGTAACGGTTTTGTTTGGCGCCAGCGGCTCCGGCAAAACTCTGACCCTGGACTCCCTCGCTGGTTTTCTCCGCCCTGAGCAAGGCCGCATCTTATTGAATAACGAAATTTTGTTCGATGCGGAAAGCGGACTTTGCCAGCCACCGCAACGACGAGGCATCGGCTACGTGTTTCAGAACTATGCGCTATTTCCCCACATGACGGTGGGGCAGAATTTAGCCTTTGGGATTGCGCGTCTCCCCACTCTGGAACGACACCGCAAGGTTCATGAAATGCTGGAGTTATTCGGATTGACGGCCCTGGCTACCCGCAAACCGCACGAGCTTTCGGGCGGCGAGAAGCAGCGAGCCTCAATTGCGCGGGCATTAATCACAGAGCCGCGTTTGCTGTTGCTGGACGAACCGGTGCGCGGCCTGGACTATCCCTTGCGCCTGGATTTCTACGAGGTTTTGCGCAACATCCGGCAGAAATACCAAATCCCTATTCTGCTGGTCACGCACGATGTCCAAGAAGGATTCACGCTGGCCGAGCGGGTTGCGGTCTATGAAGCAGGTCGGATTGTCCAGATCGGCGCGCCGGATGAAATCTGCCTCCGCCCGCGTAGCACGGCGGTGGCCCGGCTGCTCGGCATCTCCAATATCTTTTCCGGGACTGTGGAAGAACTGGACCCCATGTCGGACTGCACCCGCATTCGCACATCTTTGTTCTCGATAACGGTTCCTTATCTACCTGGGAGATTGCGAGGCGATACGGTGTGGTTTTGTATTCCACAGGAGCATGTCTTGCTGGTCCACCCTAGCATGTCCAAAAGCGACCAGAGCCGCGAAAACCGCATTCCTGTCCAGGTGGTCGAAGAGATCGTCACGCCCAATACCGTGCGCCTTCTGCTGCGCGTCCAGGGAGCTAACACCACCTCAAACGGCAACGCTGCCTCCTTCCACATGGAAAGCGAAGTCTCCCGCCTAGTGTATAAAAAAATGGGCCTCGCCAAACAAAAGGACTGGTTGGTCGCCCTGCCGAAAGCGTTTATCCATGTTTTTGGAGAGCAAGAGGGATAACCCGACATTCAACTCTGCGTTTTTCCGGTGTCCTCTTCAAGCGAACACACAAGTTGCTCTAACCTATTCACAGTTTCCTCATTAAGCACCTGCTTGTAGTCGACCGTCCCATGAATTACCTCGTTGCGAAGCTTTCTGAACATCTCAATCTCGTCAAGTTCTTTTTGGGGAAGAATATGCCCCTCCCTCAGGAACCTTACGGCATGAAGTAACGTTCGTGGCCTACCGGCTGTGAGTGTGTGATCGCTTGAAATGTCCGCAAGAGCACTCTCCAACCGGGGCCAGAGCTGAATGAAGCGACCTAAAAGTTCTGTATCTTCTTTCCTTTGCTCAATAGCAGTTGCCCCGAACAGATTCTTGAAAAGAGCATTCGCTAACTCAACATAAACCTCAACTTTCTCACGGTCGACCGATAGCCCATATCCCTGATGATATAACTGGTTTCGTATGCGGTGATACCATTCAATAGATGCAAGATCAACTCCTTGCAATTTGTCCTGTGCGAACTCTTCAAGCGCGTCAAGCAAGGAAGGGAAATTTCAGAAATCTCCTCCAAACGCTTACGGGGAATTGACACACCGGTTACCCATTTAGGCAAGCTCAAGTAAGTTTTGATAGTAAGCTCAACAGCATTGTCGATGGCAATTATTGCCAAACGACGATTCGTACCAGAGTCCTTAGCTAACAGATTTAACCCGTGCAGAAGAATCTCTTTTGGTCCAGAGGCCCATGGTTGTTCATTTCGAATTGTCATATCCCAATGGTTGTTCTAGATGGTCTCAAATTGCAAGATGCGCAAGTTTTCCACGGGCACGCGGGTACTGATGCCCAGGATTTCGATTCCGACGACCCGCTTCTCTTTGTCGAAGTCGAGAATTACACCCGCCTGCACTTCTTAGGATTCCACGATCGCCGCCTCATCCAGACGGAAATACAAGGTGTCGGCTTCTTTGTCCACTTTTAGTTTCATGGCTTCCTCCTGAGGCGTCGCTCGAAGAAAACTGTCTAGATTCGATTCGGGGAAACTCGTGGATTTACCATGACCCGTAGGATGCGCCCACCATACTCAGGGATCGATTTGACGTAATGCATATTCCGTCTTCTCTTTCATCATTATAGTCTGGATACTGAATTGCGCGTAAGACCCACTCCTCCAGGATATTCCGTTCCGATAGCATTTCTCGGGCATGCTGGGTCCACTCAATCTGATCCATAGGCCTCTACGGTTTCGTCCGTAGCATGTTATCGTGTCTTGGGCTAGTCGGCCACAAATCTTCATTGACCCGGATTCACCCCGTCTGCCAGAATCAAATCGGAAGATCGATTCCTAAGGCCAGCGGGCAAGCCACAGATGAAAACCCTCGACGAATATCTTCACGACGCGGAGCGAGCGCACGGGCACCTGTGCGCGGGGCAGGTGCTGGGAGTGCGCATGGCGATGCTGGGCCTGATGCGTCTAGGCATTGAGGACCCCGTCCAGGAACGCAAGCGTCTGATAACCTTTGTGGAGATAGACCGTTGCGCCACCGACGCCGTGGTGGTGGTTACTGGGTGCCGCTTGGGCAAGCGAGCGCTGAAATTTCGGGACTGGGGAAAGGTGGCTGCCACATTTGTGGACTTGCAAGGCCCTAAAGCGATTCGGGTCGTGGCCAAGGAAAGCTCCAAGCAACTGGCCCGCACGATGTTCCCGGAGATTTCCGACAAGAACCAGCAGCAGATGGCCGCCTACCGCCAGATGGCTGACGCCGAACTGTTTGACGAAATGTGGGTGGAAGTGGACCTACCGCCGCAAGAGTTGCCCGGTTACCAAGGCGAACGGGCGGTCTGCGAGCAATGCGGGGAGGGTATAAACTTCAAGAGGGAAGTTCTACGAGATGGCCGCCGGTTGTGCCGCGCCTGCGCCGG
>JACQGE010000036.1 GCA_016199675.1 Acidobacteriota bacterium | reverse complement strand
TTTTCACAGTTGGTGTGTAACACGGCCAAAAGATTGAGTTCTGTCGCCCCTCCGGGGCTTGTGCCCACTTTTCCAATCCTACCCAGGGCTTGCGCCCTGGGCTACATTCTTACGCCCCTTCGGGGCTGAAGGCGGCGAGAGCCAAACGCTATACTCCATCCATGAAAACGGTCTAGAACGGTTCACGCGATTTGCCCGCTTGCTGACCCCTCGCTGCGCTCGGGGCAGGCTCAACGCGGCTCGGATGGGCGGCCTCAGAGGTGGTGGAATTTTTCTTCGCTCTCTTCCTCGGTTTTACTCGTCTGACGCTCCCAACGGGTGACCATTTCCTTGGAACCGAGGCCGACGGCCAGGGCCAGCGCCAGCACGATTCCCCCGAAAAGGATAGCGAACGATAATCGGACAATGCTCTGGCCGATGCCCAATTGATCGAGGACAATACCCCCGGTCAGAACCAGGACGAGCCATTTGACGCCGAGACTCAAAAGGCGGGCCGACTGAATCTGCATGTTCACGGCGCTGATGAGGACATTCCGAGAGAGATATTTCGCCAGGAGGGTGCCCCCGGCGAGGACGAGAATCGCCGCCAGCACATGAGGCAGGTAAGCCAGCAGTGCTCGGGTCCACTCTGCCGTCAGATTTGGGGCAAAGGCGCTCAGGCCAATCAGGAAGCCAAAAGTCAGGATGATCCAGGAACAAAGACGCGCCACCAGTAGAGAGGGGCTTTTGGCGGGAGACCATTCAGCCACTGCGGAAAATCCCCACTGCTCCAGGAGCTGGTCAAATTTGATGCTTTTTAAGGACTGCCGCACAATCCTGCTGACCACGTTGGCGAACAGGACAGCCAGCAAAATGGAGACCAGGAAACCGAACACTCCTGGCAAGAGGTTTACAACGCCGTTCACAAACTGGGACGCCATTTGATTCAGAATCTCAAGGATGCGATCCCACATTTCTCCTCCTTTCGTTGCGATGGCCGTGCCGGTCACGGGTTGAAGCGGTCTGGCCACCTCCAGCGGGAGATCAAATAAGGTTTCTGGGATTCATAAGCCAGGCACAGTGTTTCAATGCGGTCCTCGACTTGCTGGGGGCTGACTTCTTGTGTTTGCAGAATGAAGGAGGCCACCCAGCCCAGATAGAGCGGAGTCAGCGAGCGCAGCAGATGATCGCGATTTATCACGCGGAGACGATGACCCAGGGCGAAATCGTACACGATGCGGGCCCAAATTGCATCGGCTAAGCGGAAAGCCTCTTCGGAACGATTGGCTAATTTCTTCAATTCCAGCATGGTGGCGGGGGGCAGGAGCAGTCCCCAGATTTCCTGAAGCGTTTGGTAGCCCAGGCGAAACGCTGTCATCATATGGGTAATATCCACTGGCGTTGGGTTCTCGACTACCTCACAACGCCCTCCCCAGACCGGCACAGCAGCCGAAACCCTTGCCTTTTGCCAAAACCCGACTTTATTTTCCATTTCTAAAAAAAGAGAGCCCAGGATTTGCGCCAGCACGGTGCTCACGTCGGAGGCCGCGTTCCTGGAGGGATGGACCTTCGGCCCGAGCCAGACCTGGCAAATGGGGAAGCCCGCGCAAATCGCTTCCGTCAGGGTCCACATCTCGATTCCCAAGCGGGCGGCCTCGCGGTCCCAGCGATCTTGCGCCAAGCAGTGGTTGATGAACCGCTGGGAAAAAGCGAGGTCCTCCCCTAGAGGATCGCGGATGCGCTTTCCATAAAGCGATCGGAGGAAGGGATAAACAATCCCGCTCGTGATGGCGCCATCGTATTTGGAACGCGAGTAGCAGGGGCAGGCCAGATCAAAGCCCTTCTCCAGGATCGGTTGCACCAAGGAGCCTACCCAATCGGGGGTAATGCTCTGCAGGTCCGGCGATACTACCGCGCAGACCTTCGCTTCTAATGATTGCGCCAGTTGGAATAAGGTTCGCAGAGCGGACTCTTTGTTGGGGATGCCATTATAGGGAGCGGAGAGTTTCTGGACGGGATAAGCCGGATAAGGGATTTGGAGAAGCGAGACCTCCTCCCGAGCCGCTTCTAAAACCCGTTCGGAAGTTCCGTCCGTGGACCCGCCATCGGAGTGAATCAGGAGGCTTTTGTTTTCCGGGAAATACTTCCGCAGACCTGCCTGGACGGCCTGCACCACCGTTACGATTGTCTCCGCATGGTTGTAAGTTGGGATGCCGAAAACGATCTCTGCCGCGCCAATTTTTTCCAGCGCCTGTTGCTTGTCTTCGGGAAGGGTCGCGGAAAGCCCCATCTTTTCATCCTGCTCCAGAAATCAAAATGCTATCTGCCTGATTATCGCATGACCCCTTCGCGCCAACACCTCTGGTAAATGCGGAACTAGAGGCTCGGGGTTAATTTGGGTAAATATAATCGCCTGCTTAGGGCTAATCCAGGACGCAACACGGATTTCACGGAATTCATCTCCCGTTGCCTTGACTGCCTGCGGGTGCTATGTTAGCTTACCCTTCCGATTTTCTTCCAGGAGGATGTGAGATTGGCTGATCCGGCCACGTCAACTCTTTCTCTTCGCAAGACCGCTTTGAACGAAACGCACCGCCGCATGGGGGCGCGGATGGTGGATTTTGCGGGCTGGGAGATGCCGATTGAATACAGTGGCATTGTAACTGAGCACATGGCCGTTCGAACGCGGGCGGGTTTGTTCGACGTCAGCCACATGGGGGAGATTGAAATTGAAGGATCGGGGGCATTACCCCTGCTTCAGAAAGTAACCTGCAATGACGTCTTCAAATTGCAGGTGAATCAGGCGCAGTATTCCGGGCTGATGAACGAACGCGGCGGAATGGTTGATGACCTGCTGGTTCACAAATTCGCCGAGAATCAATATTTTCTCTGTGTAAATGCGGCGCGGCGCGAGGTGGACTTTGCCTGGATTTGCCGACACAACGACACCGGGGCCAGGGTTCGCAATACCAGCGACGACTACACCCAACTGGCATTGCAAGGGCCGCGCAGCGTGGCCATCCTCCAACCGCTCACTTCTGTAAATCTCCCGGAGCTCAATTATTACTGGTTTATCCGGGGGACGGTTTGCGGAGTCGAATGCCTGGTTGCCCGCACGGGTTATACAGGTGAAGATGGATTTGAGGTTTACCTGCCGGTCAGTGAATCGGAGAAAATTTGGGAATCGCTTTTGGAAAAGGGAAAGCCCGAAGGCCTGCTCCCTTGCGGATTAGGCGCGCGCAACACCTTGCGGCTGGAAGCCGGTATGCTGCTGTATGGACATGATATGGACGAGGAGACCACGCCGCTAGAGGCCAATTTGCGTTTCCTCTGCAAATTGGAGAAAGGGCCGTTCCTCGGTCGGGAGGTTTTGCTCCGTCAGGCGCAAGAGGGGATAAAGCGGCGGCTGGTGGGTTTTGAGATGAAAGATCGCGCCATTGCGCGGGACGGAGCGCCTGTTTGGTCGCAAGAGCAACTCATTGGGAAAGTTACCAGCGGCTCTCACGCGCCGTTTCTCAAACGCAATATCGGATTCGGCTATTTGCCAACGGAATTTTCCAAGGTTGGTCAGCAGATCTTCATCGAGATTCGGGGAACGCGGGCGGCGGCACAAATCGTATCTACACCTTTTTACCGCCGGACGAGAACTTGATTCCGGCACAGGGAGGGGATCGCCATGTATCCGGCTCATCTTCGCTATACCGAACAACATGAATGGGTGCAACTCGAAGGCAATCTGGCTACAGTGGGCATTACTGACCATGCCCAGAAGGAACTCGGCGACATTGTGTACGTGGAACTTCCCAAGACTGGCAGCCACGTGGAGGCCGGGAAAGCCTGCGGGACGGTGGAATCGGTCAAGGCGGTCTCGGAAATTTATTCGCCGGTGACCGGCGAAGTGAAAGAGGTCAACAGCAGCCTGGCGGAGAATCCGGAGTGGATCAACCAGGAGCCGCACGGAAAGGCTTGGATGATTAAGGTTTCCCTGGCCACCCCGTCGCTGCCGGACAGTTTATTGACCGCCGAGCAATACGAGGAATACGTGCAGCAAGAGAAGGGTGGATAATCCCACATCGTATTCCTCTCAACAACAGATAGGAAACCCATTTTCATGCGTTATCTCCCCAAGTCTCCCCAAGAACGCCAGCAAATGCTCAAGGCCGTGGGGTGCGATTCCATCGAAGAATTATTTGATAGCATCCCACGGCCAGTTCGCCTGGGGCGTCCTTTAACACTGGAACCGGGCCTCTCCGAACCGGAAGTTCTTCGCTATTTCCGCGACCGGGCAACCGAGAACGGCCGCCCCGCAATTTCTTTTTTAGGCGCCGGGGCTTACGATCATTTCCGCCCCGCCGTCATTGACGCCCTGATTTCCCGCAGCGAGTTTTATACGGCTTACACTCCCTACCAGCCCGAAATCGCTCAGGGGACGTTGCAGGCCATCTTTGAGTTCCAGACGCTGATCTGCGAACTCACCGGCATGGAGGTCGCCAACGCCTCCCTCTATGACGGCTCGACTGCTCTTCCGGAGGCGGTGATGATGGCGCTGCGGATCAGCGGGCGCGAGCGGGTTCTAGTGGCTCGATCTGTCCATCCAGAATATCGTCAAGTTTTGCGGACCTATCTTCAACACCTAGGGACAACCCTGGAAGAAATCTTGTGCGAGGAAAGCGGCAGAATCGACGGAGCTGAATTTTCCGAAAGGCTGGGTTCGGATGTTGCCGCCATTGTTGTGCAATCGCCTAACTTTTTTGGCGTGGTCGAGGATGTGGCTTCGATTGCGGCCCAAGCTCACGCGGCAGGCGCTTTACTGATTGTGATGATTACCGAACCCGCTTCTTTGGGTATCCTCCGCCCTCCAGCGGAAGCGGACATCGTTGCGGGAGAAGTCCAATCTTTGGGAGTTCCGCTCAGCTATGGAGGCCCATATGTGGGTTTCCTGGCCACACGCGAAAAGTACGTGCGGAGCATGCCGGGACGGCTGGTGGGCCAGACCACCGATGCAAACGGCGAACGCGGCTTCTGCCTGACGCTCTCGACGCGGGAGCAGCACATCCGGCGCGAGAAAGCCACCTCCAACATCTGCACGAACCAATCTCTTTGCGCGCTGATGGTTGCGATTTTCCTCTCCGTTTATGGCAAACGCGGGTTGCGGGAATTGGCAGTTCACAACCTCTCGAAGTCGCATTATGCAGCGGAGAGGTTCCAACAGGCAGGCGCACGGCTTTGTTTTACCGGCTCCTTTTTCAATGAATTCGCCGTTGTTGGCGCAGGTACTGGCGAACAAATTCAAGAAAGGTTGCTCGAAGCGAATATTGTGGGCGGGTTAGACCTGGGACGCTTTTATCCGGAACTAGCCGGAGCCACTCTGTACTGTGTAACCGAGACGGCCAGCCGGGAACAGATTGACGATCTCGTAAAGATTGCCACGGAGCGAATGGAGGGAGCGGCTGTATTGGGAACTAGCAACCACAGCGGCTGAAGCCACAAGGAATGCCCGCTCCCTCACAGTCGCGGCTGTGATAAAGGCACGGCGAGTCAGAACAAGGTGAGGCTGGCTGAGCCGGATACTAAAACAAAAAAGCCCACGGCAAAAAAAGTGCTACGTCGCTCTGAAGCCGTAAGGAAGAAAGAACGGATCCCTCGCATTTGCTCAGGATGACAGCCTTGGGGTTTGGGGGGCAACCGTTTTAGGGCAGTGATGAGTAATCAGTGACCAGTGAAAAGCAGGAAGAGCAGATTCCTCGTTGCGCTTGGAATGACAGCCCCTTTGGGGTGATTTTGTATACAGCAACCCGTTTTGGGGACTGAAAGAGACAGTGACAATGATCAGTGGCGAGTGAAAACGATCTATACCCACAAGGTCTAAAAAGAGGTTCGGATAAATGTCGGATCGGGACATCCAAAAAGCAAAACAGCATGTAAACCAGAACGAGGCGCTGATCTTCGAGCGCAGTTCTCCCGGCAAATCGGCCTTTCAACTTCCTGCGCTCGATGTGCGAGAGGTGAAGCCAGAGGAAGCATTTAGCCCAACTCAAGTGCGGGAAGAGATCGAAGGTTTCCCCGAAGTGAGCGAGGTCGAGGTGGTGCGCCATTTTACCCGGCTTTCCAATTGGAACTACGGCGTGGACACGGGGGCGTATTTGCTTGGCTCTTGCACCATGAAGTACAACCCCAAGATTAACGAAGTCGTGGCGCGACTGGAAGGCCTCTCGCACGCGCACCCCTATCAGCCGGAAGCGTTCTCTCAGGGCTGTTTGAAAATTCTGAAAGCGCTTTCGGAAACTCTGCTCGAAATCGTGGGGATGGATGCGATTACCTTGCAGCCAGCGGCGGGTGCTCACGGCGAGATGACCGGCCTGTTTCTGGCGCGCGCCTATCACCAGTCGAAGGGAAACCCTCGCCGCAAGGTGCTGGTTCCAGACTCCGCCCATGGGACGAATCCAGCCTCGGCCACTATGACGGGATATCAGACACAGAGCCTGGCTTCCAACAGCCAGGGAACCATTGACCTTGGCCAACTCGACCGCTTAATGAATGATGAAGTGGCGGCGCTCATGTTGACCAATCCCAATACGCTGGGGATTTTTGAAGACCAGATTGTTCCGATTGCCGAAATCGTGCACTCCCGCGGCGGCCTGCTCTACATGGACGGGGCAAACCTGAATGCCTTACTCGGAATCAGCCGGCCCGGCGACTTCGGCGTGGATGTTTTGCACCTGAATCTCCACAAGACTTTCTCCACGCCCCATGGGGGAGGGGGGCCGGGCGCTGGGCCTGTCGCGGTCAAAAGAATCTTGGAGCCATTTCTTCCGGTGCCGGGCATCGTCCAAAAACCAGATGGGAGGCTGGCCTTTGATTTTGACCGGCCGCGGTCCATTGGACGAGTGCGGGCCTTTTACGGAAATTTTGGCGTCCTGGTCCGCGCATTGGCTTACATCCTAGCCAACGGGGGCGAAGGGCTGAAGCAGACCACGGAAGATGCCGTGCTGAATTCTGTCTATCTTCGCAAGCGCCTGGAAGGAACTTACGCACTTCCTTATCCTGCTCCAACTCTGCATGAGTGCGTCTTCAGCGACCGGAAACAGGCACAGCATGGCGTTCACACAGGCGACATCGCCAAGCGCCTGATTGATTATGGGTTCCATCCCTACACTGTCAGCTTTCCGTTGATTGTGCCGGGGGCAATGATGATTGAACCGACCGAGAGCGAAAGCAAGCAAGAACTCGATTTGCTGGTGGATGCCTTGCAAGCCATTGCGCGGGAGGCGGAACAAGAACCAGAAACGGTTTTGGGGGCACCCCACTCGACACGGCTGGGGAGATTGGATGAGGTCCAGGCGGCTCGTCGTCCGATCCTGCGTTGGCGACCGCCGGGACCGTGATGAGTTCTTCCTTTAAGGCATTTTCACAGTTGGTGTATAGCACGTTCAACGGAATGAGTTCAGTCGCCCCTGCGGGGCTGCAACCCAAACGCTATACACCATCCATAAAAATGGTCTAAGGTTCTTGGTAAGAGACAGCACTCTTAGGTGCAATATAGTCCCTGGTAGCCAGACTCCAATAATCCGGGAAGAGATTCTGGTCGTAGTCATCCAGAAATAGAGTGATCTTTTGCAACAGGGGGGTCATGCGATGTCCCGGGATGCGGGCGGGATGGGGTTCCCAGCCAGTGCGGACCATACGGAGGATCACGCTGTTGGAAGAAACAGGCAGCTTGCGGATGTTTTCCGCAAAGGCGCCGAATACCTGATCCGCGAATAGATATTGCTCGACATTGGAAGTATAGAACGCCGTAACAGTGTAGCCGTTTTCCCGCAGATAGCCAGCGACCGCCGCGAGCGCCTTCTTGCCAGCAAAATCACCGACGACGGGAATGATTCGATTTTGCCGTTGCAATCTTCGCAGGAAACCGTAATCCTCTTCACTAGCGAGAAAACTGCCGCGATTGCCCGCAGCGTCCGTGGCCAGCAGAAGGTCTTGCAGAGTTGGGAATCCTCCATACCAGGTTCCCGGAAATCCTGCCCTGCCTAGCCGAAATGAAATCCGCAGGTTCGCCTGCCAGAAAGTGCCATAGACAAAGCGAAGCGTTTCGACATCCTCAGTCGATAAGGGGAAATGGAAATCATCTTCGATGGTCTTGCGAAGAGTTTCCAGATTCCGGGAGAAGATTTCCTCCGAGGTGGGGGCTTCTCTGATGTAAGCCAGGATTTCATCGAGGGAAGAGTCGCGCCTGGGAGCATGGTTTCCTGCGAGCGGTTTGCTAAACAGCCAGGATAGGAATTGGGCCCGGTTTTCCGCCCGATGGAAGATGGCTTTGTACATGAGGTGCTGGATCACGGCCTGACGGCGGATGTCTACGATGAAAGCGATCTGCGGTCGAATTTTGGCGATGTAATTGAAGTTCTGCTCCGGACCGACTCCAATATAAGCCCCGCCCGACAATTCCAACTCTTTGAACTTGCCGAGAACGAACGGATAAGCCGTCTCGTTAGAGATGAAATTATCGGAGAAGAAGAATCCTCCCTTTTCCGAAAACTCTTGAACAATACGGGAGAACTCCGTCGCCGGGATCGTCCCTGAAACGTTGCGGCGCGCCTTTTGGGCAGCCGGGTTGGAAGATACGCTGCCAAGGAGGCATCCGAAAATCAGAAACGCCAACAAGAGCCGGGGCCAGGACATTCTTGTCTGGGAAAACACCGAAAGCCGCCTCCCTCATGGCGCGAGGAACATCCATCGCGGGATGCTGCCGGCAGCCCGCGTCTGCCCGTGACGGGATTTCTGTTCCTGTTGATTGCTTGAGAGAATACTGCCCCATTGGTGATGGGTCAGTCAATCAAAATTTGCCGGAGTGGGAGCGAGCTCTTAAATGTCCGGCGCTGGTTTGAGTGCTTCGGGGAGAGGTGCTTCGGGCTGGAGGTAGTACTTGGTCAACCCATCCTGAAGGATATGGAACGCCGTCTGGGGATCATCGGCAAATTGGAAGAGTTCGAGATCGTTGGGACTGATGGTTTCGTACCGAACCAGAGTGTCAAAGTGGATCACGTCTTTCCAGAATTCGGAACCATAGAGCAAGATAATGATCTTTTTGTTGACCTTTTGCGTCTGGACGAGGGTCAGGACCTCCATCAGCTCATCCATCGTTCCGAATCCCCCTGGGAAAAAAACCATGGCTTTGGCCAAATAGGCAAACCAAAACTTGCGCATGAAAAAGTAATGGAATTCAAAGGAAAGGTCCGGTGTGATGTAGGCGTTCGGCAACTGCTCAAAAGGCAACCCAATGTTCAAGCCGACGGTCTTGCCGCCCGCTTCCTGGGCGCCTCGGTTGGCGGCTTCCATGATGCCTGGACCGCCTCCGGTGCACACGACGAAGCGGCGGCCGGAGTCGGGGAGTTGCTCAGACCACTCCGTAATCCTGCGGGCTAGCGTGCGCGCCTCCTGATAATAGTGGCTCAGGGCGCTCCCTTCCTCTACCCGTGCCGAACCAAAAAAGACGATGGTATCGCGAACTCTTTCGCGGCGAAAGTGGGAATACGGCTCCAAGTATTCGGAGAGAATTCGCAGAGTTCTGGCATCGGGACTATCCAGGAACGTTTCATTCTTATAAGCAACCGACCGCCGACTGTCACTATTTTGTTGTTTGCTCATGAAATCAATCCTATTCAGCGCACGACAACCGTGTCCAAGACTTGATTCCAGTGCCGCGTCTCCCTCGCCTTCCAGTTCCCCCGATGATAGACATACCCCACGATGAGCGGGACAGCAATGGTGGCCTCGCTATAAACCATCTGTTCGAAGGAGCTATCCACTTTGCCCCAACTGTTGGCCTCTTTCAGCGTGCTGCCGGAAAGAGCGCCATCCCGGGCGTCAGCCACTGTGACTTGCACGGCGTACTTGTGCATCCGCATTTCCTGTCCGAGGATGTCAGTAGCCACAGCCACATCCTGGGCGAAATTTTTGGGCACTCCTCCGCCGATCATGAACAGACCCGATTCCCGGTTCCTGACCCTCCATTGCGTTAGTTCGAGGAAGTCCTTCACGCTGTCAATCGAAACCTTGGGGCGGTCCCCTCGTGCCGCCTGGTGGGCAATCAGCCCGAAACCGGCTGAGCAATCACTGAAGGCCGGGCAGAATATCGGAACCTGTTTCCGGTAGGCTTCCAGCAGGATGCTTTCCGGGGCTTTACAGCCATTGCGCTCCAGATAAGCGCCCATCTCCATCAGAAACTCGCGGGAAGAATATATACGAGGCTCCAGAGCATCGGCGATTTCGCGCACAGTGTCATCGCAAACCCGTAATTCATCCTCATCAATGAGCGTATCGTAGATGCGGTCAATGTGGAGGTTCAAAAGTTCCTGATCGTCGAGGCCAGCCTTCAGTCGCTCCTCGGCGATGTAGTGCCGGAAACCCAGGGCCTCGAAGAAATCCTGATCCACAATATTGGCTCCCGTGCTGACAATGGCATCCACCATGTTGCAGCGAATCATCTCCACAAAGACCTTTTTTAATCCAGCGTTGATGAGCGATCCCGCCAGGCAAAGGATGATGCCACAATCTTTGTCCTGGATCATGCGGTCCAAAATCCCGGCCGCACGGGCCAGATCGCGCGCGCTGTAAGACATCCCCTGCATGGCCTCGACCCAAGGCACTACGTTGTAACGGGTGATATCAACGTGTTCCACTGGTCGGTTCAGGTAGTCCCGTTTCGTTTTGGCTGGCATGGCGATCCTTTTCCTTGCGAAATTTGATTCCCTCTTTTCGGGAGGAAATTCCATTGTATCTTTCGAAGGCCATCCCACAAAGAGCTATCGAATCCTGAGGAGCTTGTTGAAAAACTCTTGGGGAGCGATGGTTCGGGGCAGCAGCCAACAACGGAATTCGCGCAACCCGCTGATTTCTTTGACAAGCAGATCCTTCGCTTCGCTCAGGATGACATCGCTCCACCCGGAAATGACTTGTGCTATAAATAAGGTTTCGTGTCAAACCAAAGCAAGCAAATAATCGAGGCAGACTTCCTAATCATCGGCAGCGGATTGGCAGGGCTTTATGCCGCGCTTTGTGCCGCGCGGCATGGCAATGTGGTTTTGATTACCAAGTCCGCCCTTTCCGAAAGCAATTCCTTCCAAGCTCAAGGTGGAATCGCAGCCGCAATCTCTCCTGAAGACTCTCCAGCGCTGCATCTGGGGGATACGCTTCGGGCTGGGAGAGATTTGTGCAACCGCCAAGCGGTAGAAATTCTGACGCAAGAAGCCCTTCCGGCCATGAAAGACTTGGAAAACTTGGGGGTTTCGTTTGATCGAAACGGGGCAGGGAATCTGGACCTCGGCCAGGAAGGGGGACACAGCCGCCGCAGGATTTTACATGCCAGCGGCAGCGCTACCGGGCAATCCATGATCACAGTGCTGAGTCGCCGGGTTCTGGAGAATCGGAGGATTCGCCTGTTGGAGTATACGACCGCGACAGAATTACTGGTCAACGAGGGGCGATGCTTTGGCGCTTTGGCCTACCAGCGGAACGAACACGGGTCCCAAACCCTCCTGGCGCCCACTACGATTCTGGCAACCGGGGGAGCAGCGGCACTGTATCAGCAGACGAGCAACCCGCCTACGGCCACGGGCGAAGGGATCGCTTTGGCTTATCGGGCCGGGGCTGCGATCAAGGACATGGAATTCATGCAGTTTCATCCCACGGCGCTTTATCAGAAAGGGAAGAGAAGTTTTTTGATTAGCGAGTCCTTGCGAGGAGAAGGAGCCTATTTGCTCAATCCCGCCGGGCATCGGTTCATGCCGGAGTATCACGAACTGGCGGAACTGGCTCCCCGCGACGTGGTCGCGGCTGCGATTCATTCCGAAATGAAAAAGGCCGGAGCCGACTGCGTGTTTCTGAGCCTGACGCATTTAAATGCCGATTTCATGAAGCGGCGTTTCTCGAACATTTACAAAACCTGTCTCGAACAGGGGATTGACATCACGCGCCAGTTGATTCCTGTCGCGCCAGCAGCCCATTACACCATTGGAGGAGTGCGGACTGACCTGGACGGGAGAACGAATTTGGACGGCCTGTGGGCGTGTGGAGAGGTAGCCTGCACGGGAGTCCACGGAGCCAATCGGCTGGCCAGCAATTCGCTTTTAGAATGCGTCGTGTTTGCCAAACGGGCCGTGGAAACCGCTCTCCGAAGCAGAGCGCCCGTGGGCCGCCTCCCAATCCGGGAGGGAAACGGCTGGTCACCTTTGGAAGATCCGTCCAAGGAATGGGAACCCACAGCACGACTGCTGACCGAACAGGTCGGTCTGGTGCGGAATCGCGCGGGGCTAAGCGAAGCTCTAAAGAATCTCGAGAAACTGGGCAAGAACAATGGGACGGCGTCGGAATGGCACGATCGGCTTTTAGTGGCTTCCTTGATGGCAAAAGCGGCGCTGCTGCGTGAGGAAAGCCGGGGAGTGCACCGGCGAGAGGATTTTCCGGCCCAAGAGCAAAGCTGGCAAAAGCACATCGTTTTTCAAAAGGGGCGCGAACCGGGATTTCTATGGAATTAGACCTGCAACAGGTTAGCCAGATTGTGCAGCGCGCGCTAGAGGAGGACATTGACGGCGGGGATCTGACTTCTGACACGCTTTTTTCCGAGAGCATGTCGGGCAAGGCCGAAATCATCGCGAAACAGGGAGGCATCCTGGCGGGTCTTCCCGTGGCCGAGATGACCTTTCAAAAGCTCGACGAAGCTATGCAGTGGGAAGCCAAGAAGCCAGAAGGGGCGGCGGTCAGTCCAGGAGAGATTGTGGTTGTGCTGAAGGGAAATCTGCGGGCGATTCTGAATGGGGAGCGCGTGGCACTGAACTTCCTGCAAAGGATGAGCGGCATCGCCACGCTGACCCGACGGTTTGTAAAAGAAACCGAGGGCTATCCCGCCAAGATTTTAGACACGCGCAAGACCGCGCCGGGATTACGAGTTCTGGACAAATACGCTGTCCGAATGGGTGGGGGATTTAACCACCGTTTCGGTCTCTACGATGGAATTTTGCTCAAGGACAACCATCTGCGAGCGGCCGGGAGCATTGGGGAGGCCGTCCGCCGCCTTCGCCAGCGCCTCTCACCTACCGACCGGATTGAGGTGGAAGTCTGTACCTTGCCGGAGGTGGAAGAGGCCCTCCAGGCGGGAGCGGATATTCTGCTGCTGGACAACATGTCCGCTGCGGAGATCGAGCAAGCGATGGGGCTGGTTCATCGGAAGGCCTTGGGGCGGAAGGCCCTGGTGGAGGCTTCTGGAGGAGTGAATCTGAACAATGTGAAGCAAATCGCTGCCACCGGAGTAGATTATATCTCTGTGGGGGCGCTCACCCATTCCGCGCCAGCGCTGGACATTAGCTTGGAATTGGCCGCATAATAATAGGAAGCTATGGCAACGGTTGCCCAATACGTGCAGACGGAAGTCGAAGAGAAAATCCTGCGCCTGAAGCGGGAAAAGAATGCTGTCATTCTGGCCCACAATTACCAGGTGACGGAAGTTCAGGAAATTGCCGACTACGTAGGCGACTCGCTGGGGTTGTCTCAGGAAGCAGCCCGGACAACCCGCGAACGGATTGTTTTTTGCGGCGTCCACTTTATGGCGGAAACCGCCTCGATCCTTTGCCCGGACAAGAAGGTGCTAATACCGGACCTGGAGGCAGGGTGCTCCCTGGCGGCTTCGGTGAATGCCGATCAGTTGCGGGCCTGGAAGGCCAAGCATCCCGATGCCGTCGTCGTTTCTTACGTGAACACCTCTGCGGAAGTCAAGGCGGAGTCGGATTATTGCTGCACCTCCAGCAATGCGGTGAATGTGGTGAATGCCATACCTCGAGACCGCGAAATTCTCTTCCTGCCCGATATGTACCTGGGGGCCTATGTGCAGGAAGTCACGAGGCGAAAACTACACCTGTGGCTGGGAGAGTGCCATGTGCACGCGGGAATCCGCCCCGATCAAATCAACGCCATGAGGAAGGCTCGCCCCGAAGCCGAGATGCTGGTTCATCCGGAATGCGGCTGCACGACCTCTTTTCTGTATTACCAGGCCGCTTGCGAGATTCCGGGCAAAACGCACTTCTGCTCCACCGAAGGGATGATTCACCATGCCCTTCAATCCCCGGCCAGGGAATTCATCGTGGCCACGGAAACCGGAATCCTGCATCGCATGAAAAAAGCAGCGCCCGAAAAGCAATTCTATCCGGCCAGCAAGGATGCCGTCTGCCTCTACATGAAGAAGATCACGCTAGAGAAGGTCTTGCGATCCCTTGAAGAAGACGTCTTTGAGGTGAATGTCCCCGAGGAAACCGCCGGCAAGGCGCGGCTCGCCATTGAACGCATGCTGCAATTGGTGTAATCGGCGGATCGTTCCTACTTACCCGTTACCGAATGAGAAGAAGGCAAAGATTGCACCCACCGCTTCAGCCAGTCCGGGGCTGAGTAATCCAGACCTTCGAACACGAGCGGCGTAATTGAGATGTGGCCGTTGCGGACGGCTGCACGGTCGGAGTCGGGCGGAATCTCAGTCTCCTCAATCTGTTCTCGAATCCAATAGGAGTTGCGGTCTGAAGCTGTCGCTTTTTCGATGACAAGCCGGCGGGCATGGCGGTGGCTCCGCTGAGTCAGGCAAACGCCATGGCTCCAGCCCGGGGGAACATTGACGTTGAGCATGACCCCCGACGGCAGTCCTTCTCGCAAAATCTGAGCGGCCAACTGGGCGGCAAAAGATGCAACGGGCTCGAACTGGAGATTCTTCTTCGAGCAGATAGAAATGGCAAACGAAGGAATTCCATGGAAAATTCCTTCGGCTGCGGCGCTCACGGTTCCGGAATAGAAAACATTCAGCCCCAGGTTTGCTCCCGCATTGATTCCGGAAACAATCAGGTTTGGCCTCGCCGACAGAATATGGTTTAGAGCCAAAATCACCGAATCGGCTGGAGTGCCATGAACCGCATAGCGCTCCGGTCCCGTCTGTTCATAACGGAGAGGGCGAAAGAGCGAAACGGAATGGCTACAGGCGCTCTGCTCATCTATCGGCGCCACGGTAGTGACTTGCCCAAGGGTGGATAAGGCTGTGGCCAGTGTAAGCAGTCCTTCGGAATCAATTCCGTCGTCGTTGGTCACCAGGATTCGGGGAAGATTTGCCGTCATTCGAAATGCTCCTGAATTTCACTGTACTGCATCATTGCGGTCAGCAACAACCGGGTTGAACCCCCTCGCGCGAACATGGTATCGTACGAACCCGACATCCATGCACCCCCGAATAACGTTCCTCACCCTCGGCGTAGCTGACCTCGAGAAATCACTAGCTTTCTACAGGGACAGCCTCGGCCTGCCCACCAAGGGCATCGTCGGGACCGAATACGAGGGCGGCGCCGTCGTCTTCTTCCACTTGAGAGGCGGCTTGATTCTGGCCTTGTACCCCAAAAAGGAACTCGCCAAGGATGCCAACATTGTCCCAAGCCCCGCAACCCCGGCGGAGTTCAGCATCGGCCATAACGTCAAAATGAAAGAGGAAGTGGATGCAGTAATGGAGCAGGCTAAAAAAGCAGGTGCGACAATCACCAAACCGGCACAAGACACGTTTTGGGGCGGCTACGCCGGATACTTTCAGGATCCCGACGGCCATCTTTGGGAGATCGCCTGGAATCCCAAGATGCTTCCAGAGGATTAAGAACCTATCTCATAAATCCGCTGTGGCGGGTTTGCGCTGCATGCCGATGTTACGCCGCTACTGATTCAGCAGTTCCTCTGAATTATTTGGCGGGCGAAGGCCATCTGTCCTTCATTCGCCTGACTACTCGGGAATCTCGGCCTCAACGAGCTTGGCCAGAAGGGTGAGCGACTCTTGCCAGCCTAGATAACAGGCCTCGGCCGGGATGACGCCCGGCACCCCTTCCTGCACGATGTTCAATTCCGTGCCGACACTTACCTTTTTCAAATCAATCGTCACCACCATCTCCCCGGGCAAGTTTGGGTCGTCGAACTTGTCCGTGTGCCGAATGCGTTCGTGCGGTTTTAGTTCGAGGTAATTTCCGCCGAAAGAATGACTTTTGAACGTTGTGAAGTTCGTAAACGACATCTTATAGCTTCCTCCGACTTTGGCCTCCAGGTGATGAACTTTGCCGGTGAATCCGTTTGGCGGTAGCCATTTCGCCATCGCGTCTGGGTCCAGAAACGCCCGGTAGACCCGCTCGGGCGTCGA
>JACQGE010000025.1 GCA_016199675.1 Acidobacteriota bacterium | reverse complement strand
CTCCGGAGCTACCTGGAGACCTACAATCGCGAACCGAAACCTTTTGTATGGACCAAAACCGCTGACGAAATCCTGGCTAATGTCGCCAGATTTTGTCAACGAATTTCTGACTCAGGACACTAGATGATCTGACTTCACGGCTTCCAAGACCACAAGAACTGTTCCCTCATGGGCATCTGCGATGGATGAGACCTGCCGCCTTGAAACCGACTCAGGGTGTGGCGTCACTGCTAAGTCGAACGGAATCGCTGCAATTGGCGCACATCAAGTGTGCCCGGCGATTTTGTTGCCAGCAGGATTCGTCGTGAGCTGTGCAAAACGGCCGCTCTTTGCCATAACTGATGGTCGAGATGCGGTCAGAGGAAATTCCGAGCGAGACTAAGAAATCTCTGGCGGCGTTTGCCCGACGATCCCCCAGTCCAAGGTTGTAGGCGGTGCTGCCCCGTTCGTCGCAATGCCCTTCGATGGAAATCCGAACCTGGGGATTGGCCCGAAGGAAGCTGGCGCTGAGCGCGATCCCCACCGAGCGATTAACCTCGCACAACTTCTTGCGGGCATACCCGCAATCCCATCTGGGCTCTCTACAGGAGAACTGTGCCCAAAAGTATTCGAATCGAGAACCCGGTTTCCGACTGTCGATTCACTTCCAAGAAGCGCGCCAACCGTTTTGTGATCCAGGGGAGAGCGGAGTGGATCAAGCCCGGAGTTTCCATCCGATTCATCCAGTCCGACCACCGGCATTGCGCTGCGAAGAAGTGTGTGGATGTAACGCGCTACTGGTACGAGCGAGCCGCCAACACCGGCCTGGCGACACTTGAGCAGATGGCGAACCTGCCCATGATCTCGCCCGGCGTGGCCCTAGGATTCGGGCGGCGCAAGGGCGCGAGCAGACATACATTTCGTGCGACGGATCCGCACAAGCTACGTACCGGCCAGTTGCTTCAACTAGCGGAGCGCTCCAGCGTTCATACGCAGTACCAGGTACGGCGGGGAGATACCCTGACGACCATCGCCAGACGTTTTGGGGTGTCGTTGGGGGGGATTCTGAAACTGAACCAGGTCGGCAACAGGCATCGCATCTTTCCGGGCCAGATTCTGCTGATCCCCATGCAAGTGTGAGCCGACCCATAATGCAGGATGTTGCAGAAACCATCAATGTTGAGGAGAGAACTATGAAGAGAAACAAACTTGAAATCATTGGGCTTGGGATGGTCTCGCGGCGGCTTTTTTTGCCGGCGCGTGCAAGAGGCAGGTAGCGGCTGTGACACCCCCTCCGCCGCCTCCCCCGCCGCCGGCGGCTCCCTCGGTCAGCTTGACCGTCGAGCCAAACAACATCCGACGAGGGGAGAGCGCCACTTTGAGATGGAGTTCACAAAATGCGACGGAGTTGAGTCTTGAGCCAGCCCTGGATCAGGTGCAGTCAGAAGGCTCTCGGGCGGTGTCGCCCTCAGAATCCACAACTTACACGCTGACGGCTCGGGGGCCAGGAGGGAGTGCCGAGGCAACAGCTCGGCTCACGGTAACAATTCCGCCGCCAGAAGCTGCATTGCCAGTACCAGCACCACTTGCACCCGATCTGAGCCTCCAAGAGTTGTTTGATCGCGGAATTCGCCATGCCTTCTTTGATTTTGACAAGGCCGATATCCGCTCGGACGCGCGCGAAGCGCTTACCATCTCGAAGCAGCTCTTTTGGAGGCTGGTTCTCGCGCGATCACACATTGAGTAGCAAGCGCGGAAATCAGTCGTCAACTGAAAAATGCAGCAAGCAAGAAAATTTTTGGCGAGACCAAAGCGGTGAAGCGTACGGGGGCGCTCACACCCGAATACCGCCGGCACTTCGGTTGAAGGCGCTTGGGAGGGATGTCGCGATGGGTGCTATATATAGAAAAATTTTTTTCTCTGTTTCGCGAAACAACATTGAAAAAATGCTGCCCATGATGCCCATCGTGTCAACCGAATGATTCACAAGAGCAAATCATGGGCAGGATTCTGAAGACGGATCAATCCATGTTGGAGGAAGAGGTGTCAGTCACAGAACGATGGGCAGGATGGGCACGATTCCCTTATATAGAAATTTTTTTTCTCTGTTTCGTGAAACAACATCGAAAAACACG
>JACQGE010000022.1 GCA_016199675.1 Acidobacteriota bacterium | reverse complement strand
TCCGCCACGCTGACCCAGGAGGCCCCGCTGGCCACCGCAGCGGCCAGCTCCGGATTCAGGAACATCCCCAGCGGCACTAGCAGGAACCAACCCATCATCGCTCCAGCCACCAGTACAGAACTGATCTGCGGGCCCACAATAAAGCCAACGCCCACCAGGGCTGGCGAAGCACTGGGGCTTTCCAAATACAAACCGCTCGTGTAGACGCGCTCCTTGCCCAGCAAAAAAATCCTGGAAACGCTGAAGGGAAGAAAATACGACGCGGATTCGCTGAACAGGCGCAAACCGTTGGCGTTTTTGAAGAACTCGATCAGGGCCGCGAACCCCAGGCTCCCGAACACGTAGCGGGCGCCGGTAGCCCCTCCCTGCCCCGCTTTCACGATCTCCGCCGTAGCGACACTCTCCGGGAAGGGGAGATCGCCTTCCGCTACGAGGGGCCGCCGGAGCAGGACAATAAAGAGCACGCCCAGGATTCCGCCCACCATCATGATGAGCGTACTTTCCCAGTAGTGGAAGCCGCTCCAGGCCCCGCTGATGATAAAAGCGGGAATGGTAAAGATTGCGCCGGCCACCAGGGCTTCTCCGGAGCTACCGGCAGTGCGGGCGATGTTTTCTTCCAGAACAGAACCCTTGATCAGCCGCAAAACCGCCATAGCTACCACGGCTGCAGGAAAGGTCGCTGAAACGGTCAGCCCAGCCCGGAGGCCGAGATAGGCGTTCGCGGCCCCCAGGATCACCGCCATGAGCACCCCGAGCACCACGGCTCGCAGCGTCAATTCGGGCAAGCGGGATTCGGCGGGAACGTAGGGTTGGTGTGGCTTTGGCTGCTGCATCGGAGATTCAGGGGTTGGTCTCGATCAGCATTGAGAAAGCAAAGGAGCAGGGCGCGCTTGCCTTCTTTGCAAATGCATTCTAATCGGGTTAGGGTAGCGGCTCGGATTGGCTGATAGAGGTTGCGTAATAACCCTTCTTGGTGCGAATCTCGACATCTTTGCGGCGGGTACGAATTTCTATAGCGCGGAATTTCCCGTCCAGGGTGCGGTTCTTGGGAATGTAGCCGATGGCGTACTGGCTGGTTAATTCATCGCCAATGGCCTCCAATGCTTTGGTCAAGGCCATGGCCAGTTCCGCGGTGTACTGTCCCGTGCCAACCTCGTACACGGAATTCTGGCTTTCATAAAGTTGGTGTTTGGAGATGTAGCCGGTAGCAAATGCAGCGCTCGGCAGATCATTCAGGGGGGTATACAACTGCCCATTGGTCTCCTCGACCAACCGTTTGAGGACACCCTCGCCGGGGGCGTTCTGCCCATAACCATTGGAACTAACCGCAAAGATTCTTGCGTCGGCGCGTAGGGCGACATCAACCGCTTGATCCAGGCTATGCTTGCTCAGATTGTCGTCCCCATCGCTGAAAATCACCAGCACGCGGCGGGGAATACCGGGACCCGGCGCCGTCATCAGCTTCTCTTCGCAGGCCTCGATGATGGCGTCCAGCAACGCGGTGCCGCCGGCGGCCTGCAAATTGTCGAGGGTCATCGTCAGATCGTCGGGATTCGTCGTGTACTCCTGAATTACCTCCGGGCCATGATCGAAGGTCATCAGAAATCCCTGATGATCCTTGCTGTGGCTGAGGACGTAATAGCCCAGTTGCATGGCCGCTTCTTTTTCAAACTTCAACCGGGCGCGAGCGCTGCTGCTGGTGTCAATTAAAATCCCAAAGCGCAGCGGCAAGTTGGTGGCGGGGCTGAAATAACCGATCTCCTGCTCGACGCCGTCTTCAAAAACGCGGAAATCCTCTTTTTTGAGGTCCAAGACCAAGTTCCCTTTGCGGTCAAAAACGGAAAACGGCACTTGAACTTCTTCCACCTCCACGCGGAATCGCTCTTGTCCTGCTTTCTCCTGTCCCGGCCCAGGTGGATCGGGGGCTTGCGCCGCACCAGCAATAGCCGCAATAAAGAATGACCCGAGGAAGAGGCTTTCCCACTTTTGCCAACAGCGTTTCCCCGCCCTGAAAACTGTTCTTCTTGACCTTTGCATTTCAAGAATCCTGCCTGATGATGTTGGAGTTAGTTTAACATGGAAAACCCAGAAAACTAATTTCATAAGAAGGGAACTCGAATAAGGAGGATAGCAATCAATTTCTCTAAATCTCAGAGCGATACAATTTCGCTACCCCCTTCAATTTGACGGATCGCTTAAAATAAGCTAATTTTAGAAGGTTTTCTGGAATCGAGTCGTTTTTTCCCCGGACCGAATCGGGAAGAAAAGGAAAAAAGAGTCCCGCTCGGACAAAACGGAGAATCCTTCCGCGAAGAATTTTTCCTGCGGATTAACCAGCGAAAGGCCCGTGAATGTCTGACCTTCTACGGCTGCTACGGTCGGTGAAACCCTACCGCTTCCTGCTTTTGGGCGGAGTGGTCATGATGGTTGGAGTGGGTTTCTTTGAAGCCGTCGCCGCCCTTTTGATCGGTCCCATTTTCGACCGTGTTTTGAATCCCAGCGCTCCGGACTCCACGGTTGCTTTAATAACAATTCCTTTTTTTCAATGGACCATTTATCTGGACCGCCTGCTTCCGGAGTGGATTCATAACGTCTGGACTGTTGTTTCCATTTTCATCATTGGCGTCGCCTTCGGCAAGGCCATCTGTGAATACGTGGCCAACTATCTGCTGAACTTCGTGGGGTTCTCTGTCATCATGGATTTGCGCAACCAGCTCTATGAGCGAATCATCAACCAATCGGTCAGTTTCTTCCACCGCCACTCAACCGGCAAACTGATTTCCACGGTGATCAATGATATTGAGAAGATCCAATTGGCCGTCTCGCAAGTCCTGGCGGATTCTCTGCGGCAGAGCTTTACGCTGGTGTGCTTGCTGGTGGTGATCTTTGTTCTCGATTGGCGGCTGGCGCTGCTTTCTGTGGGGCTAATTCCCCTGGTGTTGATCCCCTCGGCCAAACTCGGAACTCGAATCCGGCGTTCCAGTCGCTCCAGTCAGGCCAACTTGGCCGAGATTAGCCAGCTTTTACACGAGACGATTAGCGGAAACCGGATCGTCAAGGCATTTCGCATGGAGCGATGGGAACTCAATCGGTTTCGCAACGCGGCCCGGAAACTTCTGCATGTCAATCTGGGGTTTGTTCGCGCGCAGGCGATGACCTCTCCGCTCATGGAAATTCTGGGGGCCATCACGATTGTTTTCATCTTGCTCTATGCGAGGGACAGCATTAAAAACAACACCCTGACGACAGGGATGTTTGTCAGCTTTATTTATGCTTTGTTCAAGACTTACGAACCTGTCAAGCGACTGAGCGGCATTAACAATTCCTTCCAGCAAGCCGTGGGAGCCAGCGCAAAAGTATTCGAATTGTTAGAACTGAAGGATGAGGTAGCCGAAAAACCAAAAGCCCTCGTTCTGCCGCCCTTTTCTCGCTCCATTGTATTTGACAAGGTTTCCTTTGCCTATGAGGGAAGAGAACCATTCTTGAAGGAAATTTGCCTGGAAGTGAAAGCGGGCGAGGTGATCGCGATTGTCGGGCCAAGTGGGGCCGGCAAAACAACCCTGGTCAACCTGATCCCCCGCTTCTTTGACACCACCCGGGGTCGCGTGTTGATTGACGGTACGGATGTTCGTGACGTCAGCCTGGATTCCCTGCGCTCCCAGATCGCCATGGTGACGCAGGAGACCATTTTGTTCAATGACACCGTGCGCAACAATATCTGTTATGGCCACCGGAATGTCTCTGAGGAAGACCTCGACGACGTGGCGCGGGCTTCGATCGCTTATGATTTCATCCACCAGATGCCCAACGGATATGAGACCGTGATCGCGGACCGGGGTGAGCGGCTCAGTGGAGGTCAGCGACAAAGGTTGGCAATCGCCAGAGCATTGCTGAAGAACGCTCCTATCCTGATCCTGGACGAAGCCACCTCGGAACTGGATGCGGAATCGGAACGGTTGGTGCAGAAGGCCCTGTCCAATTTGATGGCGGGCCGGACCGTCATCGTCATCGCCCACCGTCTTTCTACTGTGCGCCGAGCGGATAAGATCGTTGTCCTGGAAAATGGAATGATCCGTGAAGTGGGTACGCACCAGGACTTGCTCAAACAGGGAGGCATCTATCAGCGGCTCCATGAGTTGCAAATCTCTTAATGGCCGTGCCGATCTTACTGCGGGCGGAATCTTCTTGAATCTCGCAGGAGGAACATTTTGCCGGAAACCCAAATCGGAACCCGCTTGCGCTCGATGACCGGCTATGCGGAAACGGCAGCGGGACTGGAGGGAATCAGCCTGGCAGTGAGCCTGCGCAGCGTCAACCACCGTTTTCTTGATTTGCGCCTGCACCTGCCGGACCCGTTATCCTCTCTGGAAACCAAAATTCGGAAAGAAATCCAGATACGGAACCCGCGCGGGCATTTAGACCTCCGGGTGAATTTGGAGTGGAAGGCGGGAACGAATGTTGTCGTGGACGAAGAGCTCATCGCCCGGTACCTCCGGCTCTTCCAGAAACTGGAGGTTCAGCATGGACTTTCCTCCGCTACCGACGTCGCTACGCTCTGCCGGTTGCCCGGTGTGATCACACTGGCGGGATCGTCCGCAGGGCGTGAAATCCCGCCGCAACTCGAGAACGTTTTTTGGAAAGCCTTCAGGGAAACTATAGAGCGGTGGGATCAGATGCGGGCTGAGGAGGCACAATTTCTGGTGGAGGATATGCGAGAGCGTGTGTCGCGGATTGGGCAGTTCCAGTCGCAGATTGCGCAATGGCAAGGGGAAATGCTTCCCGCTGCCCAGAAAAAGCTCCAGGAGCGCCTGCAAGGCTTAGGGGCACAGCCAGGCATCGATTCAACCCGATTAGCTCAGGAAACAGCCCTGTTGGCTGACCGTGCCGATACAAGCGAGGAAATTCTGCGATTACAGTCTCACCTCGCGCAGTTTCGGGCCTTGCTCGAAGGAGGAGAAAACGATGCTGGCCGCAAGCTTGATTTCCTTCTCCAGGAAATGCACCGGGAATTAAACACGCTGCTGGCCAAGACCGCCAGCTTGGGGGAATGCAGCCTCCCGATGACGCAAACAGGCTTGGAGATTAAAGCCGAAATTGAGAAATTGCGGGAGCAGGTGCAGAACCTGCAGTAACCACAAAACATTCTCTGCGCTAATACAACATGAATACGGGCGTCTTCATCATTTCTGCACCTTCGGGCTCGGGAAAAACAACCCTGGTAGAACGACTCCTTCGGGAAGTGCCTGATCTGCATTTTTCCATCTCGTACACGACGCGGCCACCGCGAGGGCAGGAACGGCACGGACGGGAATACTTTTTCATCTCGCGGAGCGAGTTCCAGGCGATGATCGGACGGAATGAACTGCTCGAATGGGCGGAGGTTTTTGGCTACTATTATGGAACCGCCCGGCGCTTTCTGGAGGAGGCGCAAAGGTTGGGAATGGATTTACTATTGGACATTGACGTCCAGGGAGCTGCCCAAGTTAAAGAGAAGATTCCCCAAGCCGCCTCCATCTTCATTCTGCCCCCCTCGCGAGGGGAACTGGAATTCCGATTACGCCACCGCAGCGAGGACCCTGAAGACGTGATCCAGAAGCGCCTTCGGGATGCCACTCGCGAAATCTATGGCTATGACCGCTACGATTACGTCCTCATCAATGATGTGCTGGAGCACTCCGCGAAATGTTTGAAGGCGATTGTGCTGAGCGAACGGTGGCGGCAGCATGGGAACGACCGTGCCGAAAGCCAGTGGGCAAGGGAACTGGCCGAAAGTTGCCGAAAAGAGCACGTGCTTCCCCAAATCCAACCTATTCTTGCCAGTTTTGGAGGTTAATGAATGATAGAAGTCAGCGACATTGTGGACAGCAAGTATCGTTTCATTCTTCTGGCTGCCAAGCGTGCCCGACAGTTGCAGACCGGCGCCAAACCGCTAGTTCACACCACGGCGCGCAAACACACCCGCATCGCCCAGGAGGAACTGAAGGCCGGAGTTTTGAAGTTTGAGGTTCTGCCGCTCCCGGGCGACGAAGCGGCGCCCAAAGAATCTTCTTCCCCAAAAGCCAAAAAATGAGAAGGGGCAATTCGCTTTTCACAATCAACGCAATTCAGGCCGATCCTACACAACTCCTTTTTACCAGATCGCATTACGAAATTGCGCTGATTACCGCAGGAAACCGATGAAAGTTGCCGTTGGAGTTACGGGAGGCATCTCCGCCTACAAGGCGGCGGAACTGGTGCGTGAGCTACAACAAAAAGGACTGGAAGTACAAGTCATCATGACAGCCCACGCACAGGAATTTATCCGCCCGCTCACGTTTGCCGCCCTCACCGGACAAAAGGTCATCACGCAGATGTTCAGCTCCCAACAACAGGAAGCCAATATAGAGAGCGCCATCGAACACATCGCGGTGGCGCAATCCATTGACTTGCTCATCGTGGCTCCGGCCACAGCAGACGTTCTGGCCAAAATGGCTCAGGGAATAGCTGATGATTTTTTGACAACCCTTTATTTGGCAACCAAGGCTCCGGTCATCGTGGCTCCGGCGATGAACGTGAATATGTGGGAACACCCGGCGACGCAGGAAAATATAGAACGGCTGCGACAGCGAGGGGTGCATGTGGTGGAACCGGATTCTGGTTATCTGGCCTGCGGCATGACGGGCCCCGGACGGCTCGCCTCTACCGGCGCGATCATCGAGCGCGTGGCGGAGGTGCTCGGATTGCGCCAGGACCTGAAGGGCGAAGTAGTGCTGGTGACTGCCGGACCGACGCGGGAAGCAATTGATCCGATTCGCTACATCAGCAACCGCTCGAGTGGCAAGATGGGATACGCTCTTGCGGAAGCCGCCCAGCGGCGGGGCGCACGGACCGTGTTAGTGAGCGGGCCGACCGCCCTGCATCCCCCGGAAGGAACCGAATTGATTCCGGTCACAACTGCTGCGGAGATGCGCGCTGCCGTGCTGGAATGGTTCCCCAAAGCGACGGTGATTATAAAAGCAGCAGCAGTGGCCGATTTCCGCCCCCAGAAAACAACACTTCAGAAAATCCGCAAAGCAAACAAGCCCCTTTCGTTAGTCTTGGAACCGACGGAGGATATCCTGTCAGAGATTGTTCGCCAGAAAGAGGACCGCATTGTCATTGGCTTTGCGGCGGAGACAGAAAACCTAGTGGCCAGCGCCCGCGCCAAGCTGAAGGCCAAACATCTGGATTTGATTGTGGCCAACGATGTCAGCCAAGCGGAAAGCGGGATTGATTCCGATTTTAATACCGTGACCCTCCTGGGCTGTAATGGCCTGGAAAAGCATTTGCCGCGCCTCAGGAAAATTGAGGTGGCGAATGAAATTTTGAATGAGGTGGTAAACCTTCGCTCCCATGGAAAAACCGGAAAACCCCGCTCTCGCTGAGCTGGCGAGATGGCTGAGATATTACCGCGACCTGGGGTTCACACACCTATATCGGCATCCTTCTTCCTTCTCGGCAGCAGTCCAAGTTCCAGACATACCGATCCCTTCCAGCGAGCCAAGCCAACCCCACGCTATGACGACAGCGGAATCGCCCTCAGATGCTTCTGCTAGTCCAGGTTCTCTGGCAAAGCCTTCGGGGGACAGCTTATTTGCAACGATCACGCCACGGGAAACCCTGGAACAAATTCGGGAAGATTTGGGCGATTGCCACCGTTGCAAGCTCTGGAAAGGCCGAAAGACGATTGTCTTCGGCTCCGGCAATCCGTATGCAGAAATTGTGTTTGTGGGGGAAGGGCCAGGGGCTGACGAAGATGAGCAAGGGTTGCCTTTTGTGGGCCGCGCGGGTCAACTATTGACGGACATGATCGAAAAGGGGATGAAAATTCCCCGCCCTGAGGTCTATATTTGCAACATCATTAAATGCCGCCCGCCCGAAAACCGAAAGCCAGAAAAAGAGGAGGTCGCTGCTTGCCGCCAGTTCGTGGAGCGCCAGATTGACACGATCCACCCACGAGTGATTTGCGCTTTGGGAGCCACGGCGGCGGAGACTTTGCTCGATACACGCCAGTCTATGGGAAAACTGCGCGGCCAATGGTATGAGTTCCATGGCGTCCCGCTGCTGGTCACCTACCATCCCGCCTTCCTGCTCCGCGACCCCTCGAAGAAATCCGAGTCCTGGGCCGACCTGAAAAAAATCCTGGCGTACCTCAAATCTGAGCCGCGCCTGCCCTGAGCTTCCCTGAGCGCAGCCGAACGAAGCCTTCCAAAGAGACCGTAAGGGAGCGGCCAACAATCAGGCTGAAGTTTTTCAGCCCGTTTTTTCGGTTAGAATAAAGACGAATGCATAATGATGCGGCAACCGCACTCCATCAGATTCGCTTGCAGGCATCGAAGGAGCTTTTTCGGGTTACTCAGCACGCTCATGCGGAAATGGTAGCGGAAGGGATCGGTCTGGACGATGTGCTGCAAGCCATTCGCAATGCGGAAATACTGGAGGATTACCCGCAACACCGGCGCGGCCCGTGTTGTTTGCTGAACGGCGTGACTGAGAAAGGTCGCCCTTTGCACATCGTGTGCACGACAGCACAGCCCGTGCTGGTTCTCATCACCGTTTATGAGCCGAAACCACCCAGGTGGGTGACTCCGACGCAAAGGGGAAAATAACCATGAAGTGCACCATCCAGGGATGTCCGGGAGACTATGAGAATCGAACCGTGGTTCATACGGTAAGGCATCGCGGAAACGTGGTCGTCATTGACCATGTGCCCGCTGAAGTCTGCTCCGTTTGCGGCGATGTGCTGTTCACCTCAGCTACGATCCGGCGGATCGAACAGTTGCTGGAATCTATGCCGACGCCCTCCAAAGAGGTCCCTCTATACGAGTTTGCCTGAGGTCCTTCGGAGCCGATGGTGCTGCCCTGGCAACGGCAGGGGGGAGAGTGGGTGGTTGCCGGGAGTAAAAACAGACGGGCTGGATTTTTTCCAGCCCGTTTTGCCTTGAGCGCAATCGTTCGGAAGCCGGTATAATGGCCGCGCCTTGAAAACGACGCGATACTTTGAGGAGCAGGTCCTCCGCAAGCGGCCCTACATCCGCCGTGAATGGTGCGAACAAATTATCCAGCACCCTATCCGGCGTGAAACGCAACCGGACGGGCGAATTCGCTACTGGGGTGTTGTCCCGGAACTGGGCGGCCGTGTCCTGGAGGTGGTTACATTGGAGGATGGAGAAACCATTCTCAACGCTTTCCCGGACCGGGATTTCAGGTTACCATTAGGGACAGAAGAGACAAGAAAATGAAGCTGCATTACTATACGGAGACCGATACCCTTTATATCGAGCTGAACCCCCAGCCTAGTGTGGACTCCCGCATCGTCGCCGAGGGCGTTGTCGCCGACTTTGATTCCCGCGGAAACATCGTCGGCATTGACATTGACCACGCTTCGCAAAAACTCGACCTGAACACCCTGGAGACCGTGGCTCTTCCTGCCCTGACCACGAAACTCGCCGGTTGATGTGGCCGTTGCTACTGCGGTGGCGGCGGCGTGGGGAGAATCGATCGTTAGCCAAGATAAAAACAATGTTCAATCTGCGAACCGCGTTTATTAAATTTTTGGGCCTCGGTCTGGGAATCGGATTGGGATTGGGTGTCTGCTTCCTCTTCTGGGCTTGGTATGCTGCCAGTCCAAAGCTTCCGAAACCGTGGGATACGAAGTCGCTAACAGCGGAATTTGAAGGTGTCAGAACCACGGGCGAAAAGAACCAACTCGTTTTCTACTACGCACTAAGCAATAACACGGATTTCGATTACAGGATTTCGAGTGAATCTCAAGTGTCGATAAGCGCCAAACAGACGGGTTACCCAAGTCTGGTCGAGGCACCTGAGCTCTTTAAGCCGAAAATCCCTTTCTTTTTGCCTGCCCGACAAAAGATGCGCTTTGACATTCACGTACCCCATTCGACACCCATTGAAGAGCCATCACTCCAAGCGAGCAAAGAGGAGTTGGATAAATACCGTGCAGCCCTGAAGGCGTATTTGAATGATGTCCTTAATACTCGTCTGGACGGGTTTGTTTTGTTTGACCCCGCCAAACGTTACCAGGTCATCTTCCCGCCGGGTTGGAAATCAAAGTGATCCTTCAGTGGATCACCAGGGTACTCGTAACGGCGTGCGCGGTCTATTGGGGCCGGAGGGGATAGGAAGCAAAACGTTGTCTGCCCTCTTCCTCGTTACTAAAAAGTTGCGGATTCCCAAAATAGAGACTGGCATTAGGAATCTCGCCCTCACGATAATCGGATTCGCGCACAAAGCCCAGGAAATGAATGCGCTCGCGGACGAACCGCGCACCTTTCAAAGGATTGCTTTTCTCGAACAGGCCCTTGATGGGCTTTCCGTCCCAATATTGGACAAGGGGCTCTGGAACTCTCGCTGTGCCAGAGGCCATCTGTCGCCAATCATCCTTATCGCCCCCAGCTAGACCGATAGCAACGTTTAGGTATCCTCGTATATCGGTAACAATGACGTGGATTGCACCACTGGGGGGAGGAAACTTCGTTACGACTCCGCCCTTATATACCTTTTCGCAAATCTTTTGCTCCACAGTGATCATCTCTGCCTCTTCGCTTTGCGCGGGATCGAGAGCGGTACTGGACAGGCTAGCACCGAAGAAGAATCCATTGTCAAAAGTTGCCCGTTTGATTGCATCGCTCTTTTGGATGCTGACGATTTCGATGAGCCATTCAACATCCCCAGGGATGCGAAAGTCAACTGACGAATTCCCAACACCAGTCGCGTATTCGTAATCTGCGACAATCCCTCTGCGATGTAACTCGAAGGCAAAGCGTACTTCGAATAAGAGAGGCTTGTTCTTCGCCTGCACGCCTCCCGCATCGCGGATTTTGTTTAGGAGCGGCTCAGCCCAAAAAACGTCTGAGAGCTGCTCGATTGCATACTCCGTGTGTTTTACCTCGGCAGGGGTTAGAGTGTCCGTCATCATTTTTGCGATCAAGGCGGTGACCTACGGCTATGATAACATCTTGGCATGAGCACGAAGACCCTGCTAACCCTGTAGACTCAGCAAGGTCATGGCCGATGCCGCCGGTAGGGGCTATCCCGTTCATGAATAAGATCGTGTTAAAATCCGGCTATGACAAAGTTTGACCGCATCACCAGTGAGCCGGCGCGGATGAATGGCGAGCCGTGCATTCGCAACCTGCGCCTGACGGTCCGGCGGGTGCTGGAAGCACTGGCCCTTTACCCCGACCGCGAGGAACTCAAGCGGGAATATCCGGAGTTGGAGGACGAGGACATCCGCCAGGCCCTGGCCTCCGCCGTCGGGTCCCTCGATGACTGAACCCAGCGCAACCCCTCACGCCCTTCAGGTCGTGTGGAATGAATCTACCGCACTGCCGTAGCGCCTGCCCTGAGCCTTGTCCCGAGCCATGCCCCGAGCGGAGCCGAGGGGGAAGCCGAGGGAGTAGTCGAAGGGCCGTCGCGGAAGCCGCAGGCTGGAGCGACCCATCGCCCGCTCCTGCGAGGAGCGGTTCTTCTGACTCCTGACTCCTGTCTTCTGTCTCCTTTTTCTCTTAGACTAGAAGCCGCCATGCCCCAGTTCTGCGAAGTCGCACTTCCGGTTCCGCTCAACCAGCTTTTTACATACTCCATCCCCGATTCGCTTTCCCTGAAACCGGGTATGCGAGTAATCGTTCCTTTTGGCTCGCGTCAACTGGTGGGTGTGGTGGTTCGTTGCGGGGATATGTCCGCAGCTATAGAGATCACGGCGATCAAACCAATCCAAGAAGTCTTAGACGAGGAGCCTGCGCTGTCAGGGGAGATGCTCCGTCTGGGACAATGGATTGCTGATTATTACGTTGTCCCGCAAGGTGAGGCTCTGTCTGCTTTACTTCCTCCCCGCTCGCCCGTGCGCCGGAGCACGCGGGTTGTGCTCACCACAACTGGGCAGCACGCTCTCCAGGGTAATTTGCAAGCCGAGGAGCGCGAATTCCTGCAGCGGTTGGCCAAACGCAGGGGCATTCGCCGTGAATCCCTCCGTGCTGTTTGGCCTCTGGCAGAAAAGTTGCGGAAACGGGGTTGGACCACTTATGAACACACTGTAAAAGCGAGTGCTGCGCGCCCATTCAAATCCGGCCCTTGGGAAAACACCTCTTTTAAGCCGTCCGGGCCACACGAGTTGACTCCCCAGCAACAAAAAGCATTTCATTCCATTCGACAGCAAATGGAAACCCATCAATTCGGCGTGTTCCTCCTGCATGGCGTCACCGGCAGCGGCAAGACCGAGGTTTATTTGCGGGCGATTGATCTGGCCCTGAAACGCAATCAATCCGCGTTGATGCTGGTCCCGGAAATCAACCTGACGCCAGCGATGGCCGCGCTTTTTGCCAGCCGTTTCGGCGAGCGCGTGGCGATCCTGCACAGCAGCCTTTCAGACACGGAGCGCGAGGCTCAATGGCGCCGTGTCCGGGAGGGCTTTTCCGACGTGGTTATTGGAACCCGCTCCGCTGTTTTTGCGCCCTTGAATCGCTTAGCCCTGGTCATCGTGGATGAGGAGCACGATGCCAGCTACAAACAAGAGGAAGCTCCACGCTATCACGGACGTGATGTGGCTATTGTCCGCGCTCGAGACGCTGGGGCAACCGTAGTCCTCGGCTCCGCCACCCCGGCGATGGAAAGCCGCTACAACGCGGAACGCGGCAAATATCACCTACTGGAAATCGAGCAGCGCATCCGGGAACGTCCCCTGGCCGAAACAGCGGTTGTGGACATGAGGGTCGAATTTGCCGAGACGGGCCGGCAAAGCTTTCTCTCTCGGAAACTGGAGGCAGAGATAGCCCGGCGGCTGGAGCAGCGGGAACAGAGTCTGATCTTGCTCAACCGCCGGGGCTATTCCGCCTTCGTTCTATGCCGCAGTTGCGGCCAGGCAATCCAGTGCAAAAATTGCAGCATTGCGCTCACCCACCACCGCCGCCTAGCCCGTCTGCTTTGCCACTACTGCGGATACGCCCGCCCGGTACCCCGCGTTTGCCCGCAGTGCGCCAGTGAACATATTTACTTTATGGGGGAAGGTTCGGAGCGGATTGAGGACGCTCTGCACCGCCTTTTTCCTCAGGCCCGCATCGGGCGCCTAGATCGGGACACTGCGCGAGGCCAAAGGCAGGCGGAAGCTATTCTGGCCGCCTTTCAGAATCACGAGTTAGACATCCTGGTCGGCACGCAAATGATTGCCAAAGGCCACGATATTCACCGTGTGACCCTCGTTGGAGTGATCACCGCAGACATTGGCCTGGCACGACCCGATTTTCGATCAGCGGAACGCACCTTCCAGTTGCTTACGCAAGTGTCAGGAAGGGCAGGCCGGGGTGAATTCCTCGGGGAGGTCGTCATTCAGACTTATTATCCCGACCACTATGCAATTCGGGCTGCGGCTGCGCAGGATTATGACCTTTTTTACCAGCAGGAACTGCGATTTCGGCAGTTGATGCGCTATCCCCCTTTTACAGTACTGGCTAACGTGCTAGTGAGGAGTCCTAGCGCGGAAACGGCCCTAAGGCTCGCGGGCCGCTTGGGACGCCATTTGGAAACGCAGCAGAAACTAGGCATAAAATTGTTGGGGCCGGCGGCAGCAGCCATCCTCCGCCTGAAAAAAGATTACCGATACCAATTCCTGTTGAAGGCTTCGCGACGCAACCTGCTGCGGGAAGTTCTGCTTTCCTGCCGCGAATTTGCCCAGCGCGAGCGTTTCCCTGCGGCCTCCCTGGTCATAGATGTGGACCCCCAAACATTGCTTTAGGAATCGGTCTTCTCCGATAGTTGCAATGGCTTCTAAAAGCGTCTGAAAACAAAAAGAGGCAAGCCGCTGACTCGCTTGCCTCTTTTACCAAGTATTTTTATGGTTGAGGAGAAATTACGGAAGGGATTGCAATTCCTTTCCTGGCTTGAACCGAACCGCCTTGCCGGGCGGGATGTTGACTTCCTCGCCCGTTCTTGGGTTTCGCCCGATGCCGGTTTTGCGCGGTTTCACATTGAACACCCCGAAACCCCGCAACTCAATCCGGTCTCCCTTCTCCAAAGCTGTTTTCATCGCTCCAAAAACAGTCTCCACCGCCGTTTCGGCTTTGGTTTTGGTAATTCCAGTTCGATTGACAACCTCGTTCACAATATCCAGCTTAATCACTTTGTCAACTCCTCTTGGGCAATCCCGCTATGAACTTATCGCAAACAAAACGAAGAATGTATCTTAGGAAACAGGCTTTGTTCTGTCAAGCACAGTTCTTCTTTAGGCATTCTCCGCCTCCCCAAAGGTATCCCTAGAAAGCCGCTTCAATATAGGATATTCTTCAGTAAGCGCGCCCGTAGCTCAGTTGGATAGAGCGTCGGACTTCGAATCCGCAGGTCGCCCGTT
>JACQGE010000021.1 GCA_016199675.1 Acidobacteriota bacterium | reverse complement strand
GCCGCTCTCTCCGGAAGAACAAGTTTTTTTCAGCTTTTACGAACAGGATATGAAGAGGGATTCAGAACACTAGCAAGAAGGATGAGGTCTTTATTTTTGAATTCCGTCCTCTCGCGCCCTTCACCAATCACCCAAAAATTCCTGGTAATACAGAGTGGACGACGAAGTTTCGATTCTACGGAGCGCTGAGACGCTCAGGCGGTGACCAATTCCTGTTTGAGCTTCTCGGCTTGGAAATGGGAGATCAGGGCTTCGAGAACTGGCTCCAGGCGGCCATCCAGAATCGAATCAAGTTGGTGTAGGGACAGACTGATGCGGTGATCGGTAATGCGATTTTGTGGGAAATTGTAGGTGCGGATCTTCTCGCTGCGGTCGCCGCTGCCGACCATCGCGCGGCGTTCCTGGGCCACGGCCTGGCGCTGCTTTTCTTTTTCCAAGTCGAGCAACCGGCTGCGTAGCACCTTCATCGCCCGCGACCTATTCTTGATCTGCGACTTTTCGTCCTGGCAACTTACCACTAAGCCCGTGGGCAGATGCGTGATCCGGACGGCGGAGTAAGTTGTATTCACCGATTGGCCGCCGGGGCCGGAAGAGCAGAAGGTGTCAACGCGGATGTCCTTAGGGTCTATGGCGATGTCCACTTCGTCCGCCTCCGGCAGCACCGCCACTGTTACCGCCGAAGTGTGAATCCGCCCCTGCGCTTCGGTCTGCGGCACGCGCTGCACCCGGTGAACGCCGCTTTCGTACTTGAGCTTGCTGTACACCTGCTTGCCCTCGATCAGAGCGATAACTTCTTTGAAGCCGCCGACGCCAGAGTAGCTGGTGGAGAGCACTTCCAGTCGCCAACCCTGCGATTCGGCGTAGCGCGAGTACATGCGGAACATTTCCTGCGCAAAGAGAGTGGCTTCATCTCCGCCCGTGCCGGCACGGATTTCCAGCACCACGTTTTTTTCGTCATTAGGATCCTTAGGAAGCAGCAGGAACTTCAGTTCGTTTTCTGTCTGCTCGCGCTTGCCTTCGAGCGCGGCCAGTTCATCTTGGGCCAAGGCGCGCATTTCCTGGTCGGCATCGGGCAACATGCCCTTGGTCTCCTCGATGGCTTTGATTAACTCCTTCCATTGGCAGTACTTTTCGACGATGGGGGCCAGTTCACTGTGGGCTTTGGCCGTCTTCTGGTATTGTTGAGGGTCGGCAAGCAATTCTGGCTGAACCAGTTGCTGTGTCAGCGCCTGGTAACGGGTTTCAATTTCCTGTAATCGGTCAAAGGGCAACATTCAAAATTCTCCACTTCACCTCAAGGGAGCGGCTGGCTCGGTTTCCTTCGGTTGTAATCCATTACTCTTTATTAATCAGATGATTCCACCTAGCCGGAGGATTCTTCTCGTAGGGAACGATTGAGCCGTTGGGCCGGGGAAACTTCCCATCTTCAACGATAAAGTCAAAACAGGCCGAAGTCAATTCACAGACAAAGCAGTTCTTCTTGAGCCCTTAGAGCAAGAAATAGAGGCCGATGGCAAAACCAGCCACGGACACGAAGACGCGCACGGGCTTTTCTCCCAATTTGCGCGCCAGGTGCGGCCCGGCGTAGCCGCCCGACAGCGCGCCCGCGCCGATCATCACCATCTCCGGCCAGAGGATGACGCCGCTGGCAATGAAGTAAACGGCGGCAGCGGCGTTAATTAGCAACGATAGCAGCACCTTCAGGGCGTTCATCTGGTGGATGCGGGTCTGGCCTAGGATGCCCAGAGCAGCCAGCATCAGGATGCCGATCCCAGCTCCGAAGTAGCCGCCATAGACAGCCACCAGGAATTGGAAGAAGATGGCTGCGGCTAGGCCATGGCGAGATTGCTCAATGGTATGCGCTTCGATTTCCAGCCAACGGGAAACGGAGTTGCGAAAGGTAAAGAGCGTGGCGGCAAACAGAATCAAATAGGGGACAATCGCTCGGAAGTGTCCCTCGCCGGTCTGGAGTAGGAGGATTCCGCCGAGCAGACCACCCAGCAAACTCACCGGCACGTACCGTAACATCCAGCGCCGCTGCGCACCCAGTTCGCGCCGATAAGACCACAGCGAGCCAACTAACCCTGGCATCAGTGCCAGCGCGTTCGTGGCGTTGGCGCTAACTGCCGGCGCTCCGGTGAACATCAAAGCCGGGAAGCTGAGGAGCGTCCCGCCTCCAGCGACGGAGTTGATGACACCGGCGATGGAGCCAGCGAAGAAAAGAATAAAGGCTTTGAGAAAAAAGGGCATCCCCGGCTCCCACGGCGCCACAGCCGGGGCCGCGATGAAGTCCAAAGCCCGTCTATTTTACCGGAACCATGAGATGTTCGTAAGGGGTCCCCTTCCACATGACCCACGGCCCAGCCATGTTTGGCGTGTTCGAATAGACGCCCGGGACGAGTTTGGCTCCAAATACCATGATGTGAGGCGGTTCCCGAAGCCAGTCCTTGCCTGCTTTCGGCTTCATTGCGAATGGGTCATCATTATCGGCGGTAGCTCCGCCCTGGAGCATGTATCCCATACCTAAACCCGTCAGCTTGGGGTCTTTTTTTGCCATCCACGCTTCCATGAATTGCATGGCGACCTTGTCCACGCACATCGGGTCGTTCATCGGCGTGTCCGCCATGTCCGGCAGGCACGTCCAGCCATTGGTTCCTTTGCGCAGTTCCGCCATCGGCCCGCCCGGGGTTTGAGGGAAATCGGCGATGGCCGCAGCCTTCGCAATTCCTGACGGAGCAGCACTCATGGCGTTCTGAATCTTGGCATCTTTGGTTTTGGGGGATTGAGCCGCGGGCTGCGTCTGCGCCAGGCTTTGCGCCAGCGACAGGAAACCAGCGAACACACTTAGCAGGAGAAACATCCGCAGATGAGACATGTCGCACCTCCCTGGAAGTTAGTTCTGAAGCGCCAGTAACAATATAGCCGCGAGACCGCTCCCGGCGCAAGGGATGACATGGCCCAGCGCCAGTGGGTTTGTGCTAAAATGGGATTATCGATGGCCACAAGAAGAAACAATGGGAGGCTCGAAGAGGCACTGGCGGCGCTGATCACCAATCAAGCGCAATTCGTGGGAAATCTCTCGAGGATGGACGAGAGAATTGCGAGAATGGATGAGAGATTTGCCAGAATCGAGAGCGAGTTTTCCGAGATCAGAGCTATCCTATTACAGCACCAGCAAACCTTGGAAACTTTATCCGAGACGCTCGATGCCCTGCCCGAGGCTATACGCGAGAAAATCGGATTCAAAAAGCGCTAAAATCCAAACATAAGGAAATGCAGCGGCGTCCGCCCTTCTTTGAAATCGCAATTTGAGATCTCAGAAAAGGTGAGGGGTGGAAGCCTGGAAATTCGCGCCAATTTCCCGGAAGGGTCGGTCCTGATCAATCCTGTCTCCTATTATCTTGGCAAAATGTTCTTGCTAGCAGGTAATTCTTCGCTTTCTGGCGTCTCTTTCTCGGTCCGGGTCAACGATCTCTTCTTGAGCCTCTATTGTGCGAAGATAATCCTCCGGTAGACGATGTTGTTTCGCCCCCTCCTTGACGAATCGCTTGTACCAGCCGTAAGGTCTTAAATTCTCATCAATTGCATTGGAGGATGCAGTGTACGTGAACACTTCGTGGGCTTGGCCCTGGGTGTCAATAACGGTTACCGGTCTTTCATCATATCCGCTTCCGAGACCCTCTGCCCTATCAAGTTCCGGTTTTTCCTCTTCGCTGATCTGGAAAACCACTCCCCAAACGGAGTCGTTCACATCCCCGGTATAGTAGGCATTGGCCTTACCAGAACCGTCTGCGCTCCGTTTATGGAATCGTAGCCGGTAATTAGCCAGCTTGGCTGCAAAACTTGGGTTTGCCGAAGGAACACGGACTCTCAACCTGCCTGTGCACATGTTGGAACCATAAGAAAAGTAAATCATCGTCTCCCCCCTTGTCAAAAAGCGGAAGGTCTGTTAATGAAGTGATCGAGTTAGCGCCGCTTGCCCAGGCTGGGTAGGCCAGCGGATGCAAAAACGGTGTCCCATTCCTTGATATCTCCCGGCCTCCTACTTACGGAGGTGATAAAAACCACATTCACCGTTTGTTCCAGGACCGCGTCACCGAAAACAATCGAATGGTCCCAATTAAGATAAGGATTGCCCTTCTCAGAGATAGAGAAGTCGCCCTCACAACCTGCCAGGTTTATATAAACCTCCAACACTCCCCCAGAGATTCTATAATTCATCGCGTTGTCATGGAATTCATGGATAAGCTCGTGAGGAAATCGCTCCAGTCTCACAGCTTTTAACATAGCAGCTATTCGATGAGAGGTGTTCAATTCTCGCAATTCCGCAGCAGAGTGACTTCTCCTTCCGAATATCTTTACCGCAACCATGACTGAGAGAGAGTTGTCGAGTTTCTCCTTTCCTGATGCCCAGTAACCAAAGCTAGACTTGTATCTTTTCCACCCACCGGCGATGTCCGCATGTATTCTCACACTCTTGTCCGTGTGTCGATAAGAGAGTTCTAGCGAGCTCATTTTGGATTGCCAGTTGTTATCGCACGGTCATGGAATGGAAACAGCTAGCCGTTCGGTAAGATGCTCGATATCCCGGGGGATCGGTTCGCGGTCTTTCAGAAGACTTCCAACGTGGCAACGGATGGCATCTTGCGCCATCTCGCGGGCTTCTTCAAGGGTGCGGCCATAGGTGATGATTTCCGGCAAGGCCGGAACGATCACCTGATAGCCGCCTTCGGCGATTGGTTCATAAATGACTCGGTAGGCGTATTCGGCCATAAAATTTCCCCTTCAGTAATTTTACACCGTTTTCGTTTCGGCACGGCAGCTCAGCAAGTAAGTGCGGATGAAGGGTTTCAGGCCGCCGCCGAGCGGGGCAGTTGTCAGGGCATGGCTTCAGCCATGCCGATATTCGCGGCCAGCAGCAGGGGTTTCAACCCCTGAGGTTCTTACTGCCCTCAGCGGCTAAAGCCGCCGCCCTTGCTAGCTATTAGCGGCACGGTTGAAACCGTGCCCTGACGAAGAGCAGGTTCCTCGCTCTCTCCGACGG
>JACQGE010000020.1 GCA_016199675.1 Acidobacteriota bacterium | reverse complement strand
GTCGAATGTGGGAACGATCGCGCAGGCGATGGCGGTCCGAGATGGGAAGGTCTTTAAACTGGGGAACAATGCGGATATCCGAGCCTTGGCAGGGCCGCAGACGAGGCAGATAGACTTGAAGGGACGGATGGTGGTGCCGAGCTTCAGCATGACGCACGAACACCCGGTGGATTGGATGTGGACGGAACCTCGGGCCTTCCTGCATGTCTTCCCGAACGACAATGAAATTCTCGCTCGCTGGCTGCCGAACATCTCGGCGAAGGAACAATTCGCGAAGTTCGAACCGACGATGAAAGAGTTGGTAGCCAAGGCCAAGCCGGGGCAGTGGATTCGAGTGGTCCCCAATTGGGGCCCGGATTACGAGCGCGCCGAGGAATTTAGCGGGCCAACGAGCAGCGGAATTTGGGGCAATTCCATCACGAAAGAATATTTGGATACCTTAGCGCCCAACAACCCGGTTTGCATCAGTGGCGGCTTTACGAGCGCTTGCATGTCCAACGCTAAGGCTGTGGAAATATATCGCTCTGTGCATGAAAACATGAGCGAGAGGGAGCAGCAGTCGGGCCGGTTAGGCCGTAATAGTCCGTCCGACATGATACTTAAGAACGAAGTGCCCCAGTTGGCGCAGCTCCTGAAATCGGAATTGGAGTTGTGGGCCCGCTCCGGGATCACGGCCTACGGCTCCGCGCCATATGCGTACACCAATTTGCAGGCCATGAACCTGTTGGACCAGAAAGGTGAAATGCCGGCTCGGATCGGTTATTCATGGCAGCACCAAATCACTGGAGAAGGCGCATGGGAATTGGCGACGTTGCGGCATTTGTCTGGCATGCTGGGACAGGGATCAGACTACATGTGGTTTGTGGGAGCTTTCCCAGCTACCGGCGGCGGCTGCATGACGGTCCCAGAGAAACCCGGATGGAGAGAGGCAGCGGGACTTCCTCCTCAAACTGGTGGTGGAGGCGGAGGTCAAGGGGGTGGAGGTGATGTGGGAAGGTGCGGCAACGAGCCCGGCACGCGTGATTATAACGCGTTTATGAAAACCGTCCAGGCCGGCCTCCGGATTGCCACAGTGCATACAGGAGGGGACAAAGCGATTGACTACCTCATGGATGCCATTGAGGAAGGAGGTAAGAAAGCTGGATTTACGGCGGACGAGATTCGCGCCAAGAGGCACGCGTTCGATCATGGCGCGGGCGCGCCCAGACCGGAGCAGATTCCGCGCATGAAGAACTTGGGTATGATGGTCGGCCAGATCAACACCATCATTTGGGAAACTCACCGCGGGGCCCATGCGATTGCGCGGCAGTATGGACTGGAATACACGAATTGGGTTGTGCCACGCAAAATGGTCAATGATGCGGGGATTATGAACTCGTTTGAGATTGACCGCCCGCTGCCGCATAAGGTGTTCTTCTTTGTCTTAAAGGGAATGAACCGTTTTAATGATCGCGCTGGGCAAGTATATGGGGCGTCTCAGAAGACGGATCGCATTACCCAGTTGAAGGCGCTGACGACTTGGGGCGGCTATTACCTGATGCGTGAAAAACGAGTTGGGATGCTGGATACAGGCTCATACGCTGACTTCCTTGTCCTGGATCGGGATTTCCTGACGATTCCGGAGGCAGATATTCCCAAAATCGATGTGCTGATGACGGTGGTCGGCGGCAAGCCGATCCATTTGGGTGCAACGCTGGCCCGGGAAATCGGAATGCAGCCGGTTGGACCGGATACTTGGCGGGAGCCGATCCCCTCAGGATGGGAGCCAAAACCGTACTAGCAGCAGAGATCCTTTTTACAATGGTGTAGAACCACTCGGAGCCGCGAGAGCCAAGCAGTTATACCGCTTGCTGGTGCTCGCGGCTCTTTTCTGTCTAGGAGACCATGAATTATCCACAGGGGTGGCTTACTGGACCCCAATGGATACAAGTTGGAATTGAGGAATCTGCCGGTTCCAGGAATCGGCGATGCTATCAAAGCGGAGTTGGAAATTGTGGGTTTGACCCGGAGCGAGAGGCGGAGCCGTTTCAGCCAGCATAGGCTGGTCTTCCTGGAGTATCACCTGGCTATAATAATCCCGAAAGAAAAGCCTAACCTTCAACTGTCGAACCGTTTTATTTCCCCGGTTGGCGATCTTGCCGTCCAAATAGACCACCTGTTGGCCAAGGAAATTCTTCTCGGCGCTGAGGTGCAACTCCGAAAGCTGTAGTTGTCCCGCATAGGCAATGTCTTCCTGGGAAGGAAGCGGGGCGGGAGCGCTCTCCGGCGGGGAACTCAAAAAGAGAATCGCGCTGGTGGCGCCGATCACGACAAAAAGGCTCGCCGCTGTCCACAAGAAAATCGAGTGTTTTCCCTCCGGGGTGTTTTTCGGTTGCAGTGTCAGATGGATATCCGGTTCCGTCATATTACACTTGCTCCAGATCGGCGTATTTTTCGATCAATTTTTTTAATCCGAAGCCCGGAAAGCTGATCGTCAACTTGGTTTCCTCCCCCTGCCCTTCGCATCGCAGAACTGTCCCGTAGCCAAACTTGGGGTGGCGCACCCGGCTCCCTGGCATAAGTCCCGTGAGCGGAACCCGCCTTTTTGCCACCCGCCCGGTTCTACTACCTGACAGGCCGAAAAATTGCCGGGCATTTTCGAGGGCCATCGTCCGCAAAGCCTCTTCTTCCGATTCGATTGCTTCGCTCGGTTCGGTTCTCTCGTACTCGTAGATTCGCTCTGTTGCAGTCACCGCCTCCGGCTCAGAAAGGTTTTCAAAAAGGTGTTCGGGAATTTCGCTTAAAAAGCGGGAAGGCCGTGTTATGTCTTCCATCTGGTTGCCATAATGCCTTCGAGCGCGTGCCCGCGTCAGGATCAAGATTTCTTCAGCGCGGGTCATCCCCACATAGCACAGGCGGCGCTCTTCTTCGAGCGCTTGCGGATTCAGCAACGAACGGCTGTGGGGCAGCAACCCCTCCTCCATCCCGACCAGGAAGACCACCGAAAATTCCAGTCCCTTGGCGCTGTGCAGCGTCATCAAGGTGAGGGGGGCGTGCTCGTCATAATTGTCGGCCTCGGAGATCAGCGCGGCATGGTCGAGAAACTCGGGCAGATTTTCTCCGCGCTCCATGCTGTCCGTAGCCGCGTTCAATAGCTCCTCGATGTTCTCCCTCCGGCTGAATGCCTCCGGCGTGCCTTCCTCCTCAAGGATTTTAATATAGCCAGTGCGATCCAGGATGGCGCGGAGAATTTCAGGAACCGTGCTCTCAGAAACCATGCGGCGCAGGTCTTCCATCAGGCCATGGAAAGCCTGGAGAGCGGGGAGCCGAGGGCCGAACAGTTTTTCTTCGAGGGCGCGGCCGAGCATCTTCCACAAGGGAACGCCGCTTTCGAGCGCCATCTCTTCGAGTTTGCGAATGGTGGTCAGCCCGATGCCACGCGGCGGTGAGTTGATGACGCGCAGCAGGCTGACCGAGTCCTGTGGGTTCTGCACTGCCTTCAGGTAAGCCAGCAGGTCTTTGACTTCTGCCCGCTCGTAGAAGCTGATGCCACCCACCACATGATATTTCAGTGCATAGCGCCGCAGGGCTTCCTCATAGAGGCGCGACTGCGCGTTGGTGCGGTACAGAATGGCGATGTGCTCTTCGGGCCGGACGCTACGCCGCCGGGCGATCCAGTCGGCTACAAACAGGCTTTCGTTTTCCCCGTCCAACGCTTGATAAAAACCGATCTTCTCGCCGCCCTGGTGCGAGGTCCAAAGCGTTTTTCCTTTGCGGTAAAGATTGTTGGCCACCACAGCCAGCGCTGCGTCCAGGATGTTCTGCGTCGAGCGGTAATTCCGCTCTAGCCGAATGACGCGTGCCTGCGGATAATCTTTCTCAAACGCGATGATGTTACGGATATCCGCGCCGCGCCAGGAATAGATGGACTGGTCCTCATCGCCCACCACACAGAGATTTTGATGCTTTTGCGTCAACAGCCGCACCAGCTCGTACTGCGTGCGGTTAGTGTCCTGATACTCATCCACCAGGATGTAGCGATAGCGCTCATTGTATTTAAGCGCCACGTCTGCATCTTCCCGCAGCAGGCGGGTGGCTTCCAGCAGCAGGTCGTCAAAGTCCACGGCGGCGGCCTGCTTTAGCGCTTTTGTGTAATGCTCATAGACCACGGCGACCTTTTCCGCCAGGGGGTCGGCGGCATTCTGGTAAAACGTTTCCGGGCTGCGCCCGTGGTTCTTGGCGTAGCTGATGCGGGAGAGGACGGTGCGGGCCTGCAACTCGCGTTCGGTGAGGCCCAGTTGCCGCAGACAGGACTTGACCACAGCGAGCTGGTCGGCTTCGTCGTAAATTGAGAAGTCACGCGGCAGGCCGATGCGAGGGCCGTCCTGGCGAAGGATGCGAACACAAAAGGAATGGAAAGTGGAAATCCAGGGTTTTGCGGTCAAACCCGGCAGGCGCACCAACTGCTCGACGCGGTTGCGCATTTCCTCGGCAGCCTTGTTTGTGAAGGTGACGGCTAAGATGTTTTCCGCAGGGATGCCCTGATCGTCCATCAGGTAAGCGATGCGGTAGGTGATGACGCGGGTCTTGCCGCT
>JACQGE010000019.1 GCA_016199675.1 Acidobacteriota bacterium | reverse complement strand
TGGCCCGGCAAATTGGCGCGGACGTTTTGGCTACGGGCCATTATGCGCGGGTCGAGTTCGACGCGGAGCGAGGACGGCACTTGCTGCGAAAAGCTGTGGATGAGACTCGCGACCAGTCGTATTTCCTCTTCGGCCTCACGCAGGAACAACTCAGCCGGTCATGGTTCCCCTTGGGTGAATTGCGTAAGCAGGAAGTCCGGGAACTGGCGCGGCAGTTTGCGCTTCCGGTGGCCGAGAAGCCGGAGAGCCATGAAATCTGTTTTGTGCCGGATGGCAACTATGCGCGGTTCCTGGAGGCTTACCGGAAGGAGCAGGGAAATCCGGTTGCGGATGAGGGCGAGGTCGTGTCAACAGATGGGAAAGTGCTGGCGCGGCATGAGGGCCTGCACCATTATACCATTGGGCAGCGCAAGGGATTGGGTGTCGCCGTGGGCAATCCTCTTTATGTTATTTCTCTCGACCCGGCCAACCGCAGAGTGGTTGTAGGCGATGGAGATGCGCTCCTTTCACGAACCTGCTTTGTGCGCGACACGAACTGGATCGCTGTAGAAACGCCGTCTGACGGCCTGCGCATCGAGGCCAAAATCCGCCACCAGCACACCCCCGCCCCCGCGACGCTCTTCTCAGAAACTACCGGCGTGCGTGTCGAATTCGACGCCCCGCAGCGTGCCGTCACCCCCGGCCAGGCCGCCGTGTTTTACCAGGGCGATTTAGTCATTGGCGGGGGATGGATCGAGCGGGTGGAAAAGTAGAGCACGGTCAAGCCTTCATCATGGCCGGTCTTGCTTCGGAACTACAGGGACTTTATACTGTGCCTATGAAATATCAGGAGCGAATCACCATCGAACCTGGCAAGCGGGGAGGAAAGCCCTGCATCCGGGGTATGCGTATTACCGTTTACGACGTGCTGTCTTATTTGGCCTCCGGGATGACGCAGGAACAGATTCTCGCTGACTTCCCTTACCTCACGAAAGAGGACATTCTGGCTTGCCTTAGTTACGCCGCAGATCGTGAGAGCCACCTCACCGTGATCGCCAGTGAAACTTCTCTTTGACCAAAACCTTCCCCCCTCCCTCGTCGAACGCCTCGCTGACCTCTATCCCGATTGTGCACACGTTAGCCGAATCGGGCTGGAGAGGGCGCAGGACGAGGTCGTCTGGAACTATGCGCGAGAGAATGCTTTTACGATTGTGACTAAAGATGCAGACTTCGGAGAGATGAGCATACTGCTACATCCTCCCCCAAAAGTGATCTGGTTGCGCCGGGGAAATTGTTCATCGGATGAAATTGCGGAAATGCTCCGCACACAATGCGAGGCGGTTGTGGCATTTCAAAACGATCCCGAAGAAGCCGTCTTGGCCTTGTTCTGATTCCCCGCTTGCAAGGAGATTGGTAGCCAGGCCGCCGTGTTTTACCAGGACGATCTGGTCATCGGCGGCGGCTGGATCGAGCGCGCGGAACGGTAAGGCGGGAGGCAGCAAGTTAAAGCGGCTGCTCGGGAACGAGTTCAAAGCTCACCCGATAGGTATAAAACGAAATGCCCTGAGTCACCAGCATAGCGTACTTAATTCGATCATCCGACTCATTGGTAATGATGATGCCCCGCACGTTCTCATTCGACCCGGCCTTGTGCTTTTTCACCCAGCCCATGTAGCGGAGTACTTGGCCCACGACCTTGTCGCTATCCCTGCCCTTCTTCAGTTCAATAACCACCCAGTCTTTCGTACTTTTGTCTTGGGCTAAAATGTCGATCCGGCCGACATCGGTCTGGTATTCGGTAGCCACATCCTCATCTTCAATATACAGATCAAGCTCCTTTCCTAATGCTGTTTTGGTCCAGTTCTCGACAAGGAATTCCTGAAGGAATTTCTCCATCGGGAACGAGAGGGCGACTTCCTCCCCACCCACAGTCCTGGGCTCTTCGGGCGTGTCAGAACCACTGCCTTGAGGCACGATGAGGGGTGAACCAGTCCCGTGTACCATGAGCGAAAACATTGAGTCCACCAAGCACAATGGCTGTTGAATCTCCTTGCTAATTTCGTGGCAGGCACGGTTGAGGGCCAAGTACCGCCTTGCGAAAGGCTCGCTGGCTTTGAATGTCTTTCGCCCGAGCCTTTCCAATCCCTCCTCGCTGATGCGATTGTAAACAGCGTACTTGTCCGGATAGACGCACATCAGGAGCGGCGTTATCACTGCCTTGCCCAAACCCTTGATGAACGCTGGGCCATTCTTTGGAATAATGCGTTCCAATCGGTTTTCAATTTCCAATGATTCGTCGAGTAGGATTCTAAGACATTGCTGCAGACGGTTCATGTCGGAATAGATGCTCGATTGCCGATGAATTCCGCTCCAATGTCGGTTGTTCTTTAGTAGCAAGAAATCCTTGAAGCCCTCTTGGGTAATCTTATCGATATTTTCAGGGGAGAAATATCGGCCATAGTATTCAAGTGCAGCCTGTTGGGATTTCACTTCATCAGGTTGCCGCCTCATCCAGTCGAACAAGAGCTTGGATGCCTGCTCGATTGTTAGTCGTTCGCCCACAAAGCATATCCTTTCATGGCGCTTATCTCGATGAGAGCTAGATTATACTGCGGGTAGCCACGGCGAGCGTTTTTCCTAGCCCTGGATCATTCTCTTCCCGGCTTCGCCACCAAAGGGAACTTTTCTGGATGCTCAATGGATTCCACGGCTAAATCTACGTCCAGGTCGGGCCAATACAGGTGATGGGGTTGAGGGAGTTGGACATTCAGAATGGCCGAAACCGAGGCTCCCTCGAACCACGGGAATTCTTTGAAGGGAAGGAATAGCTCTTTCTCTCCAATGAGCAGCCAGAACCCGTGTTTTGAAATGTTGGTTACCTCAACGTCCGAAATGCTTGTGCCATGCGCTTTCGATTTCATTCTTGTGCTCCTCAATTAGTTCCTTTATAACTCGCAGATCGGCTTCCGTCAAACCGTAGTTCTGGGCCAGCTCAATTTCCGGCTCCAGCCAAAATTTTGCTTCTCCACGTGCGGAGTGAGAAGAAAAAGAACCGAAATCCTCGCTCACGAAATATGGTTGGACTCATATCTCCTCACGATCTTTAGGATTCCCCTGGCGCTGCGGCATCCACGACCCCAGTACATAAGTTCCTGTCTTTTCCGAAATCTCAAACCCCACCACAGCCAGCCCCTTCGCGAAGGCTTCCTGAAACTGGCGGCGCAGGGCGAGTTGGAACTCGGCCAGCGATTTCCCTGGGGCGCTGCCTTGCGCAACATCCAAGGGTACGGCGATGCGCTGGCGGATTTCGCCTCGTTCTACAGATTCTCTTTTCGATAGCGCCGCCACGCGGGGAGACTCCAGCCACCATTCTGCGACCAAACGGTCGGTCGGCAGGCCGCGGTGCAGGGGGCTGGAGCTGATGCCGTACTGGTTCTCCACATAGCGCCGGGCAACTGCCCCCAGCCGCTCCAGGTTGAAGTAGGCGTTTTTGACCTCCAGTGGGTCGAATGTCCACTCGATCAGGCCAATCCCTCTCGATAGGGCGTTGCGGCGCTGCTCCCACTTGAGCCGCTGCCCGATTCCTTGCTCGCGGTATTCCGACAGCACCGCCAGCATGTGGGAGTGCAAATAGACTGTGGAACCATGTAGGGCCGGAACCGCCAGGCAGAAACCGATCATCTTCCCCGAAGGCTCGAAGGCTCCAATCACCTGCCCTTCGATTTTTCGCGCCACGACGAACAGGCGCAGAGGCAGCAGGTCAAGGTCTTCCCAGCCCCACACCGCTTTCTGCACCGCGACGCACTGCTCTAGGTCTTCGAGCGAGTGGCAGTCCCAGATGAGGATTTTTATTGTTTCAGGAGTCAATTTCTTCTTCTTTGGAGCGCTCCCAGAGAGCGTCCATCTCGGCCAGCGTGGCTTCGCGGGGTGACTTGCCAGCCTTCTGGAGTTCTTTTTCGATCCATTGAAAGCGGCGGCGAAATTTCTGATTCGTCTTGCGCAGCGCGCTTTCCGGCTCCACACGGAGAAAGCGGGCGATATTCACCGCCGTGAAAAGCAGGTCGCCGACTTCGTCCTCCAATCGGGAGTGGACCGCTGCTGTGGGTGCCGGGCGGGGCGGGTTTTCACCAGCCTCAGTCTTCAGTTCAGTGATTTCTTCTTGCAGTTTGTCCAAAAGGTCTTGCCAGTGTTTCCAGTCGAAGCCCACGTGTGAGGCCCGCGTGCCCAGTTGGTAGGCTTCGAGCAACGAGGGGATGTTGGAAGGGATCCCTTCCAGCACCGACTCCGGTGGTTGAACCGAAACGCCTCGTTCCGCCAGCCGCTGGCGTTTTTCCTCCGCCTTGAGGACTTCCCAATTGCGAATCACGTCGGCGGGGGTTTCGGCTTTGGTGTCGCCAAAGACATACGGATGACGGCGCACCATCTTGGTGTGAATCCGCTCAATCACGTCCTCGATGGTGAAGCGCCCGTCTTCGGCAGCCATTTGAGCAAAAAACACGATCTGGAGCAGCAGATCGCCCAGTTCATTGGCGAGTTCCTCCCAGTCTCGCTGGCCGATGGCATCTACGACCTCGTAGGTTTCTTCGAGCAAATACGGCTTGATGGTGTCATAGGTCTGCTGGCGATCCCAGGGGCAGCCATTGGGGCCTCGCAGTCGCGCCATCAATTCGATCAGTTTCGGGAATTGTGAACCTGCCATCTTGGCGACCATCCAAATGTGTAAACCAAGTCAGTATACGGCATCGGCGGAGAGGAGAAATAGCTCCCGCGCCGCAATCGGGGTATAATCGGC
>JACQGE010000023.1 GCA_016199675.1 Acidobacteriota bacterium | reverse complement strand
ATAATAGGAAGAGGGGAAGCCGCTCTGGAGCAGAAAATCGGCCAGACGATGGAGTAACTCTTCCGTATCCAGGGAGTCCCAATCATCTCCTTGATATTTTATGTAATTGATGAACTTCACGGTGAACCTGCGCTGCGCAATTTACGAAATGGATTTGGAAATTCACTCTGATCCCTCGTCGCTTCGTTCCTCGGGATGACAGTCCGAGGGTCGGACTGTCAATTATAAGGACGTTTGTGGGGGGTGCGGTACTCTTCCCGGAGCGGGGTCGCATGGGCTTTTTCCTCGGCGAAGAAACCACGCTCCTCGGTGCGGCCGATGCGTTTGTGGGTGTAGAGTCCCTCCAGGATGAACTCGCCCGCCGAAGCCGCCAGTCCTGGCTTGTCTTTTGGTTTCACGCCGAGCACTGCGGTTTTCTCCAGCAGTCCCTGAATTTTCTTTAATCCGGCCACGACCTCTTCCGCGGAAGCAGATTCGGAAACCTTCAGCGACCCGCCCAGTTCAAACCACTGCACAATCGCTTGCAGGTCGGTGCCGTTGAAATATTTCTGGAAAACCTTGCCAATCGCGCCTCGGATCAATTCCTGCGCCACGTTATCCGCGCCTTTGATCTCGCCTTCGTATTCGAGTTCGAATTTGCCGGTGATTGCTGGCAGGCCGGCATAAACATCCGTAATCCGGGGAACAATTTCTTCTTCGCCGTTCCCAATCGCCCGCCGTTCAGCGTTTGACACGGCATTTTCCATGCAGGTGATGGGAAGGCGCTGGCTGACCCCCGACCTCTTATCCACTTTCTTATCGGCGCGAGCTAGGAAAGCAATCTCCTCCACAACTTCCTGGAGGAAAGGAGGAACCGTGAGTTTCTGACCTCGCTCCAGCCAGGCTTCCTGCTGGGTGATGGCCACGCCTTCTTCGGTTGTCTGCGGGTAATGGGTGCGGATTTCTGAGCCGATGCGATCCTTCAGCGGCGTGATGATTTTCCCCCGCGCCGTGTAGTCCTCAGGGTTCGCCGTAAATACCAAGGCCACATCGAGCGGCAAGCGGATCGGATAACCCTTGATCTGCACGTCGCCTTCTTGCATGATGTTGAACAGACCGACCTGAATTTTTCCTGCTAAATCCGGCAGTTCATTGATGGCAAAAATCCCTCGGTGGGCTCTGGGCAATAGCCCGTAGTGAATGGTGAGTTCATCGGAAAGCTGATGGCCCCCGCGAGCTGCCTTGATCGGATCAATATCCCCGATCATGTCGGCGATGGTTACGTCGGGCGTGGCCAGTTTCTCTACATAACGAAACTCGCGCGGCAGAAATGCCACCGGCGCCGCTTCGCCTTTCTCTTCGAGAAGCAAACGGCAGGAGCGACAGATCGGTGCGTAGGGGTTGTCATTGATCTCGCAGCCGGCGATGACCGGCAGTTCTTCGTCGAGCAAAGTCACCAGGGAGCGCAAAAGGCGGCTTTTGGCCTGGCCGCGCAGTCCCAGCAAGATGAAATTATGGCGGGATAAAATCGCATTGACGACTTGCGGCACCACGGTGTCATCATATCCAATGATCCCCTCAAAAATTCGCTCGCCGCTTTGCAAATGCTCGATGAGGTTTTGCCGCATCTCGTCCTTTACGTAGCGAATCTTATACCGCTCCTCCGCGAAGGAACTCTGTCGCAACTCCCCTAAAGTCTTTGGTTTAGTTTTCAACATCCTGTTATCGCCGAAATAGAAATTTGTGAATTCATTATAACAGACATCCTCGAGGGCCATAAGGTTGCTTCGCCGCATCGAAGAAACGGGAGTATTCAAAATGCCCAAGAATTCTAAAGGGCTGTACCTCGATGGTTCTGCGCGATCGTAATCCCCGAAAGAACGCCCAGCGCTCTGGCTATAATTGTTCCAGCGCCGCTTCCAATTCGCTCTTCGCGTGGAGGTCCCCCAAACGTGCAGCCACTTCGATCCCTTTTCGAAAAATTCTCCCGGCCTCCTCGATCTGTCCTGTCTTGACCAGCATCTGGCCAGCCTGGTAATACGCTGCGGTGTAATCCGGGTTGATTTCCCAAAGCTTTCCGAAATGTTCCATCGCTTGCTGATATTGTTCTTGCCGGGCATACTCCATGGCCAGCCCGTAACGCACGAAAGAATCTTGCGGGTTTTTCTCCACGAGCTGAATCAGGGTTTCGAGCCGGCTATTTGCCATGAGCTTATTCTTTTCCACTAGGTTCGAATTGCCCGCCGAGGCTCCAGCGGGCTTGTGGGGCTGCTCTCGCTTCGTTATGATAGCAACAACCCAAGCAGTTACAAAATCGAGTTCTGAGGTATCCGATGGCTAAAGAGAAATTGCAGCCTCCCCGGCTGGTTCGCGAGTCCCAGGCGGAGATTGCCCAAGTCGTTTTGCCCAACGACGCCAATCCGCTCGGCAACATTCTGGGCGGGACCGTCATGCATATGGTGGACATGCTGGCAGCCATTGCCGCCCAGCGCCATTGTGGTTCTTATGTCGTCACCGCTTCTGTGGACCATGTGGACTTTCGGTACCCGATCCGTGTGGGGGAAATCATCGTCCTGAAGGCGTCAGTCAACCGGGCGTTTCATCGTTCGATGGAAGTCGGAGTGAAAGTCTTCCGGGAAGACAACTTCACGCATCAGCGGAAGCACACCAGTTCCGCCTACCTGACTTTTGTGGCCATTGATGAGAATCGGAAACCGAGACCGGTCCCCCCGGTGGTTCCGGAAACTCGGGAAGAGAAAAGGCGTTATCAGGAAGCGGGAAAACGGCGCCAGTGGCGCTTGCAGCATCTCACTAACAGACGCCATCCCTCCTGAGCCGGTTTTGATTCTCGGAGATCTATCTGGGAAAGAAGCGGGAATAGAGTCTATTTTCTCTTCATAGTCGAAAAACGGAAATTACCCCCTCTCCGCCTTTCGGGAGCCGAGGGTGAAAAAACTCGGTCGGCTCGATCATCTTTCCCCCTGGTCGTTTTCTTTGTAAAGGTACTTGATGCTCGGTTTGTAAACCAATAAGTTCGGCTCATTTTGTCGGTGAACTTTTATGCAGTTCTTGTCATACCATTCGATGACACCGCGGATTTGCTCTCCATCCTGAAGAACGATAATCATCGGAGTTTTTGATTGCATTTGCTTGACGTAGTAAAAATTTTCGGCGTTGGTCTGCTCCGGCGGAGCCGGCTTTTTCCGCTGTTTTGCAATGACCTGATCCTTGAGTTCCGTCAACGACGGTCGAATTAATTTCCGGTTCACTTTCTCCTCCAAAGATTCCGCCGCCATCAGCCGCCTTGCGTCGGATTTCTGATGTCGGTAGAGAGCCCCCCAATGTCCTCGTTTAAGACGACGGCTCTCCGGTTGGTTATTTAGATTTATAAACTCCTAACATGATTACAGAAGTTTCTATGTCTCAGACATCACTCCTCAGACATCCGGTGCAGGGGCGCCAAGCCGGCGGCGAAAGCCTCCAAGGAAATTTGCGTCGGAACATTCCGGCGCAGATTTCGCTCCATCGAGTTCAGAAGTGCGCCAACTCGCTTCACACCCTCCACTCCCAGGGAGTGGGCCACCTGCCAAAGTAACTTTGGGCGATCGGCGTTGCGATATGATTCCCCGTTGGCCTTCGCCTCAATATGCAGGATATCTTGCAAAAGACTATAAAGAACATCCAGCAAATTTTCAAGCCCCTCTTTCTCGTTGGCCAGCTTCCTCGTTTCGGCGAACAAGGCGGCGAAATTTTTCCCCTCGAGCCCTGCTTGTAAAATCGTCAGCAGAGAGTCCCGAATTTGCCGGTAGTGCTCCAGGTCCAGGCGCAACGCCCGTCCGGGGCAACCCTTCCCCAGCGCCGCCCGCAACCGGCGTTCCGCCGCGTCACGCCCCACGCCTTTCCTTTCCAAGAAAGCCGCCACCAGCCTTTCCGGCAGCGGGCTGAGCCAAAAGGAAACACACCGGGAACGAATCGTTGGCAGCAGGGCGGCTTCGCTCGCTGTGGTCAGCAGCAGAAGGGAGTGGGGCGGGGGCTCCTCCAGCGATTTTAATAAGGAGTTCGCCGCTGCCGCATCCATCCGTTCAATTTCCGGGAGAATAAAAATCTTCTTACGCCCCGCAGCAGGCTGGAACGCTAGCGCCTGCTTCAAGTGCCGCGCCTGCTCAATCTGGAATAGCCGCAACGGGCCATTCGGGGGCAATAACAAGACATCCGGGCTATGCTGGATCAGCAGGGGAATCTCTCGGGGCCGCTTGGTCAGTTTTTCTCTTTCTTGCTCAGCCCGTTCCACAGCGGCCCATCGGTCATCCGCCATCCCAATGAGACGGCAATTCCGGCATTCCCCGCAAAAATCATTTTCCTGCTCTAGGCAATGTTGCGACTTGGCCAGCATTTGCGCCAGAGTGTACTTGCCGACCCCGGAAGGGCCGGAAAATAACACCGTATGCGGCAAACGATTGCGCGCCAACATTCCCCGCAGCAATTCCACCGTATTCTTGTTGCCGAAATATTCCTCAAACCCCATTCCGGCTCCTGGGAAATGAGACTTCCAAGAATTGATCTACCAGGCTGCTGATGTGGGCGTGGACTTCCGCGACACTTCCCCGCCCGTCCACGATGCGGACCCGCTTCTGTTCTTGTTCGGCAATCCTTCGGTATCCCTGGCGTACCCGTTCGAAAAATTCCAACCCTTCCTGTTCAAAGCGGCTTTCCTTTTCGGAAGCGGCCCGATTCCGGGCATCCGTCCGCTGTGCCCCAATTTCGGGATCAATATCCAGGAATATGGTTAGATCGGGGCGAATACCGCGGCACAAAGATTTTTCCAGGGCCTGAATCACCTCCAGCGAAATCCCTCTTCCATATCCCTGGTAGGCCACCGAGGAATCCGTGAACCGGTCGCAGAGCACCGTGCGGCTGGATTGCAAGGCAGGCACAATCACCTCCTCCACATGCTGCGCCCGAGCCGCGAACATCAAAGCCAGTTCGGTAAAGGAAGTCATTGCGCCGGAGGCTGCGTGCAGGACGATCTCCCGGATATGCTGGCCCACTTTGGTTCCTCCCGGCTCGTGCGTTGCGGTCACCGGAATTCCCCGCTGGCTGAGACGCTTGGCTTCCCGCGCCAGTTGCGTGCTCTTGCCGCAACCGTCTAATCCTTCAAAAGTAATGAGCTTTCCCGGATACTGCAATGGTTTACAGGCCAAAATGGAATGAATACCAGCATAACACTTCTTGGCCGTCAGTGGATTCCAATCCAGAGGTGCTAGAATGAATTTTATTCAGCGATTTGTCTGCCGTGGATATTGCCGTCAATATTGCCCGCGTCCGGGAACAGATTGCCGAAAGCGCCTCCCGCGCTGGCCGCGATCCGGCCTCCATCCGCCTGGTCGCCGTCTCCAAAACCTTTCCACCGGAGAAAATCCAGCAAGCGTATGAGTGCGGGTTGCGTGATTTTGGCGAAAACCGCGTGCAAGAATTCCAGCAGAAACTTCCCTATCTGAACTTGCCAGGCGCGACCTTCCACCTGATCGGGCACTTGCAATCGAATAAGGTTCATCAGGCAATGGCCTTTGACTGGATTCAGACTCTGGATAGCAAACGGTTGGCCCTCCGGCTTCAGCAAGCTGCTGCAAAAGCAGAGAAAAAAATCTCCGTCCTCATCGAGGTGAAGCTAAGCGAGGAAGCCACCAAAACTGGCGCTTCGGAATCCGAGGTCTCAGAGTTGGCTTCTGTGGTCGCCTCGCTCGACCGCCTGGAATTGCGCGGTCTGATGGCGATACCGCCTTATACTTCCGACCCAGAAGGATCGCGTCCTTATTTCCGGCGTCTCCGCGAGCTGCGTGACCGATGGCAAGGAGCCGGCTTCGCTCAACTGCGGGATCTTTCCATGGGTATGAGCCACGATTTCACCATCGCGATTGAAGAAGGAGCCACGATCGTCCGCATTGGCACAGCGATCTTTGGTGCACGGAAATAGCTCCACTGCCAGGCAGGTTCCCTTAAAAACCTGGCAATAAGGGGTCCAGGGAATCAATGGTAATCTATCCGGCATATGCCTTCCCTGGAACAATTCATCGCGCAATTGCCCAAGGCGGAGCTGCACGTGCATCTGGAGGGGTGCGTGGAGCCGGAGATGCTATGGCAGTTGGCCCGGCGGCACCGGACGCCGCTGGTGGAAAAAGGCGAGACAGCCGTCCGGCAGCTCTACAGCACAACCGACTTTCAGGGTTTCTTGCAAGCATTTAAAACCGTCTGCGAGCATTTGCGAACGCCGGAAGATTACGAACTGATTACCTACGATGCGCTCCGGCGGCTGGCGAGCCAGAACGTGCGCTATGCTGAGGTCACCATCTCGGCGGGGGTGATGCTGTGGAAAGGCGAGGATGTTCCGAGCAGTTTTGAGGGGATCGCTGCCGGTTACGAGCGAGTGAGGAAAGAATCCGGCATTCGGGTGCAATGGATTTTTGATGCGGTACGCCAATTTGGTCCCGAAGCAGCCCTCCAAGTGGCTCACACGGCGGCTGCGCTGAAGCAGCGAGGGGTGATCGGATTCGGAATCGGGGGCGATGAGCAAAAGGCTCCGGCGGAGATTTTTCGCGAAGTATTCGCGTGCGCCCGGCGCGAAGGTCTGCACTTGACGGCACATGCCGGGGAAACGGCGGGACCGGAGTCAGTGTGGACCGCCCTGGATGTTTTAGGTGTGGAACGCATTGGGCACGGCCTGACGGCGGCCAGAGACGCCAGTTTAGTTAAGGTTCTCGCCGAAAAACAACTCCCTTTGGATATTTGCCTGACCAGCAACCTGCGGACGGGCGTTTTGCGGCAGATGGCCAGCCACCCTTTGCGCCAATACCTGGAACAGGGTGTGCTGCTCTCGCTGAACACCGATGATCCGGCGCTGTTTGGAACGGATCTCAATCGCGAATATTTATTAGCTCAGAAGACGTTTGGGCTGACCATGAAAGAAATGACTCGCTTGGCAGAGTCTTCCTTCCGGGCCGCATTCCTGCCCCCGGATGAAAATCAAATCTACCTGTCTGAGTTCGGGACGACCGCTCTCTATCCCAGGTCGGATTAATATGCCGGCTGGCGTGACCCGCGCGGCCCAGATTGTGCGCAACTTGGATCGGTTGTTCTGGGTTTATACTGAAATCCTATGCGGATTGCCATCACAGGTGCTGGTGGGATGTTGGGAATGGACATCGCTGCTCTGCTGGCAAAAAGCCACGATGTCCTGACTCTGAATCATGCTGCCTGTGATATCACGGAGGAGGCAGCAATCGTCCGCCTCTTCCAACAATGGAAACCCAATCTGGCCGTCAATTGCGCTGCTTTTGCAGACGTAGATGGCTGTGAGCGAGACCCGGAACGGGCATTTGCCGTGAATGCACGAGGAGCCGGCAACATGGCGCGGGCCGCTGGGAAAGTGGGGGCACGGTTGTTTCATATCAGCACCGACTACGTTTTCGACGGCAGCAAGCGCGCGCCATATCAGGAAACGGATGCGACAAACCCCATCAATGTTTACGGACAGAGCAAACTGGAAGGAGAAAAAGAAGTTCTGGAAACGGAGCGGCACGGCGCAAAGACCCTGGTAATTCGCACGTCCTGGCTCTATGGTTTGCACGGCACAAATTTTATTGAAAAGATTCTGAGGTCGGCCCAATCCAAGCCGGAATTGGAAGTGGTCGCAGACCAACGAGGGTGCCCCACCTGGACAAAGCAACTGGCGCAGAAAATTGCGGAACTCATCGAAACTGATGCTACTGGAATCCTGCATGTTGCCGGGAGCGGCGAGTGTACGCGATATGAGTTTGCGCAGGCCATTGTTGGCAGGCTGACGAATCCCGTGAAGGTTGTGCCCATTGATTCCAGTAAAGCCCATCGTCCTGCCAGGCGCCCGCCATATTCTGTGCTTGACTGCCGGCGTCTGGTGCAGTTGGGATTGGAAGGGCTGCCGCACTGGCGGGAGGCGCTGGAGCAGTACTTCCAGGTTCGCGAAACGGTTGTTGTGAACGCGGAATGAGGAGTGCGTCCAGGAATCCGCCTCCCCGGGCAGGGGGGATCAAAGTGTGCTACAGTTACCTTACAAAGGAGAATCTCTATTGAAGCAAAGCCGGAAAGTCTGGATGGTTACCGTAGGCTGGGTGATACTGCTGGGCGCTTCGTCCGGCGACCCCGTTGCCCGAGCGGCTCCATCATTTAGCCCTTTAACCAGCGGGGAAAGGCTGACTTATCGCCTCCTCTGGCCCAGCGGATTGAATTTGGGGGAAGCGATTCTGGAGGCATCTCCCTCCGCCACCGAAACGCATTTTCAAATGACGGTAGAAATCAGCTTACCCCAGTATGTGCTCCGGCACTCCTCCTCCTCTGTGGCTGCCGGCGAGGGCCTCTGTTCCCTCCAATTCCGAGAGGATGTGGATGACGGGACCAAGAAGTGGTGGGAGGAAACCATCGAATTCGACCAGGTTGCCCATGAAGCCCATCGAACTCGGAATGGCCAGACGACCACCGACTCGATTCCCGAATGCGCGCAGGACCCGATCACCTTCCTTTATTATTTCCGAAGCCGGTTGGCGGAAGGCAAGCCATCGGATTCGGGAACGCTATATCGGGGAGGCAGCTTCACTGTGCGCGTTCGAGCGGCAGGCTCCGAGACCGTGCCGTTCCGCGGGCAGCAGCGGCCCACGGAAAAGTTTGTAGTCACTTATCCCAGCCAGAATCAAGAAATGACCTTCGAGCTTTGGCTCTCCACCGACGCAGAGCGCTTGCCCCTGCGAATGCGGGTACCTTCTCCCCTGGCAGTATTCACCGCTGAACTGCAATGAGAATTGCTTTTTTCTCTCCTCTGAATCCAAAGCCCTCGGGAATTTCTGATTACAGTGAATCTCTCCTGCCGCATCTGGCGGCGCGGGTAGAACGGCTGGACGTTTTCATCGAGGACTACGAGCTTTCGAATAATTCCATCCCGGAAAACGTGCGGATTCGCCACTGGCGTGAATTTGAACCGGACTACCGCACGAGCTGCTACGACATTGTGCTTTACCAGATCGGAAACAATCCCTTCCACGTGTACATCTATGATTTGGCGGTACGGATTCCAGGAGTCCTGGTGCTGCATGAATTTAACCTGCATTATTTGCTGGCAGAGGCGACTATCGTCCGTCAGGACTGGGAAGGATACTTCCGGGAGGTGGAGTATAATGCAGGCGTGGGAGCTTTGAAGCGGGCGCGGCGAGTGCGGGCCGGCTTGCAGGAGCCCGATTATCACGGCATTGCGATGAACCGGCGGCTGATTGAAAACAACCAGGGGGTCATCGTCCATAGCGATTACATGGTGGACTTGCTGCGAGAGGGCGGATTTGCGCTTCCGGTTCGTAAGATTCCCCACGGCGTGGAACTTCCCAACGTGGATGGGTTTTTAGCGCGAAGGCAGGTGGCAGAACTGGCGCAAATGCCTTTGGGGGAATCCACGGCTGTCTTTGGGGTTTTCGGTTTCCTGAAACCCTATAAGAGAATCGAGGAGGCCCTGCGGGCTTTTGCTCGGCTCCATCGTGAGCATCCAAATACCCGCTTGATCCTGGTCGGAGAAGAGCAGCCGTATTATCCGCTACGCCCGCTCATCGCGAAACTGGGTTTGCAAGAGGCAGCGCGACTGCTGGGCTATGTCCCCTTGGATACTTTCATCACCTGCATGAGGGCCTGCGATGTTTGCCTCAATCTGCGGCGGCCTACGGTAGGCGAAACTTCCGGCACGCTGCTGCGGGCGCTCGCGTTGGGTAAGCCGACGATGGTCTCCGAAATTGGAGCGTTTCGGGAGCTTCCGGAAGACGCCGCCATTAAAATTCCCGTGGATGATCGAGAGGTGGACTGGCTCTATGAATACATGAAGGTTTTATTGGGCGAGCCGGAGTTGCGGCGAGCTATCGGCGAAAAGGCTCGCGAATACGCAGCGCAGGAATGCAGTTGGCCCTTGGTGGCGGACCAGTACGCCGGGTTCCTCCGGCAGCGAATCGGCCTGGAGATTCCGAGGAGTTCCGAGGAGCACTCAGCAACCTCGTCTGCTGCGTCCGCTGCCGAAAGCTCCTCACCATCCCGCCCTCTCGAGGAACTCGAAGAATACGTCATTGGATTCTCGCACGCTTCGCCGTTAGTGGAAGACTATGCCCTGGTACATCGGAAACGTTTAGTGCACACGTTGCGAATCATTCCGCCGGGCGGACCGGAAGACCGAGTCCTGGAATTAGGATGTTATTTGCAATTGACGCCAGCGCTGCGAAAATATCTGGGCTATGGAGAGGTGAGGGGAGCTTACTATGGTCGCTCCGGGCAAACCCATATGCCGTCGGCGACCTCGATTACCGACGAGGCGTTCTCCTGTCCCGTGGACCTTTTTGATGCGGAACGCGATCGTTTCCCCTATCCAGACGCCCACTTCCGCACGGTGCTCTGTTGTGAGGTGCTGGAACACCTGTCCACCGATCCGATGCACATGATGGCGGAGATCAACCGCGTTTTGGCTCCCGATGGCTGTCTGGTGCTGAGCACCCCGAACATCACCGGCCTGCGGAGCGTACACGCCGTTCTGCACGGCTACCATCCGGGAATATTTCACTCCTACATCAAGCCGGGCGAAGATGGCCGGGTGGACCCCCGCCACAGCCGGGAATATGCACCTAGAGAAATCGCCATGCTGATGGAGGCCGCCGGGTTTATTGTGGAACTGTTGGAAACCGGAGATTACGGAAGGCCGGAATCCTACTTTACCTGGGTGCAGGATATGCTGCAAAAAATACAGTGCTCGCTGGAGTTGCGCGGGGAGATCATCTATTGCCGGGCACGGAAAACTGGCCCCGTGAGGGAACGTTGGCCCAAAGAACTTTATTACCCTCCGGAGTCTTAAGAAATAAATAAAGGAGGGAGAAAGGATGCCATGAAGAGCAGCTTCCGACGATTAGGACTTCTAATGTTGGCAGCGATGAGCTTGCTCAGCGTGTCCGCCAGAGGGCAGGCCATCATGTACATGCCAGATGGATTGCAGTGGACGGATGGCCCCGCTTCGTTGCTCCCTGGAGCAAAGTTGGTGGTGGTGAAAGGGGATCCCACCCAGGAGGGTCTGTTTACCATGCGCCTCAAATTTCCCGCTAACTACAAAGTTCAGCCGCACTGGCACACAGCCGATGAGCACGTGACGGTGATCTCGGGCGCCTTGCACGTTGGGATGGGCGAAACGTTCGATCCGACGGTCGCCAAAAACCTTCCCATCGGGGCCTTCATGGTGATGCCGGTGGGAACGAGGCACTTTGCCTGGACGGAACAGGAAACCATCATTCAACTCCATGGCATGGGACCGTGGAGGGTGAATTACGTGAACCCGAAAGATGATCCGAGGAATAGATAGCATTGCAAAAAGCAAAGTTAAGTGTCGAGGAAATCTAAAGAGGGCGTAGTTGTCCAATATGAGCAGCACAGATTATCGCGTTCAATTAGGCACTGCCGAGGTTGAAAGCAAGGGTTGCACTCGCCACCTGATCCAGAGCTTCTTTGGGTTCCTCTGGCATCCCTTCCACACGATCCTGCGGTACCGTTCATTGATTGTTTCCATGGCACAACGAGACATTCTGGGTCGGTACCGGGGGTCGATGGGAGGAGGATGGTGGACGCTGATTCATCCCCTGCTTTTGATGATGGTTTATTTTTTTGTGTTTGGGATCGTCATGGGTGTGCGCTTCAAGCCCGGCCAGAGTGCAGGCGACTATGTTTTGTATTTCTTTTGCGGGATGCTTCCGTGGATGGCGTTTAGCGAGGCCGTTGGACGATCCCCGAACGTGGTGTGGGACCACAGCGGATTCGTCAAGCGGGTCATCTTTCCTTTAGAAATCCTGCCCGCAAATCTGACGTTGGCTAGCCTAGTGACGGAAACTTTCGGTTTGGCCATCTTGCTGGTTTGGGCCGGGGGTACCCCGTGGATGGCTATTTATTTCCCACTGATCCTTCTCCCACAGATCCTGCTCACTGCGGGTTTGTGCTGGTTCCTGGCAGCGTTGGGAGTTTTTCTTCGGGATACGGGGCAGATCATGGGTTTTCTGCTGACAGCCTGGTTTTTTCTTACCCCGATTTGCTATGCGGAAGCGGCGCTGCCGCAACGTTGGCTCTGGCTTTTGGAGAAAAACCCGATGTATACGATTGTCGTCTCCTACCGGGCGATATTCTTGGAAAACTCTCTGCCCGCCAATGAACCGCTGGTGATTCTCTGGATTGTTTCCCTGGCGGTGTTCTGGTTGGGATACGCTTGGTTTCATAAGACGAAGAAGTCTTTTGCGGATTTCATCTGATGGCAACGGCGATTCAAGTGCAGAATCTGGCTAAGATGTACCGGGTGTATCGGAATCCGGCGGCGCGGCTCAAGGAAATTTTGACCGGCAACCGGCGCTCCCACCATCAGGAGTTTTGGGCGCTCGACGGGATCAGCTTCGAAGTCGAGCGCGGGGGCGTCTATGGCATTATCGGACCGAATGGTTCCGGTAAAAGCACGCTGCTCGAAATGATCGCGGGAACTCTGGAACCCAGCCGGGGACGGGTAATCACCGAGGGCCGCATCGCCGCCTTGCTGGCTCTGGGAGCCGGATTCAACCCGGAATTTACTGGCCGGGAAAACGTCTACCTGAACGGTGAAATTCTAGGGCTTTCGCGGGCGGAAATGGGAAGAAATTTTCCGCAGATCGAACGGTTCGCCGAAATCGGGGAATTTATGGATCGGCCTGTCAAGACTTACTCCACAGGGATGTATTTGCGCCTGGCATTTTCCATCGCCATTCACATAAATCCAGAAATCCTGGTCGTCGATGAAGTGCTGGCGGTGGGCGATGCGATCTTCGTGAACCGTTGCATCCGGAAGTTTGAGGAGTTGCGGCGGCAGGGAGTGACGGTGTTACTGGTGACGCATGATCTGGGACTGGTGAAATTGCTTTGCGACCGGGCTATGCTGCTTCATCGAGGCCGCGCGCTGGCCGAGGGAGATCCGAACGACGTAGTGAATCGCTACAACGGCCTCGTCCTGGAGCGGCAGCGCGTCTTCGAGGAAGGAATGCCCGCGCCGCCGGCTGCGGAAATCACTTCCGAAGTGCTCGAGCCGCTCCAATACAGCTATCGTCACGGGGATCAGCAGGCCGTGGTGATGAAGGTGGAGCTTTTCGATGCGGCGGGCCAGCGGGTCCGTGTGTTCCGTTCCGGAGAAAAATTGTGCGTCCGTGTCCTCGTTTATTTCCGGCAGCCTCACCCGCATCCGGTAGTCGGCATCTTGATTCGCACGCGCATCGGGATGGAGGTTTACGGGACCAACACGGAATTGGAAGACGCCTGTCCCGGCCCGATGGAGCGCGGCGAATTTTGCGAGGTGAATTTCGTTTTTGCTTGCCGCCTCGTCCCGCAGGAGTACACGCTCACCATTGCCACGCAATCACCGGACGGCAGCAGCCACGACTGGTTGGATGACGTGCTGACCTTCCAGGTGATTGCCGAGCGTCGCGTTGCGGGAATCGCGAACCTCGAGGCTCAGGTGGTTTCCCGCAAACTCTCTGTACACCCTCCCGTGCCAGCCTGAATTTGGAAACCCGAAAGGAGATCCAGTTCGTTCATGTCTGCCTCGCCAAACCCAAGCCAGGATGTTGCACAAAAGCTCCGGGAAGTTCGGGAGGAAATCCGCCGCCGCCTGGAGGTTCCGAGTGGCTCTTCTGGCCCTCGGGAGCCTGAGAGGAATGGGCGTGCGAGGGCAATCCTTTTGGCGGCAGCAATTGGAACAGCCAGTCAGCGGCCGGGCTTGGCCCACAGGTTGATCCAAATGATTCAGCGGGTTATCGCTCGAATGCTGGACTGGCAGTTCCGCCCACAAAGGGAGTTCAACCGGGCCGTGGTCGAATCCTTGGATGAGTTGCACCAACGGGCGACGGAGCAGTGCGCACGGAGCGAACGTTTGGAGGAACAGTTAAAGCTCCAGCAACAGAGTTTTGATGAGACGTTGCGGCAACAGTTTGCCGGGATTCAGGAAAACGCACAGCGGCTGGCTGCGTTGCGCGAGTATTTGGATGAGCAAATGAAAATCCAGCGATGGAGTTACGACGGCACGCTGTTCCGGCAGGGCAACGCGCTGCAAGAAAAAATCATGGGGTTGGTCCAGAACGAACTGCGGTTGTTGCGCCAGCGCGTGGCGGCGCAGGCCAGGGCGGAGGATGTCCGCCTTCCAACGGCTTCTGCGGGTGTTTCGGGTAAAGCAACTTCCATCCCCCGGGTGGACTACTTCCATTTGGAGCAACATTTTCGGGGAACGGAAGAGGAAATCCGGAGACGACAGAATTTTTATCTCCCCTTCTTCCGAGGGCGCCAGAATGTTCTGGATCTGGCTTGTGGGCGCGGAGAATTTTTGGAGTTAATGCGCGAGGCCGGAATTCTCGCTCGCGGTGTGGATGCGGACGCAGATATGATAGGGCATTGCCGGGAGAAAGGTCTGGAAGTAGTACAGGCCGATGCTTTCGACTACTTGAGGACGATCCCCGACGGGTCGCTCGATGGGATTTTCTGCGCGCAATTCGTGGAGCATTTGGCGCCAGAAATCTATACGTCTCTTCTTTCGCAATGTGCGCGGAAACTCGCGCCCCAGGGAATCCTGGCGGTCGAAACCCCTAACCCGGAGTGTCTGGCCATCTTCAGTCAGACATTTTTTCTGGACCCCACGCATGTTCGCCCGATTCCGCCAGCCCAATTACGGTTCCTCTTCACGGAAGCCGGACTGACGCGCATTACCACACATTTCCTTTCACCAGCAAGCGCCGCCTGGCCCCTGATTCCTCCGCTACCCTCTAGCGGGATCGAGGCGGACAAGCAGAGAGCTTGGAACGACGCCGTCGCCAAATTCAATGAGACCTTCTTCGGGGGCATGGACTACGCGGTTATCGGCTACCGGCCAGGCAGTGCCGGAACAAACGCCGAAGTTCCACCAGCGTGATCTGGCTGATAGTGCTGGAAAACTGTAGACCCAAATAGATGGATTAGTTTTTGGTGTGTGACAAAGGTCATTAAGAAGCGTTTTGTCGTCAGCTATGATGGCAACGAGGATAAAAGAAATGCTTCTGATTCACCGCTTATTTATCAAAACCGCACTCGTTTATTTGCTGCTGGGCGGCATGGCCGGAGGGTGGATGCTGTTGGAGCAGGCCAAGGTACTGCCCTCCTCGCAATTGAACCTGTTCACCGTTCATGTCCATCTGGTTGGAATCGGATTTTTCTTTATGATGGTCTGCGGGGTGGCGTTGTGGATGTTCCCGCGCAAGAGCGGCGAAAGCCGTGAGACAGCCGCGCGAGACCCAATGACCTGGGCTACCTATCTTCTACTGACGATTGGGCTGGCGCTGCGCTGTCTGGCCTTGCTGTTTCTGGAGGTCTTTGGCAACAAAGTGCTGGCAGTCTCCGCGTTCTTGCAGGTCGGCGGCATATTGGCGTTTGTTTTAACCATCTGGCCTCGAGTTTACTTGCCAGGCGCAAAGATAACACTTCCAACGACGGAAAAGCGCTGAGTCTGGAGAGAAACTGCGCAGTGTTAACCAGTCCCATCCCGGAAGCATTGGCCCATCAGGCGGAATTTCTGGTAGCGCCTTTCCAATAACTCCGGGACTGGCATCTGCTGGAGTTCGTAGAGAGATTTCTCCAGGATCGGGTCGAGGAGTTGCGCCATTTTTGGCGGGTCTGCATGCGCGCCGCCCAATGGTTCCGCAATCACCTGATCTATGATGCCCAAAGATTGTAAGTCGTAGGCTGTGATTTTCAATGCTTCAGCGGCTTGTTCAGCTTTGGCGCTGTCGCGCCAGGTGATGGAGGCGCAACCTTCCGGGGAGATGACGCTGTAAACCGCGTTCTCCAGCATCAGGATGCGGTCTCCGACGGCAATTGCAAGAGCGCCGCCGCTGCCCCCTTCTCCGGTGATGAGGACGACAATGGGTGCTGGTAGGCGCGCCATCTCCCGCAAGTTGCGAGCAATCGCTTCAGCTTGGCCACGTTCTTCGGAGTCGATGCCTGGGTAAGCTCCGGGTGTATCCACGAAGCTGATAATGGGACGATGGAACTTCGCACCTAATTTCATGACTCGCAGTGCCTTCCGGTAGCCCTCCGGCTTCGGCATTCCAAAATTGCGGCGGAGCTTTTGCTGCGTATCATGGCCTTTCTGATGGCCGACAACAACCACCGGTTGGCCGTGAAACCGCGCCAAGCCTGCCACCAGGGCAGGGTCATCACCGAAGCCCCGGTCACCGTGAATTTCCGTGAAATCCTGAAAGAGATGTTGCACGTAATCCAACGTATGGGGCCGCTGTGGATGTCGCGCCAATTGGACGCGATACCAGGCAGATGGATGCGTCGCTAAATCGGCGCGGAGCTGGCGCACCTGCTCGCTGAGTTGTTCGATTCGTTCTTCCGTGGCCCTATCAGAGGAATTGTTTCCCAGGGCATCAATTTCGCGCTCGATGCCTTCCAATTCCTTTCGTGCTTTGTCAGGATCGAAAGTCATTGTGGTTTTGAGACACAACCCCAAAAAATCATTACTAAATCAGTCGCACGGAATCCGGGCCACAGATTTTCTTAGCGCGGGACACGAACTCCGTGTCAGGTCGCACCAACAAGTCCGTTTCCAGCAGCGCCTCAAATTCACCGGCGCTTTCCAGTTCCAGGCGGACCATCGCATCACCCGGTTTTTCAGTAAAAAGGCTAAACAATTGCTGGGCCGCGTTGCCGTGGTTTCTTCCCAGGCGCACACGAATGACGACGGCAGAAGGCAGCGAAGGCTCCACGGAATCGAGCGGTTGCAGGTCTGCGACAACGACGCGTGGTGGGGAGGTCTCCTCCAATTGCAGACGGCCCCGCACGAAAACAATCGCATCTTGAACCAAAAGTTCGTTGAGCCGGCGGTAGGCTTCCGGAAACACCAAGAGTTCCACCATTCCCTTTAAATCCTCGAGAACTGACGTGGCCCAGAGTTCGCCTCTTTTGCTGCGCGCGGTGCGCACGGAAACCAGGATTCCTCCCACAGTGACTTCCTGTTGCGGGGTCAGTTCGGGAAGGCGGGCGGTGTCCACCGTGCCCAAGTCGCGGAGTTTGGCTTCGTATTTCCGCAGGGGGTGTCCGCTGATATAAAAAGCCAACACTTCCTTTTCCCCGGCTAGCAATTGATGTTCCGGCCACTCGGGACTCTGCGGCAAGAAAGGGGCCTGATCCTCTGCCGGGTCCAGGGTGGCGCCGAAAAGGTCGTGCTGGCCGGATTCGCGGGCGCGCTGCTTCTTCTGGCCGTTTTCCATGGCGCGATCAATTACAGAGAACAATTGAGAACGGCGCGCCCCCCAGCTATCCATTGCCCCGGCCTTGATGAGGCTTTCCAGGACACGCTTGTTCAACAGACGCGGGTCCACCCGTTCACAGAACTGGTAGATGGAGTCGAAGCGGCCCCCCTGCGCCCGCGCCGCCAAAATGCCCTCGATCGTGTTGTGGCCGACGTTCTTGATGGCTCCCAGCCCAAACCGGATGGCGTTGCCCGCCGGAGAGAAATGCCAGAAGCCCGTTTGAATGTCGGGGGGCAAAAGAGCAATGCCCATGTCCCGGCATTCATTAATGTATTGAACCACCTTATCGGAGTTGCCCATTTCGTTAGTCAGCAAAGCGGACATGAACTCCACGGGATAATGGGCCTTCAGGTAAGCCGTCACATAAGCCAGGATGGCGTAAGCGGCGGAATGGGACTTGTTGAATCCGTAACCGGCAAACTGTTCCATCAGGTCAAAAATGCGGACGATTTTCTTTTCGGGATAGCCGCGTTCCGCAGCACCACGGATAAAGCGCTCGCGCTGGGCAGCCATTTCCTGCGGTTTCTTTTTGCCCATCGCCCGCCGCAATAAATCCGCTTGCCCCAAAGAGAAACCGGCCAAACGGTTGGCAATCTGCATCACCTGTTCCTGATAGACAATGACCCCGCAGGTTTCCGAGAGAATCTCTTGCAGTTCCGGCAGGTCATAGCGGATGGGCTTCTGGCCGTGCTTACGCGCGATGAAGTCATCAATCATACCGCCTTGCAAGGGGCCAGGGCGGTACAGCGCATTCAAGGCCGTAAGGTCTTCCAACTGGGAGGGCTGGTAGCGGCGCAAAATGTCCCGCATCCCGCTCGACTCAAATTGGAAGACGCCGCTGGTGAGACCTTTAGAGAAAATCTCGTAAGTCGCGGGATCGTCATAAGGAATCCGCTCCAGGTCAATTGTTTCGCCCCGCGTGGATTCAATCATTTTCAAAGTGTCATCCACGACTGTCAAGGTCGTCAAACCCAGGAAGTCCATTTTGAGCAGTCCGATGGCTTCCAGACCGTTCATGTCGTATTGGGTGACGATCTCTTCTTTATTGGTCTTATACAGAGGCACAATTTCTGTGAGGGGTCGGGGAGAAATAACCACGCCGGCAGCGTGCGTGGAGGCATGGCGCACCATCCCTTCCAGCCGCTGCGCCACTTCCATCAGGTCTTGCACGCGCTGATCCTGTTCCGCCAGGCTCGCCAGCGCCGGGGACAGTTTCAGCGCCTGGTCCAGGGTGATGTTCAACTGGTTTGGCACCAGCTTGGCCATGCGGTCGGCTTCTCCGTAAGGGACCTCCATGGCGCGGGCCACGTCTTTGAGGGCGGCCTTGGCTGCCATGGTTCCGAAGGTGATAATTTGGGCCACGTTTTCGCGGCCATACTTGCGGGTCACATAATCAATCACTTCCCCACGGCGGTTCATACAAAAGTCAATGTCAATGTCGGGAAGAGAGATGCGCTCCGGATTGAGGAACCGCTCGAAAATCAGGTTGTGTTGGAGAGGGTCCAGGTCGGTGATGCCAAGGGCATAGGAGACGAGGCTTCCGGCGGCGGAGCCTCGTCCGGGGCCGACCGGGATGTGCTGCTGTCTGGCGAACCGGACAAAATCCCAAACAATCAAGAAATAACCAGAAAAGCGCATCTGCTGGATGATGCGAATCTCAGTGTCCAGACGTTCTTCGTACTCACTCAGGCTGCGGCGCAACCGTCCGTTGCGTGCCGTCTCTTCCAGGCGAATCCGGCGCGCGGCGAAACCTTCGCGGACGACTTTTTCAAAGTGGCTATCCAGGGTTTCTCCGGGAGGAACCTCAAAGGCGGGAAAAGGGTCTCCAACTTTTTCGAATTTCAGTTCGCACCGCTCGGCAATCTCGACGGTGCGGCCCACAGCCTCCGGCAGTTCCGCAAAGACCTGCACCATCTCATCATAGGACTTCAGGTAGAACTGATTGTTGGCAAATCGCATGCGCTTCTCGTCACTCACGGTGCGCCCGGTCTGAATGCACAACAAAACATCGTGCGCTCGCGCATCGTCCTGGCGTAGATAGTGACAATCGTTCGTGGCGACCAGCGGAATCCCCATTTGCCGGGCCAAAGAAACCTGCTGGGGGATTATGCGTTTCTCTTGTTCCAGACCCTGGTCCTGAACTTCCAAGAAAAACTTTTCTTTGCCGAAAATGTCCTCGAACTGACCCGCGACTCGCCGGGCTTCCTCCTTGTTTTCGGCCAGCAGAGCCTCGGCCACCTCTCCGCGCAGGCAGGCGGAAAGGGCGATCAGACCTTCGGAGTGGCGGGACAGTAATTCTTTGTCAATGCGCGGCTTGTAATAGAAGCCTTCCAGATACCCTGCCGAAACAAGCTTGACGAGATTCTGGTAGCCTTTTTGATTGGCGCAAAGCAAAACGAGATGATTATAGCGGTCGCTCTCATCCCGGCAGTGACGTCCTTTCTGCGAGACATAGACTTCGCAGCCAATAATCGGCTTCAACCCCTGTTGGGTGGCGGCTTTGTAAAACTCGGCGGCGGCAAAAAGATTACCGTGGTCGGTGACGGCCACGGCGGGCATGCTGTATTCGGCAGCCCGTGCGACGAGATCGGGAATTTTGCAGGCGCCATCGAGCAGGCTGTAATCCGTGTGCAGATGCAAATGGACAAACTGCTGCGGCAACATGGCAGGATGATAGCAGAAAAGAGTTGGCAGGCGCAAAAAGCCGGACGGGCTCGAAAGGCGATGCCTAAAACGCGGCTAGGATCGCGCGGCTTCTGTCAATGTCACCAGGACCGTGCGCTGGCGGGGCCGGTTGTCAAAATCAATGAGGATGATCTGCTGCCAGGTCCCCAAAGCCAGTTTCCCGCCTTGGACCGGGACGCAGAGGTCCGGCTTGAGCAAAGCCGCGCGCAGGTGCGCGTAGCCGTTGCCGTCTCCCCACGCTTGGTTGTGGGCATATTCAGCATTCATCGGAGCGATTTGATCGAGCGCCCGCTGCAAATCCGCCAAAGCGCCGTGTTCGTATTCGATGGTTGTTATCGCTGCAGTGGAACCAGAAACGAAGAGATGCACTACGCCGTCCCGCAGGCCGCTGTGTTGGATCGCTTTCTGGACTTGCGGAGTGATGTCCAGGATATCGTTAAAGCCCATGGTGGAAAATCGTAGTTCCATGGCGGTCTCAATCTATCATATAAAACGTCCTCGGGCTGAAGCTGGGAGGAAGATGCCCGCTTGCTTGCACGCGCGGCGCTCGATTAATAGGCTTTGGCGATAATCACTCGCTGGGATGTGGGTTGGCCCGTAATAATGCATTTTCCCGGCCCGTCGAAAACATCCACGAGCGGGATGCACCGGACGCTGGCCTTAATTTCCTTGAGTTTGGCGTCGCAATGAGGGTCGTCCTTCATGTGGGCGGCAATAAACTTTCCGCCGCCCCTCTCCGCTGTTACCCCCTGGAGGATCCCTTCGATCTGCTCAAAACTGTCGGCGAGCACTGTGTTTTCCTCCATGCGCCGCCGCGCCTTTTGCAGCAAGTCGGCTTGCATCGTGTTGAGGAAATCCTGGATAGTTTGATCCAGAACGGCAGCGGGCCTAGTCTGCTTTCCTTCGACGTCCCGGCGCCGGATAACAACGTTATCGGTTTGCACTTCGCGGGGGCCGATTTCGATCAATAGGGGAATGCCGCGCTGTTCCCAATGGAAAAACTTGTGGCCGGGTGTGTAGCCATCCCGAGCGTCCACTTCCGCAATGATCCTGGCCTGTTTTAATTCTGCGGCAAGACGATTGGCTCTTTCGAGGACGAGGTCACGCTCCTGTTCCTTGCGATAGATGGGGATGAAAACCACCTGGGTTGGCGCGAGCTTGGGGGGCAGGACAAGGCCGCGATCATCGGAATGGCTCATCACCAATGCTCCAATCAAGCGAGTGCTGACTCCCCAACTTGACTGCCAGACATACTCCAGGTTCCCGGACTGGCTCTGGAATCGGATGTCAAAAGCCTTGGCAAAGTTTTGCCCCAGTTCGTGGCTAGTGCCTGCCTGCAGCGCGAAGCCGTTCTGCATCATCGCCTCAATGGAGTAGGACTTGACGGCTCCGGCGAATTTCTCCGCCTGGGTCTTGACACCCCGGATGACCGGCATGGCCATGACGTTCTCGGCTACGTCGGCGTAAGTGTCGAGCATCCGCAGGGCTTCTTCATGGGCTTCCGACTCAGTGGCATGCGCCGTATGCCCCTCCTGCCAGAGGAATTCCGTAGTCCGTAAAAACATCCGCGTCCGCATCTCCCACCGCACGACATTGGCCCATTGATTCAAGAGCACAGGCAGGTCGCGCCAGCTCTTGATCCACCGCGCATAGAAGTGTCCGATGATGGTTTCAGAGGTGGGGCGGATGATATAGCGTTCTTCCAGATTTTCTCCACCGGCAATGGTCACAACGGCCAGTTCGGGGGAAAATCCTTCCACGTGCTCCGCTTCACGCTGCAGAAAACTTTCGGGGATCAGCAGCGGGAAATAGGCGTTCTTGTGACCGGATTCTTTAAACCGTCGGTCAAGTTCGGCTTGCAGGATTTCCCATACGGCATAGCCGTGAGGTTTGATGACCATGCATCCTTTCACCACTTCCGCCGGTTCCGCCAAGTCTCCCTGGAGGATGACGTCCTGATACCAGCGGGCAAAGTCCTGCGCCCGCGGAGTAATTTTCTCGCTGGTTTTTCCGCTGGGGGCTTTCGGGGCCTGCGTGGGATTGTCCATGACAACTATACTAAGCTGTTTTCAGGAACGGTGTAAACCCGGTGATATTCTGCGCCGCAGTCTGGCAATCACTGTTGGCAGAAAAGTTACTTTTGGGTAATGGAATGGGGGATGCTCGACAAGAAAGCAGTGGAATGATAGAATTCGAAAGTAGGCGAGTATATATCGCGTGCGTGGGCTGGCGAGGCAAGCCTTGCTAAGAGGGAATACAAAGCGGCGACCAATTAGAAAAACAAGGCGGATGTCCAAGACTCATTCGGAACGCGGCTTTCTTTCCTTTTCGGCGATTTTGGGTTTGGTGTTCATGGCTGCCTTGATCTTTGTGGCCTTTAAACTCCTGCCTCCCTACATCAGCAACTATCAAATGCAGTCCGAGATCGAAGATCTGTCGCGTACGGCCACGTACAACCGAATGACCGAACCGGAGATTCGAAACGCCATTCTGAACCGCGCCGACGAACTGGGGATTCCACTGGATGAACGGCAGGTGTTCGTCAGCAAGGGCGGCGGATCGGTGAACATCGAAGTCCATTACGAAGTCCCGGTGGATTTGCTGGTGCGCGAAGTGGTGCTGTCCTTTGATCCCTCAGCGGGGAATCGGAACATAGCCACTCGATAACTCGCCCAAGTGCTTTCTCATGCGCGTCATTATCAAACGCAATCAGTTGTTAAAGACCCGTCTCCGTCCCGTATGGATGGGACTGTTCTGCTTGCTGCTGCTGGGATTAATAGGCGGGGCTTCGATTTTCACCTATTACTATGTGCGTTTCTCGCGGCTGATTGACGAGCGCCTGCAAGGCCCTGTTTTCCCTCCGGCTTCCCAAGTATATGCGGCCCCGGAAAAGTTGCGGCTGGGCCAGGCGACCAGCCAGCAGGAAGTGATTTCTTACCTCCGGCAGGCCGGGCTCAGTGAAGGGAACAACAACCCGAAAGGCTGGTACCGACGATTGTCGCATGGGGTCCAAATCGTCCCGGGGCCGAATTCGTATTTTGCGCCGGAGCCTGCGGAGATCGGATTTTCCGGCAACCGGATCACCAATATTGTTTCCCTGAAGGATCACTTCGCCCGCAGCGAGTATGAATTGGAGCCGCTGTTAGTGACCAATCTGTTTGACCGTAGCCGCGAGAAACGACGGCTTGTTTCTTTCAGCGATCTCCCTCCCGTCCTGGTCAACGGAATCCTGGCCATTGAAGACCGGCGATTTTTCCAGCACTCCGGCCTGGACTATTTGCGGATCCTGAAAGCCGCCTACGTGGATATCCGCAGCGGGAGCGCCCGGCAGGGAGCCAGTACGCTTACCATGCAACTAGCTCGCAGCCTGTTCCTGACGCGCGAACGCACCCTAAAGCGAAAGCTGGCAGAAACTCTGGTAGCCTTCCAACTGGAGCGGCGACTGAGCAAAGAGCAGATTATTGAATACTATTGCAACAAAATTTATATGGGGCAGCGAGGCAGTTTCAGCATTAGCGGCCTGGGAGAAGCAGCTCAAGCCTATTTCAACAAAGACATACGCAACGTCACGCTGCCGGAAGCTGCCTTTTTGGCAGGCATCATCCAGGGACCGAATCTCTATTCACCATACCGAAATCCCGAATTGGCGGAAAAGCGGCGGAATCAAGTCTTGGACGCCATGGCTCAGACGCGGACAATTACGCCCGAGGAACGGGACCAGGCGGTGGCCACTCCGGTGCAAGTGGCTCCCCGGTATACCATAGCCAGCGAAGCTCCTTATTTCGTGGACATGGTCAAGGATCAATTGCTTTCCCGGTTTTCGGAAGAAGACCTGGCATCGCAAAGCTATCGAGTCTACACCACCCTGGATTTGAAATTGCAAAGGGCGGCTGCCGAAGCTATACAAGTCGGGCTGGCGGAAGTGGAAAAACGGCTGGAGCCCCTGCGTTCTCGCCGACGGACCCGATCTGCCGCGAATTCCAGCGAGCCTCCTGTGGAAGCGGTTCTCATCGCGCTTGATCCGCGCACCGGGGCCATAAAAGCTTTGATCGGAGGGCGAGACTATGGGCGCAGCCAACTGAACCGGGTTCTGGCCTTGCGGGCGCCCGGTTCCGTTTTTAAGCCCTTTGTCTACGCTGCCGCCCTGGCTTCGGGAGTCTATGGTTCGGTAGGCCCGCCCTGGACTGCCGCGTCCAAGATCAATGATGAACCCACCACTTTTATCTTTGACAAGGGAACCTATCAACCGGCCAATTTTGGAAAGGAATATTATGGAACGGTGACCCTACGGTATGCCTTGACGCGTTCTTTGAACGTGAGCACAGTGAAAGTTGCCCAAATGGTCGGCTACGAGAATGTGGTAGCGCTGGCGCGGCGGGCCGGGATGAACTTGCGGATTCTGCCCACTCCGGCCGTGGCTCTGGGCGCCTATGAAGTGATGCCCCTGGAAATTGCCAAGGCGTACACGGTCTTTGCCAATGGGGGAGTTCGTACGGATCCCTATTGGGTAGCCCAGGTACGAGATCGCAACGGGACCGTATTGGAACGGTCACAACCGCAGGCGACTCGCGTGCTGGATCCACGCGTTACCTTCCTGATCACAAATATTATGGAGGATGTGATTAATCGCGGGACCGGGGCTGGCGTCCGCTCGCGCGGCTTTAAGGCCCCGGCGGCGGGCAAAACGGGCACATCCTATGACGGGTGGTTTGCCGGTTACACTTCCAATCTGCTTTGCATTGTCTGGGTGGGATACGATTCGGATCGGGAGATGCCTTTGACCGGCGCTGCTTCCGCCTTGCCGATTTGGACAGAGTTTATGAAGAGGGCGGTGGCCTTGCCGCAATATAGCAACGTGCGGCCTACCATTCCTCCGCCCGGAATCGTGAAGGTGGAAATTGACCCGGAGACCAATGAACTGGCAACTCCGCACTGCCCCAACCCCGTGTCCGAATACTTTATCGAAGGAACGCAGCCCGAGACCTATTGCCATCGGCACTTCCTGCAACCGGTGCCTCGAACGCCCCAGCTTCCTTCAATTGTCACCCTGCCTCCCCCAGCGGCGGTGGAACCGGTCGTTGCTAAAGCAGCCCCGCCAGCGGCGCAAACCCCAGAATTGTCTCCTCCCGCTCCCGTGGTTGCAGCCCCAGAAGAGACCAAGCCGAAAAAGAAGGGGTTCTTCGGGCGACTTTTCGGAATTTTCAAGGGCGGCTCCGACAAAGAAGAACCTCCAGAACAATGAGCCGTTTGAAGCTAGGCGACTGGACTGCTTCTGAAAATCATGGTACTTTGTATTCAATATGGGAAAGTCGAAAAAGACGAAGAAGGGCGCTGCCCCACGGAAGAAGACCTCGCGACTATGGCAGGCGGTGCTGGGCGTGGTGGTCGTGATTGTGGTAGCCTCTTCCTATTTTTTGCTGAGCCAAAATTCCGCATCGGAAAGTGAATCGCAAAGCTCGTCCGAAACGGGATCGGTATCGGGAAGCCCCTTGTTGCAAAATCGCTTGGTCCTGCCGGCCCAACCGCGGAGCATCCGCCCCGTAACGCTAAGCCCGAATAGCTTCGCCGAGCCGGAAGTGCAGCGAGCTTACCAGGCCGCGAAGAATGTCCCGGAAGTTTTGGAGCACATGGCCTGCTATTGCGGTTGTTACGGGAACTCCGGACATCGCAACAATCTGGATTGTTTCACCGACAATCACGGAGTTACCTGACAAATCTGCCGCGACATTGCGCTGGAAGCGCAACACCAACATGGGCTGGGAACTCCGAACGCGCAGATCAAGCGCATCATTGATGAGAAGTATGCTCCGCTGGCCCGCTAAAGCTCGCCCCTGTGTCTAACCCTGGTTCCCTTCCACCCGATTCCCGAATCATCTCCGTTTTCGGAAGCGCCTCAGCAACCGAGACAACTCCGACCTACCGGCTCGCCCAAGAGCTGGGCTCTGCTCTGGCAAAGGCGGGATTCGCCGTGGCCAGCGGGGGATATGGCGGCGTCATGGAAGCAGTGTCCAGGGGAGCTGCCGAAGCGGGTGGGAGGGTGATCGGCATCATAGCAAGCTCTCTTCCTGAGAAGGCTAACCGCTGGGTCCAGGAAAAGATTGTGGTAGAGAAATGGGAACAAAGGTTGCTTCGGTTGGTAGCCAAGGGAGATGGTTATGCAGTCCTTACAGGCGGAACGGGAACCCTGGTGGAACTGGCCATCGTTTGGGAAATGCTGAACAAAAGATTGTTATCCGGTTGTCCGTTGGTGGCTTTGGGCGGGTTCTGGCAGCCCGTCATTGAGCACATAGAAGCGGCGGAACCAGCAAGCCGGGGCTTAATCCATCCTATGGATTCTGTCGAGGCAGCAGTCGAGATCATCACCACGAAGCTTCGAAATAGGCATCGTTTCGTAGAGCCATAGTATCCTCCTCCTATCTAAATAGCAACTTCACTTTTCAGAATCATAGGAATAAGTTTATTTCGTATCTATATGT
>JACQGE010000018.1 GCA_016199675.1 Acidobacteriota bacterium | reverse complement strand
GAGGCGCGGTACCCAAGTGGCTAAGGGAGAGGTCTGCAAAACCTTTATTCGCCGGTTCGAATCCGGCCCGCGCCTCCATTTTCTCATCCAGGTAATCACTCCTCATTGACCGCAAGGTTGCCTCAAATAATCAGGGAATTTTATACCCAGCGAAGGAGATGAAATCATGGCACTCAGTGAATTGTTGCTGCCGGAATTTGATCAGGAGATGACCAACACTCGTAAGACCCTGGAGCGGATTCCGGAGGACAAGCTTGGTTGGAAACCCCACGAGAAATCCTTTTCGATGGGAGACTTGGCGATCCATTTGGCCGAGATGCCCGGTTGGGCCCAGGTGACGCTCGAGCAGGATTCTTTCGACGTGAATCCGCCAGGTGGACATACCTACCAACGTCCAAAGCTTGGGTCGCGCCAGGAAATTCTGGAAATGTTTGACAAAAACCTGACGGTGGCGCGCACTTTGCTCGAAAAAGCGAGCGATGAGCAATTCCAGAAACCTTGGTCGCTTTTGAACGGCGGAAAAGTAACGATGACGATGCCTCGGATCGCCGTTTTCCGGAACTTCATCATGAACCACAACATTCACCACCGGGCCCAGCTTGGCGTTTATTTGCGGCTCAATGATGTCCCTGTACCCGCCATCTACGGGCCTTCCGCGGATGAGGGGGGAATGTAATCCGGTCACCTGGAGAAGAAATTCCTTTGCGCACCCGCTGCGGAGGCGGTATCCATTCAGCGGGGAGGAAGTCGGGTTTGGTCGGTGACTAGCTGGTAGTAAATCTGTTCCAGTTGGCGTCCGAGGACCGACCAATCGTAAGTTGTTTCCACGATGCGGCGAGCGTTGGCGGCCAGGGCGGCGGCTTTTTTGGGCTGCTCCAACAGACGGAGACAGGCCGCAGCAAAATCAGCCGGGGAGTCGGCGATCAGCAGATGAGTCCCCGGTATTGCGGCAATGCCTTCCGCGCCCAGTGAGGTCGAGATGACCGGAATGCCGCTGGCAAAGGCTTCCAGCAATTTAACGCGCAAGCCAGCGCCGCTCAGGATGGGGCAGACGAATACGGCGTGATGGCCTAGTGGCTCTCGAATATCGTCCACTTTCCCTAAAAAGTGGATGCCTTCTCCGCGCAGTATCTGTTGGAGTTCCGGAGGCGCATGGGCTCCCACGACGGCAAGGGTTACTTCCGGACGCTGAGCGCGGATCCGAGGGAAAACTTCCTGACAAAAAAACTGCAAGCCCTGCACATTGGGGCTGTGCTGAAAGTTCCCCACAAACAACAGGGAGTCTGGTTGGCGAGGGCCGCCCGGAAAGGCGTGTCTGGACACATCAATGCCGGTGCGCAGACCAGCGATGACCCGTGGGCGCTGGCCATTGAGAAAAGACTCCAAGAGAAGGCGTTCCTTTTCATGGACAGTGAAAACGGCGTCGAATTTGCTGACGGCGTTGATTTCAAAGCGCAGCGCGCGGAGCCATTCCCAAAACTCTTCTGCTTTGGCAAAGAGATCGTGTCCTCCGAGAAACATCTGCCGCTGTAGCGAATGGAAATAGACGTCATGCTCATAGAGGCACTGCGGTGTGCGCCGCAATGGAAGTCGATATTGGGCAAGCTGAGTGTATTCAAATTGGATGAGATCAATATCGTGCAGGAAAACCAATTTCTCCAGTAAGGCCGAGAAGGCCGGATCGTAGAAAACTTGCTGAGCCGAAGAACGCGGACTGAGCTGACGAATTGGCGGTGGGCGCCGCAGAACTGTTTCCACCTTCCTGAGCCATTCCTCCATACAACGGTTGGACACAGCTTCCTCCGGGCGATCCACAAAAGTGAGTACAAAGAGATTGTGTTTTTTCGCCAATTCCCGGAGCGTGTCGAACATGACGACGCCTCCGCCGTGCAAGGGGGGGGAAATCGAGTAGGCGGAAACAAAGAGAATATTCAGTGGCCGGCGGCCGGCGGACACGGGAGAGGGGAAATCGGACACGGTCCCTGGGGGAGCCTGCCCTGGCAATAGAGGCTGCTCTGTTTTCGGAGGAAAGACATCTCGAAACGCGGCGGGCCGCGTGCGCTCAAAGACAGCCCGATCATCCACGGCAGCGCGCAGCAAGGCGAGATGGCGAGAGCGGATGGCTTGCGGCAGCATTCGCAAGGCCATCGAAAATGCCCCGAGCGTGGTGCGGGACTCCGTCTTTTGGCCGAGAGAGGACAGGAGGAGATGGCCGTAGAGGCGAACCAGATGTTGGAGGAGCCAGCGCCAGTGGTGAATATTTTTCCAGACCATCAGCACATTGTTTTTTTGCAAATAGACGCGGATCGCTTCCGGCGTGTAGTGTTTGCCGATTGTGGCACGGTGCTCGTGATAGAGACGACTTTGGGGCTGGTAGAGCACCTTCCACCCTTTTCGCCAAGCGCCATAAGAAAGGTCGGTGTCTTCGACGTAGAATGGCTCGAATAAAGGATCAAACCCGCCCAGGGCCAGAAACTTTTCGCGGTCGTAGGCGGTAGAACCGCCCCCGGCATAGAAGATCGGATAGATCCGGTCGATCTGGTCATCAATAGCATGACCCACACGCACGAAGCCTTTTTCAAAACGGCCGGTGGTCAAGCCAGTCTCTTCCCGGCGGCGGGAAGGGTCGGAGAAAAAAATCTGCGCCGAGACAGCAAAAACATCGTTGTCGGTAAATCCATTCAGCAACGGAGCGAGGAAGTCGGGGGTGGCCCGCATGTCATTATTGAGAAGAACGACGATGCGATGGCGGGCGGCTTGGACACCGGCATTGGCTCCGCCGCCGAAACCGAGGTTGCGCGGCATCGGAAGCAAGCGCACCTGAGGAAAGCGCTGCCGCACAAATTCGGCGCTGCCGTCGCTACTGGCATTGTCCACCACGATGACCTCATCAGAGGATTGGCAGGCGGCCAGCACCGTCGGCAGAAATTTTTCCAGCAGGTCCTTCCCATTCCAGTTTGGGATCACAATGCTGGCATTGCGCGGACGTTCGTAAGGTTCGGCTTGGGGTGAAGAATCGCTGGGAGATAAGGCCGATCTTTCGCGCCGTAGCAGAAGTTGGAGATGGCAGAGCAGATCATTAAGAATTAGCGCCCACCCTATCCCCGCCAGCAAGAGAGGAGACACCAACAGGAAAATCGCTTTGGCAATCTTTTTGAGCATTTCAGCTAATTCGCATCAGGTTTCGTCACTGCCTGGCGACGCCCGGTCGGAAGGGGGAACGGGGTTGAGCCGCAGTTTTTTGCCGATCCGGTACCACAAGGAGTCATACAAGAATCGGAGTTCTTCAGAGCGCTGTTTCAATTCGGCGTCCAGGCGCAAGGCCCAGGCGGTGCGCTCTTCAAATTCCTGTTGCAATTTCTGGAGTGCTGCTCGCGTCTGCTCCAATTCCTGTTCGAGCCTTAAGGCCCATTGAATCTTCTCTTCGTGATCCACCTGTAACTGGCGGATGTAAGCCCCTTGTTCGGAAAGTTGCTGATCCAGTTCTTTAGCCCACTGTACCTTTTTCTCAATCTCATCTTGTAATTGGGGAATATAAACTGAAAGCTGCTGCGTCAGAACGCGGATGTGCATTTCCCTCTCGCGCAGCACATTTCCCGTAGATGGGAAATAGAGCAGGGACTGGATTGGTTCCAAAGGGCGCGCCGAGCAGAGCGCAATAAAATAATGGGCCTCGCGTTTTGCATCCTTGGTCCGATCAGCCGCCCCATTTTCCCGGAGAATGGAACCAGGAACAGGAGCGGCGAAGTCTGGCGCAGCATCAGGACCGGAGACCAGCAGTCCCGCAATGTGGTTTTCAAAAAGCACAGAGTGATAAGGGAAAATAGGTTTCAGGATTTCTTCGAATTCCGAATAGGAAAACTCGCGGCAGTGAAAAGGGTTCACCTCACCCCGATCCTGCGTGTAATAAAGACGGTTCGGCGTGGAGAGCAGCAACAACCCATCGGGGGTCAGCACCCGGCACAACTCTTTCAAGAATTCCTCGGGGCGTTCCAGGTGCTCAATGATTTCAAACGCTACAACGCAATCAAACTGCCCGGAAGAGAAAGGGAACGTTAGGCAATCGGCTTGCCCAAAATGGAGGTTGTTGGATTCATAATGGCTACGGGCGTACCCAACCGCTTCGGAAGAAATATCCATCCCGAAGACTTCTGCGGCGTTTTCAGCTAGCAGAGCTGATCCATAGCCCGTGCCGCAGGCAGCGTCGAGGACTTTCTTCCCGTTTGAGAAGCGGCGGGCAAACAGATAACGGGCGCGGTGCTCGTTGAACACATCCACATCGCCTTGCCCGGGAATGACCCGTTCACCGGTGAATTCCATGGTCACGCTCCGCACACTAACTGCCCACGCGTGTACTCACTTTCGTTATTGCATTGACCTGGACTTTGCAAGGAAAGTGGAGATACCCGTACACTACTCGTCCTTTTTCGGCCTGCAAGCTAATGGCATTCTCGATCAGGTCGCACACCTCGAAAGCCTCCAAAGTCCCGTTGGCGATGGCTGGGGTAAACGAGAAATGGGCCGGGTACAATTCCGGGAGCTCCAGGTGAAAATCAATGGTGTAGATGTCCCCCGGATTGAAGGAGGGAAGCAGAATATCCTCCAAGGCCGTGTTAGTCCCCGCCAGGTCCACGCCGAGGTGATTTCGCATCAGGAAGCCGACAATCGGCATGGAAACTTCCGCCAGCGCCCGAACGCTAATGCGGACAATGACCGACGCTTTCTGGGGCAGCAGAGCCAGTTCCTCGCCTTCTTCGCTCAGGAGGCTGATGCCTAGAACTTCGGCTTCGCGGTTGCCGTAGCGGAAATCAATATTGGGGATTTTTTCGACCACCTCCGGGGCCAGAATAGGGGCCAAGGCGTTCTGGGTTTCCTCGCGGGTTTCACGGGTAAATTGTCTTCGGTATTGGGAGTCTTTATTAACCATGGCTGCCAGATATTTGGCAATGACCCGATCCGGTTCCCCACATTCGACCAGACGTCCCTGATCCAGCCAGGCCGCCTGCTGCGCCAGACTTTTGACATCGGCGGCGCTATGGGAGACGAAAATAATGGTGACGCCCCGCCGGTGCAGTTCGTGAATCTTGCGCATGCAGCGCTGGCGGAAATAGATGTCGCCGACGGCCAGGGCCTCGTCCACCATAAGAATATCCGGCTCGACGTTAATCGCCACCGCAAAGGCGAGGCGCACCATCATGCCGCTGGAATAAGTCTTCACCGGCTGGTTGATGAAATCCCCGATCTCCGCGAAGCTCTCAATCGCTGGATAAAGTTGCTCGATTTCCTTATTGCTCAGACCCAGGATGGCTCCGTTCAGAAAAACGTTGTCGCGGCCAGTAAATTCGGGGTTAAAACCAGAACCCAGCTCCAGCAGGGCCGAGATACGGCCTTCCACAGCGATGGAGCCGAACGTGGGCCGCAAGATGCCCGCGATGAGTTGCAGGAGCGTGCTCTTGCCGGACCCGTTTTCCCCCACCAGCCCGAACGTGCTACCCCGGGGGATTTCCAGTGAAATATCGCGCAGCGCCCAGAAGTCCCGGTGGTAGGAGCGGCGGTTTCCTGTGAGCAATTCCTTGAGACGGTCCGAGGGGCGTTCGTAAATGGGGTAGCTTTTCGATACCTCCCGGATGTGCACTGCGCCCATTACAAGACATCTCCAAAGGCCCGCTTGCTGTGTCGGAAAAACAATCCTCCCGCCACAAAAGTGGCGCCTGAAATCAACGCGAGCCACGCCATGTCCGCCGCCGAAGGGGCAGAGGCCGACAAGATGCAACTGCGGTAAGCGCTTACAACGCCCGCGAGAGGATTAATCTGCGCCAGGAAACGAAGCTGGGTGGGAATCCGGTCAGCAGTGAAGAAGATGGGGGTAAACCAGAACCAGAAAGTCAGCGCAATCGTCAGCGCCTGGGCCGTGTCCCGCAGAAAGACGTTGAGGCTGGAGACTAGCCAGCTCACTCCCAGAGTAAACATTCCGAGAAAAAGGATATATACAGGCAGCAGCACCACCAGCCCGCTGAGCTTTTGGGTAAGGCCCGCGACCACAGCCACCAGGATCAGGATTCCCAACAGATGATTCAACACATTGGACAAAAAGATGGAGATCGGGATCAGTTCTGCCGGGAACACGGACTTGGTAATCAGGTTGGAATAATCCACCATGGAGTTTGCCGAGCGCTGTACCGTTTCCTGGAAAAGCAGCCAGGGCAATATGCCAGCAAACAAAAAGATGGCGAAATGGGGAGTGCCCGCCTCCGGCCCCAGGCGAACCTTAAAGATGATGGCAAAGACAAAGGTGTAGCTCACCAGCAGCACGATGGGATGAACGATGGCCCACAACCAGCCCATGGAAGAGCCGATGTAGCGCTGCTTAAAGTCGCGCGCCACCAGGTTCATAATCAGGCCGCGCCGCCGCACCAGGTTGCCCAAGAAATTTCCGGCGATTTGAATGGGGGCCGAGGTTGCACTCATGGATTTTTTCTCCTATCGGTATCTTCTTTGTTTATTTTCTAGTCCTGCTGGCCAGCTTCCGTCAATAGCCAAGGAGAATGGTACGGTTGAACGCTCTTATCGCTGGGCGTGGAGAATCGGGTGGTCAAAAGGATGCCCAGAAGGCCGGAGCACCCCTTGGCCGCGGCCCACTTCCTCCACATGTCGGAACCCGAGTTTTTTCAGCATTTGGATAAAGCAAAGTTTGTTTGGCCACCACCAGGAAATGTCATCTTCCTGGGGATTTTCGCCGCCAACGTACAGCATCGCTGGCCCTATCCCTGGCGTTTCCGGCATTTCCTGACAAAGGACCAAGGTTCCTTTGCACAAAGGGGCGACTGCCGCCAAAGCCTGCAAAGGATAGAGCGTGTGCAGTAGAATATCGCCCAGGAAGACCAGATCAAATCCCTCTGTACCCAGGTTTTTCGCCGAAAGATCATAAATAGTCGAATAATGGCGTTCAATCTTGGAATTCAGCCATGTGTGGCAAAAGCGGAAAGGCCCTTCGAGCAGGTAGAAATACAGTTCCTCAGCGGTATAGTTCCCAGTCTGCCCTGGGAAACTTTCAGGAGCAGGAGGCGGATTCATCCGCAGAATTTTGCTGACGACTTGTTCCGTCGTCTGGCCGGGGAAGCGGTCGAGTTGATTCAGGGAAGGCAATTCCACGGAAACAACCCGTGCGCCTCGCTTCTCAAATTCGAAGGCAAAGAACCCAGTGGCGGAGCCGACATCCAACACCGTCATACCATGCAGATTCGCTGGGAAGTGATAAGCTTCCCAGCAGTCGCGATAATCGTACACGCCCGGAGTGATCAAGCCATCACCCAAATCTACGGTATGGTACCAGCAGTAGCGGCGCAGATCGCCCAGTCCCAATTCCTGCGTTCGTTGGCGGAATTGCCGCGCCAGCGCATAAAACTCCTCGGTAATTGTGGAAGAAGCCATGTTGGTCGTTGCCGCGCACATTCTGGAAAATCAGTTCTCATCTTACTGCACCCCTTCGGGCAATGGAAGGACGCAGGTCAGTTTCCGGTATGCTGACGACTCGGCCAGCAGCAACAAGGCGACAGTACTGGTGTCTTGTCTGGAAGGGTGAGAATTGGCGCATTGCCGCCGCCAGCGGTTAGACTTCGCACACCGCCCTGAGCCTGTCGAAGGGTGGTTTCTTCTTCGGCTGACCGGGACCGGTTTCATCCATGTTAGCCTAATGAAGAGTTATGTTGTCAGACTGAAACGTTTCCGAAATACGAGCCTTTATGAGCGACAAAGAGCCAACGAAAAAGACCTTGTATGTCAATGGCGTCATCGTGGGGGAAGTAGAGGCCACCGGTGACATCCAGAAGGACATGGAACTAGCCCGCGACTTTCTTAAGAGTAAGGGCTTACACAAGGAAGTCACAATGACGCAGGCAATGTTTCGGCAGGCTCTGTCCTTCTCCACCACTGCTGCGTACATTCACAAACGCGATCTCCTCAAGGCACCCACGAATGGACTGAGTGTCGTGCCATTTGTGGTCAACTCTGCGTTCAGTATCGAGCTCTATCTGAAAACACTGCTCAATCTTCACGGCGTCGCCGCCCGCGGACATTCTCTTCTCAACCTCTATGACGCACTGCCAGAGGAAGCCCGAGGCGCCGTGTTTGATGCCGCGAAACGACACGCGCACGAATACCAAGTGAAAGTAAGCACTCAAGAAGAATTTCGCGGTTTTGTTGCAGAACTAGACACCGCGTTTGTAGAGTGGCGCTACTGCTATGAAACAGGGCACGCAGGCATCATAAACATTTGGCCAACGATATTAGTGATGAAAGCGGCGCACGAAGCCTGCAAAAAACTCGGGGCAACATAACACGGCAAGCCGTTGGCCTCTGGAAGATCGCAAAGAACGGTTGTTTCCCACAACTGGCTCACGGGTGGCCCTGCAACCAATTTTCAACTTGCCTCTCGATTGGACGGGGATCGCCGCCGCGTCCGCTGAGGAATGGCCGGGCGTTCCAACCCGGCTCGTGCCTGAGCGCCCGAGTCGTTAAGCGTCCATCCCAAAATCGAGAGCAAATGCGAGAGCACGCTTGATTTGGGTCATCACTTCATCCGGCAACTTGCCAAGCTTGCGCTCCAGTCGCACCTTCGGCAAAGAACCCAGCCTTTGCACATTCGCCACGGAGTCATGGTCAAGAAAGCCGAGCCGAGGCAGCGCTACTTCATAGGGACTCTGTCTGTTTTGGGTGG
>JACQGE010000017.1 GCA_016199675.1 Acidobacteriota bacterium | reverse complement strand
CAATATGACGAACTCCGCTTTCCCCTCCGTTTGGTATTCAATCGTCAGCCAGTGTTTCTTCGAGGACGAGAACAGGAACAAGGGAGAAACCAGAATTGATGCCGCGATACGCGGATGTTTACTCAGTTCGTACTTCAAACCAGTGATGGAGCTAATCGGTATCTCTGCGTAGGTTTGAGAGTTCTTGCGGTGCCTGACAAGGATCCTGTCGTCGAGAAAAACCACCCCGACCCCCCGCTCCTTGCTCTTGTTGCCCTGCTGGAACATTTGCTTTGATTTGTTGAAGACTACTTCCTCTGCCGACATGGTCGGAACAAATGGAAAACTCATAGCCAGCAACCAAACGAACAGCATTTTTTTCATTTTGTGAATCCTCCTTCTCGAATCCGGTTTTGATTTGAAAACAACCATCGCTGTCTTCGAGGCAGAGTCTAAAAGGGTCTAAGAAGGGTTGATACTTGGGCTATGATTCTTTCGCTGGTGTCACTGTGATTCTTTTGCAAGTGTCACATTCGTTGGCGTTACAATAGGACACCGCCGCGAGTTCTTTAAGGGGAATATGCAAATCCGCATTAGCAAGCAGAGCGAGGTCCCTGTCCGGCAACAGCTTTCCGAGCAGATTTATTTCTTGATTGCCACTGGAAGGTTGAAACCTGGCGAAATATTACCCAGCGTGCGCACCTTAGCTAGGCAACTTAAGATTCACCACAACACGGTCAGTGAAGCCTATCAGGACTTGGTGCAACGGGCTTGGTTGATCCGGCGCCGCGGCAGCCGCCTCGTGGTTGGTTTTCCTAAAACAGCTTCCCCGACAACGGATGCGCAAGACTTGGATGACTTTATTAACGCCTCGATTCGGGTGGCGCGGGATCGCGGCTATTCCCTACAGGAACTGCGCAAGAAAGTGCTGAAAAGACTCCTGGCCCAGTTACCCGATCACATCCTGGTGGTGGAGCAAGAAGCAGGCTTGCGCCAATTGATCCAGCAGGAGCTCCATACGGAGTTGCAGTGGCCGGTGGCGGGCTGTTCCGTGGAAGACTTATCTAGGGATCGCAACCTCTTGATCGGGGCTTTGGTTGTCACCCCGCACTACGCTCTTGCCCAGGTCAATCCACTGGTGCCGAAAAGTCGCCCGCCCATTTCTCTTAATTTCAGTCCCGTGGATAGGTACAAGGTTAAAATCGGCAAGCTGCGGCAACCTTCCGTGATCGCTGTTGTTTCCGCTAGCGAAGCCGTTCTTCGGGTGGCCCGCAGCCTGTTTGCCCCGGCAGTGGCCCTCGGCCACATTCTTTCGGAATTCATGCTGCCGCTGAAACGCCCTGCTGACTTGAGCGCTGCCGATCTTGTGTTTTGCGACTCTTTGGCATTCTCGCAAGTAAAACACTCACGCCGCATCCACTATCATCTTGTGGCTCAGGAGTCGCTCACGTATCTTGCGGATACGATCCAATGAAATCTTGGAATCGGAAGGTCAAGCGGCTCGGACAGGAGTTTTTTACGCCACCACAATCGGCTGTTCCCCGCGTTCCTTCACCCGCCCAATAATTGCTACCGGAATTTTCGCATCGCCCAAAGCTGCACGGAGTGCCGGGGCGGAAGCTGCTGCCACAGCGATCAGCAACCCGCCGGAAGTCTGCGGATCGTAGAGGAGGGTTTCAATTTCTGGGGGGACGTTCGCGCCCACCGAAACCGCGCAGGAGGCAAACTCGCGGTTGTTTTTGAGGCCTCCGGGGAGGAACCCCTCCCGAATAGCCGCCAGCGCGCCCGGCAACGCTTCAACTTTCTTGTGGTCAATCTCTATCGTTACTTTGCTCGCCAGAGCCATCTCCCGCGCATGACCGAGCAGTCCGAAGCCCGTAACATCCGTAGCCGCGTACACTACGTTACTATTCTTTTCGGAAAATTGCGTCGTCAATTCACACGCTTGGCGGTTCAGCATTCGCATAGACTCAATGGCCGCCGCGACACTTTCTTTTGAGGCATGGCCTTTCTTGAGGGCCGTCGAAATCACGCCTGTCCCCAGACGTTTGGTTAGAATCAGGGCATCGCCCGGCTTGGCTCCGCCGTTGGTCAGCACGCGCGCCGGATCAATTGTGCCCGTCACGGCAAATCCGAACTTGATCTCCTCATCTGCAATGCTATGCCCGCCGAGCACAGCGCAACCCGCTTCTTCCATTTTCGCAAAGCCGCCTTGGAGGATTTGCTCCAACACTTCCATGTCGCCTTTGGCCGGGAAAGCTACGATGGAAAGCGCCGAAAGCGGCTTGCCCCCCATCGCATAAACATCGCTCAGGGAATTCGCCGCCGCAATCTCGCCGAAAGTGAACGGGTCATCCACGATGGGCGTGAAAAAGTCCAACGTCTGCACCAACGCCAGGTTCGCGCTGAGACGATACACGCCCGCGTCGTCGGCTGTGTCAAAGCCTACCAGCACGTTCTCGTTTTTCCCCTGCGGCAGCTTGCCCAGGACAGCGTCCAAGACCTTTGGACTGAGCTTAGAAGCTCAACCCGCCGCCTTCACTGCCGCCGTCAGGTTCACCTTTGTGCCCATACGCAAACTATTCTAGCAGGAAGAGACTCTTAGCCTCTGGAGGAGTTGGTTACTGTTTCCTTGCGATGTAATAGAAGTTCAGAGGGTCGGCGGGGATCTGTTTCACTTCGACGCTCATAAAGCCAGCCTGCGCCAGCATCTGGCGGGCTTTTTGCTCGCCCCACATGGCGCCCAGCCCCTCCCCATTGAGTGCCAGAGAGACGGTCATGCAGTGCATAGTCGAGAATGTGTAAAGCGCCGGTGCCAGCGGCAACTCTATATTTTGTTCCAAAGGAGTTTGAGCGGCGATGTCCTGCATGAGAAAAACACCATCCCTTCGCAGAGCTTTGGCGATGGCGTGCAGAGCCTGGGTTGGCTGAGCCTGATCGTGGATCGTATCAAAGGCCGTGATGAAGTCGAATCGTTCAATTTCCGGCAGAGCAGCAGCGTCCTGAATGGCAAAGCGTGCGTTCCGGAGTCCCCACTGCCGGGCTTCGTTTTGCGCGGTGGTTATTCCTTCTTCCGACATGTCATAGCCTACAAACCGGCTTTTCGGAAATGCTTTTGCCATCACGTTTATTGCGCGCCCGCACCCGCAGCCCACATCGGCCGCCTCGATCCCCGCTTGCAACCGCTCCACCAAACCGGAGACCAGCGGCAAGATCATATCCACCAGGGCATTGTCGAAGATGCGGTTGGTTTCTTCGGCCTGCAATTTCTGGAAACGTTTGAAGCTGGAATACGGGATGCCTCCACCTTCGCGAAAGCAGCGCCCAATATCTTGCTCCACTTCCCCTAAAAGGGAAATGTATTGCATGAAAAGCGCGAAATTATCCGCTCCGGCCGCTCGGGTCAGTGCCGCCGCGTGTTCCCGAGGCAACCAATATGCGCTCTGGGTCGGATCGTACTCGACGATGCCGCCTGTAACCATCGCGCCGAGCCATTCGCGCACATAGCGTTCCTTCAGCTTGGCTGCCTGCGCGATCTCCGCGCTCGTGGACGGAGGCAGTTCCGCCATCGCGTCGAAGAGTCCCGTTTGGTGTCCAACACTGACCATCAGCGCCAGGCAGGCGTCATTTAGCACCCCAACCATTTTCCCGACAAAGGATTCCGCTTTCGCCTTGTCCAGTATTTGTGTTGCCATAAAAATCCACTCCCGGTATTCGCAAAGAAGAATCCTCTTATGGTACTGATGACCCTTAGCCTTCGTGAGAAAGTCCGCTCGGTCCTCAGTTCCAACAGATTACCACTGCGGTTTTTGCAGAATCAAGTCGGCGATGGTGGCCGTGTCCACTGGCCGCGAAAAGTAATAGCCCTGCCCGTAGTCGCATTGGAGCGCCCGCAGGTAATTCAACTGCTCTGCCGTCTCTACACCTTCCGCGATTACTTTCAGTCCAAGGCTATGGCCGAGGGAAATGATGGAGCGCACAATCGCGGCGCTTTTTTCATCCGCATTCAACGCTCCCACAAACGACTGGTCAATTTTTAAGGAGTGAACCCGAAAACTGGACAAGTAACTGAGGGATGAATATCCGGTTCCGAAGTCATCTATGTAGATGCCAATTCCAGAGTTGTCGAGGTGCAGCAGGGTCTCGGAAATCGTCTTGGCGTTTTGCATGATTTGGCTTTCCGTGATCTCCAGTCTCAGATGACATGGATCCAGCTTGTTTTCTGTGATCAGAGAGCCGATTTCCTGGAGAAGGTTTTTTCTGGCGAAATACCGGCTGGTCAAATTTACGCTCACACTCCAGGGAGAAAGCCCCGAAAATTGAGCCTGCCATTCATGAGCCTGTTGGCAAGCTTCCCGAAGAATCCATTCGCTGATCGGTATAATCAGTTCTGTTTCTTCGGCAACGGGTATGAACTCGCCAGGATAGATCAAGCCGCGATCCGGGTGTTGCCAGCGCACCAGCGCCTCAAAGCCGGCAACCCGGCCGCTCTGCAAGGACACAATCGGCTGGTAATGAAGCTGAAACTCGTGCCGCTCCACCGCCCGGCGAAGGTCATTTTCGGTGTCCAGCAACTTGACGATGCGCTCATGCATACTGATATCAAAAACTTGATGCCGTCCGCTGCCGAGTGCTTTGGCACGATACATGGCAATATCCGCATCCCGCAGCAATTCCTCTGGATGCTCGTAGCCGGTCGTGCTTAACGCAATTCCAATGCTGGCGCTGGCGAACACTTCGCGTCCATCGAGGTTGAAGGGCATCTGGAGTTCTTTCCGAAGCCGTTCTACCACGCGGGTAGCATCACTGACGTGCTTGATATCGTCGAGCAGAATGGCGTACTCGTCTCCGCCAAACCGCGCGACGGTGTGGATTTCCGATTGATCCTCTCCGAGACGCGCCACCGTATCGCTAGTCCGCAAACACCTCTGAATCCTACGGCTCATTTCCACCAGCAGTTGATCTCCTACGAGGTGGCCGAGGCTGTCATTGACCACTTTGAAGCGATCCAGGTCAATGAATATGACGGCGAACAGGTAATCCTTGTTCTGCACCGCGTACCGCTTCGCGCGCGCCAGTGCTTGATTCAGGCGGTCGAATAACAGGGCGCGGTTTGGCAAATCGGTTAGGGAATCATGGAAGGCATTGTGAAACAACTGTTTCTCATAGCGTTTGCGCTCGATCACGCGCCCCAACTGGGTTCCGATATGTCCCATGGCTTCCATTAAGAGAGCGTCTGGTTCGCTCGGCGTATCGGAAAAAAACTCCAGCACAGCCATGACTTCTTTGCCGACCAGAACGGGAAAGCCGAAGCCGGCTCTCACTCCGATATCCTTGGCCAAGTTCGCTCGAGGGAAATTATCATCCTGGGTCACGTCCTGAATCCAGGCGGGTCTTCCGCTATCCAAAACCCTCCCTGGAAGCCCAATTCCCCGGGGAAAGCGTATGCGATCACTCACCTGCCGGAACGACTCAAATTGTTCCGGGGATTTTAGATGCCAGACCGAGGAAACCAGTTCTCCGTTAGGAACATCCAGGACATAGGCATGGCCGACGGGCCAGTTGGTGTAGGAACAAATGCGCTCGATCGCCATTCTCAGGGCCTGCTCGACGCTTTCCGCTTCATTGGCTGCTGTAGCAACTTCACGAAGCAGTTCCAGTTCTTTCTGCTTCATGAAAAGCTGGCGCATGCCGAGTTCGGCAATTCTTTCAGCATCCAAACGGGCCTTTCGCTCCCGTTCGAGCCGTTTTTTCAAACGCTCCGGTTCCGTTTGCGGAAATAGGGCAGGACTGGCCATGACCGTCATGAATCCAGCTTCTGCAGTGAAATTCGGAGCACGCATTTCTCATCGCCTCGGTGCATGCATTTGGGTTGTTCAATCTTTACCGCTTCGCCAAAATATTCTGCCGCCCCTTCAATCAGTCCTTCGGCAAACATGCACAGTTTCCGCTTGGACCCATAATCCATGACCAACACTTCTTTGGAAGAGGTGTCAAATTGGAAATCCGGAACATCGGCCCCAGGGTAGATCTTGCGCACTTCCGGGTGGATAATGCTGTTCAAAGTGAGCAAGAACGGCCGGGCGGATTTGTGCGCCGCAAAAAATTGGGGATACCGTTCAGCAAACAGCGGAAGCGCTCTTCGCCCATACCAGCGCGTGATCTCCTCGGCAGGCATCTTCAACGCCACGGAAGCCGCCCCCACGAATTTCGCCAGGTCCTGGTCGGGATAGTTCCCCAGAGAAGTGTAGGCGCCTTCCAGACGGGTTGCTTCCAGGAGCGCATCCCAGGTTTCCTCCCCGTGCTCTCTCCGGATCACTTCTTCCAGCAGATTAAAGACGATTCCCTTCATAACACTCCTCTTATTGGCAATTCCGCCTTGGCTTCAAACACATTCCTTTCCCGGATACATCGGCCATTCCCCGGAACATTTCACTATTTTTTGAATCAACCCGGCTGAATTTTTTCCTCGAATGATCAGGCGGCAGCCTGCTCGCAGTTCACCATCCACGGTATGCCGAATTGGTCCACCACCATTCCAAAACGGGCGGCCCAGAAGGTCTGCTGCAGCGGCATCTGTACCGTCCCCTTTTCCTTCAATGCGTCGAAGACCCGCTCGGCCTCTGCTGGACTCTTAAAATTGAGCGCAATGGAGAAGCCCTTCGGCGCTTCATAGCGTCCTGGCGGGGCGTCGGAACCCATCAATACGTCCTGGCCCACAGTGAGCCGCGCGTGTAGAATTTTATTGCGCCATTCCGGGGGCACCTGTTCCTCCGCTGGCGTACCGGCGTGGATCGTCATTGCTTCGATTTTGCCGCCCAGACACTGTTCATAGAATTTGAACGCTGCCTCACACTGCCCGTTGAAAAAAAGATAAGGATTCACCTTCATCGCGCGCTCCTTTCGCTATTTGGTGATCAAATCTGCTCGCGGACCCAACTTTACTGGAATCGTGGATTATTTCCACTCCCAGATCTTCGAAGTGATATTGTCGTTGGCGTCAGTCTCGTGCTCAAAGACCGCGGCCAGGCCGTTCAGTCGAGCCAGCTTCGGCGACGCGGTCTCATAATAAACCGCGCCGCGCCAGCTCAGACCGCCACCCGGTTTGAAGTGCCCCGTCCCTTGCCCGACCCAGATGATACTGTCGCCGTCTTTGGTCATGAGGATACCTTGGCCTTCGCCGTACAGAAAGCCTCCTGGCCTCATCGCCGACCAGTACGTTCCCATCTCTCGGCACTCTATGCCCAGGAGCTTGCCGGTAGCCTGGAACGAAACCTCCACCCTAGGCCCCCCAGCTCCTGCCCGTTCTACTCGATGTCCTGTTATTTTTCCGCTTTCTTCTCCCAGCAGTTCGCCCAACATAGCCACCTCCCGTATCGGAATTTGAAGTTTCGAAATCTAAAAAGGCGCGGGGGAAAAAGCATAGAACTGGCGGCCTTCTGGCCTTGACAGCCATCGCCATCCCCGCTCCCGTGAAGCGGAGTTTACTCGATTAACGCCCTCCGCACCAGTCTGAAATGCATGGTGTCTAAGTTGAGATGTAATATATATCAACGAGGTTTCGCCCCGGGTGAAAGATGGCAAAGATACTGGTGGTCTGCGGTAATTCTGCGGATCGGGAAGTTCGCGCCCTGGTTCTTGAGTTCGCGGGCTATAGCTGTGCCACTGCAGGTTCGGTCGAGGAGGCTGGAAACCTCTTGCAAAAAGCCTTCTTCGATCTGGTTGTCACGGACCTCAAGATGGGTGGCTATGGCCCGGAACACATTATAAGAACCCTAAAGGGCGCCTCCCCGGAAGTGGTTGTCATTGCCCTTGCTCAAAGCAGCGAAAGCCTAGAATTGGCGGATGAAATAGTCCGGGTCCCCTGCTCGCCCAAGGATCTAGTTCAGCGAATTACGCAAGCTCTTTCCAAATCGGTTCGGGCCAGAGCCAGGTCTATGAGAGAAAAAAGGCGTTTCCCCCGTTATCCCGTTCTCCTACCCTGTTTGGTCAAGACCGTGCGAGGAAGGAAACCTCTGGAAGGATCTGGAATTCGTACCATCACCCGGAACGCCAGCAGGGGCGGCCTGTGTTTTGTGGGTGCGGGAGAGTGGAAGGTTGGGGCCGATCTTGAGTGTGTGGTCGAGCTTCCGACTGGAATTTTCGGCGACCGCCCGAAGGGAATTCTGAGCCAAGGCAAAACGGTTTGGACCAAGCCCGGGGAGCGCGAAGGCATCGCGGTCGGAGCTTCCATTGATCGCTTTGAGTTTGTGGACATAGAGAAATAACAGCGCTTTTCCCCGGGCCGCGACTCTTGTTCGGTTAAGCCCTCGTTTGCAGTTTACGTCAATGACGAAGGACCTTAGCTGCGACAAACCATTTCGTTTCTCTGCAAACCAGCGCCGACCATGTTGCGAAGGCGAGACAGCACGGCCAACATTTGTTGCGGCTGCAACTGGGCGAAGTAATGAATTACAGAGACCCCAAACTGGTCCTCCTCCGAGTGTGGGCTTCTGTTGCCATTCCCCTCTTCGGGAAACAATTCTGCAATTTCAACTCCCAACGCTTCCGCAAGCCGTTGGACGATTACAGGCCCAGGCAGCAGGTGCGAGTTTTCGATTCGCGAAACGTAACTGCGGGGCACGCCGGCTCTTGCGGCAACTTCTTGTTGGGTCAGGCCCCGCTGTTCCCGCAGCTTCTTGTGCCGAGGGCCCACGGCCTGTTGCCGCCGGATGTGGGGAGGTGGATACCAATCGCTCTCCCAGAGAATTGGGGCCTCTTTCCGGGAAAACGCAGAGGAGCCTGCTGCTCTCGCGTCGATAACGATCCGGTCGCCGGGAAGTCCGAAATCAAATAAAGGTGGCGGCGGCAGCTTGCTGGCGCATCGCCGGCAGAGGTCCGCCATGGGCCGAAACTGCACAAGCAGGCACTGGCGGCATTTCACCACCTCACGCGGAAGCGCATTCGTAGCCGCCGCTGGCAGGTCGCAGTCCTGCAATTGCCTGCCGGAATCTCCAACCAAAGGTCTGCATGATCCTTCGGACATTCTTGATGTCTCCTTTCCCAAAATAAAAAAGCCGCCAGAATATCTTCTGGCGGCTCGGCTAACTGTCCGGTCTTTCCGATGCAGTCCCGTTGCTCTGCGCCCCCCGGTCACCCGAGGTTTGCTCTGAGCAGAAGCGCAATTACAATGTCTAAACTGCTAAAAAACCCTTTGCCTGTCAATAGTACTAAAGTCCGGCTTCATCCGAGCCGCGACCGTAAGGGAGCGGGCATCTCTTCCGCCTTAGTCCGCTTACTGACGCGCGTGGCTCGGACCTATACATGAAAACGTCTTAAATCGGCCCGATATCGCCGCCAACCGGCCAACTGGCGGCGCAGCCGGAGGGATCAGCCGTGGCGACCGTGCCGGATTTGTCGCGCAACACTTGGCCGCGGTTGTCCACGCAAAATGTGCTGTCGCCGCTGTTCCCAGGCATCACCGGCGTGGCGACGACGGCGTAAGTGTTGTTGGGCGTCGTTGGACTCGGATTCGCGTCGGGAGCATAGTAGGTGAAGCTGTATCCGCTCTTGATCGGCACAGCCAGGCCAAGCGCCACTCCGGAGACCACGCCGTCGAGCAGGTCGGCGCAGTCGGCGCTGGCATCGGCGCAGCCGGCGCTGGGCGGCCCTAGTTGCGCCAGTGTTCCTGCATAACCCTGATTAAAACGGGTGTAGTAATTGATGTTGGCGGAAGCAATCTGCTTCAGCGAATTGGCGGCAGAGGCTTCATTGGCGGAATATTTGGTCCGCAGAAACCGGGGAACGGCAATGGCTGTAATGACTAACAAAATCGCCGCCACGAACAGGAGCTCAATCAGAGAATAGCCACGCGCTTCTTTCGGCATCCCGTTCAACCTCCGCAAGGAAAGCTTGGCAACCGGAATTCCCATTTTGAACCTTACCTTTGCGCAGCATCATACGCTCGCTCCCATATCAAGTCAAACTCAGAGCAACCCAAAGGGTGATGTCTCCGGTTTTGATATAGCCGGACAGAATTTTGTTTTTTTACAATTAAAAAAGATTTGATCTTAGGTTACGATCTTTTACCCAATAATGGTTATTCTCGTCGTAATGCCAATCATGCCGCTTGATGATTTCGATGAAATCAGCCTTTGAAATATTCAATGCATCTAGAGCTGAATTACGCCAGGCCTCGATGATGATTCGATTGAACAGGGATTCTCCATAGATTTGAGGAGGGCTTGAAGCGAGAATCTCTCCAATGGACCTGGAAATATCCAAATCTCCGTTCTTGCGAATTCGCTGAGGTTTCCCGCTCTTATAGAATGTCAAGACAAGTTCCCCAGCCAGCACCGATTCGTTTCTCTTCTTCTTGTGCATTGACCAAATAGGATCACCGACTTGGGAAATGGCCGCTCTAAGTTCAGCGCCGGCCTCGGCAGCAGATGTTAGGATCGCTTTGAAATAGGCAATATTCCAATGCTGGAACACGACAGATAACCACCGATCTTGTTTCAGCATATGGACGCAAGCCCGGATGCTTTCGCCTAAACGTCTCGTGTATGTGGCCTCTGAGTGATTCAGTTCTCCGCCCACAATCAGTTCACATTCGCGGACCTTCAAGCTGGGTTGTTGGCCGAGCCAGACATTCCAGAGCATTGACAAATCCAGATAGGAAATGTGCCCTCCGTATGGAGGGTCTGTAAAAATATAGTCAATCTGTCCCCGAAACTGCTCCTCAAGTTCTTCAATGTCCTTTGCGTAGGCTGCAAAGCTGCCGTGCCACCCGCTTATCCGTTCTTTGATTTCTACGGCCTTATCGATTTCTACTTTTGCTGCGATGACATTCTTCGCACGCTCTTCAAATGTTTCCCAGGGCAGAAGCTCGATGGGATTCTTCGCAACCTTGTACCGATAGATGCTGAAAACGCTGGAGCCGCCTCTCGACTCAGATCGCCCTTCCGCCGACAGAAATGTCTTATTCAACTTTGTGAGCGTTGCAGACCATGCGATCAACATCGCTTTTTTCAGATACCCAGAAGGGAGGCTGTCAACGCCGTCCTTAAGAACTGCCAGGGATATCAGTTGTCGAGGTGAAAATAGATCGTAATACCATTCCACATCGGCGTTGCTAGGAAGGCGGACATTTTCAGGAAGGGCAATGCGACGCCGAAGTGATGCCAAAGCTTTTTCATCCATCGTCTGGATTTCCGCGAGATTCCGTTGGCACCGACTCCTCAACTCGTTGAGGGCATTTCGATAGTCTCCGATTTTCCCCTTGCTAAGGTCGATGATCCCGCAGGCTATGAAATTCGCCAGAGGATTGATATCATTCTGGATACCAAATCGGTTCTCCAAGAAAGCCTCTATGGCAGTTACCCCAGAACCGCCAAAAGGATCAAGAACAAGATCGCGTTCTTTAGAATATTGAAGGATATAACGGCGCACCACATTGAACGGCCGACGCGTAAAGTACGGATGCACGCCATAGTGCCGCCGGGCAGCCTGTCGTTCTGCTGCGATCGGTTCCTGTAAAGGAGTAATTGTTGCGTATGCGCTCATCTTGTTGCCGTCAGCGGAAACTTCTCGGCGTGTTGACATAGAGCACCGAGTTCGATCACATCAATATGTTGGGGCATTTGCTTATGCTGATGAATAGCACAAAGAACAACGGCCCTCGAGAGTTCTTCTTTTCCGTATTTCTTTTGCTGGTAGTGGAAACCTTGACTGTTTCTCTTGATCTCAACGGGTACGGAGTATATCGGTAAGTTGAGAAACCGAAATTCAGTGAAGCAGTCGTAGCCCTTCCCGACATATCCGCCCAGGGTCATGCCGAGGTGCTTAAGAGGGCCTGATGCTCTAAGAAGGTCTGGTTCTTGGATGTGCGGAAGCCGAGTGTTCTGCTGATGATCCTTCACAACCCGGCAAATTTCATCAAGCGCCCATGCTACGATGCCTGGTTGCTTTTTATTGAGATGGACGAGTTGCTCAATCCACAGGGGACTTGCATACTCATGCGTAAATGTTAGAGGCCTGTCAATTCTGCGAATCTCTCTAGTCTTGGGCTTACCTGCGTACTTGATCCTCAACGGTGTTAAATAAAAAACGTCATCTCGAATATCGATGTCAACATCTATGCGTTCGAAATCTCCAGGAGAAAGCTGATACCAGATTCGAATTGCTTCTCCGATGCTTTCGCTCGCTAACCCTTGTTGGATTCTATCGTGTCCCACTTTACCTGCGACAGGTCGTTGCTTGTCGTCTAGCTTATGTTCAGTGCTTACTGCAAAATAGTCGGATTTCGTCGCACCGTACGGAGTCACAAGGGCCATTTGCACGGCTCCGCATTTCCGCAAGAAGGTCTTTATTGCGCCGGGCAGTTCATGAAAATAATATTGTGGTCCGCCCGATTCTCTGCTTCCTCTTTTTGTTTGTTGTAGGTGCATAAATCACTGGCGGTTACGAAAGTAGCCGACGCTTCGGAAACAATTGTTTCATAAATCCGGTCAAAACATCGTTCCCACATCCTCAGCCTCGCCGGATCAGGGAGCGAACGAACCAAAGTAATGATAGTCCGCCTGTCAGCGGTGCCATGATTATTTGTTTGAAGATGCCGCTTCGTTTCAGCATTTTTCGCGCTCCTGTCGTGCCTGCGTTTGCGCTTGAAACACCATGGTCATCCCATACTTCATAAAGTCCAACCCGCACTGGTCGCAGTGGCCACCGTGGTCCTGAATATGCTTGCAGCTTGGACAGGTGTACCGCAGCGGCGTATGGCATCGCACACAGAACTGGATTGCGTCTCGGTTCTCCTGTCCGCATTTAGAACACAGCAGGCTCATTTGATAAATTCGCTCGCTATTGGCGCTTTCCCACGATCAATTCATAAATCCGATCCAGGTCTTGCGAGGTGTAATACTCGATCACGATTTTGCCGTGCAGATCATCCCCCATTAAGCGCACCTTCGTGCCCAGCCTCCGTTCCATTGCCTCTACTGCCGCCAGCACATTGGGGTCTTGCAGAACTTGGTTCCAGAGCTTCTTAATGGTCAGTGGCTTATCCGATTTTCCGGGTCCGTCTTTGACCAATTTTTCAGTCTGTCGCACCGAAAGCCCCTGAGTTACAATCCGCATGGCTAGTGCCTTTTGCGCCGTCTCTGTCGCCAATGATAGCAATGCTCGAGCATGGCCCATGCTTAATTCCCCATTCGCCACTTTTTTTTGCACTTCTTGTGGTAACTTCAACAATCGCAAAAGGTTAGTTATTGTCGCCCGATCCTTCCCTGTGCGCTCCGCTACTTGCTCATGGGTCAGTCCAGCTTCCCGCGTCAAACGAGCAAAGGCCTCTGCGGTTTCTATGGGATTCAAATCTTCTCTTTGGATATTTTCAATAAGAGTTAATTCAAGCACCTGATTTTCTGAGACTTCCTTTATGATAGCCGGAATCGTTGCCATTCCCGCCATTTGAGCCGCTCGCCAACGTCGCTCTCCAGCTATCAATATATAGTAGTCTTCTGACTGCTTAACCACAATAGGCTGTATTATACCGTGCGTCTTGATGCTCTCCGATAACTCTTTAAGCCTTTCTGCATGAAAGGATTGGCGAGGCTGATAGGGATTCGGAACAATCTGGGTCATTTCGATCTGCCGGATCGACTCCTTCGATAGATGGGGAGCGGGAGGCAATAGAGCTTCAAGGCCGCGTCCTAGGCCCCGTTTAGGTCCAACCATTTTGTTGACAGACTGCACTGGTTCCATAGAATTTTCTCCATTCAAAAGATTGTTCTTATTCCTGCGGTTAAGAGACGATTTCTGGTAAAACAGGTGCAGTTTTACCGAAAATATCGTCAATGTATCTTTTCGGTGACTCCCTCGCCATCATTTCTTTCGCGAGTCGGATGTAAGCTTCCGCGCCGCGCGAGCGCACGTCGTAAAGTAGGATGGGCTGGCCGTAGCTAGGAGCTTCCGCCAGACGAACGTTACGCGGAATCGTTGTTTGGAAGACGTTGCCTGGAAAGTGGCTCCGTAGTTCTTCGGCTACCTGTCGGGCCAATGTGGTTCGTTCATCAAACATTGTTAAGAGAATGCCCGCGAGTTCCAGTCGAGGATTCAGCCCGCTTCTAATGCGTTCCAAAGTATCCATAAGCGCCGAAATTCCCTCCAATGCCAGATATTCGCATTGAATCGGAACTAACAAGGAGTCCGCCGCGACCAGCGCATTGATTGTAAGCAGGTTCAAGGCTGGAGGACAGTCCAAAAATATGTAGTTGAAGTGGGGCTTCCACAATTCCAACATCTGCCGTAATAAGAACTCCCGGTTCTCGACCTGAACCAATTCAATCTCAGCACCGGCTAAGTTCCTGTCGGAGGGCAAAAGAAAAAGTCCTTCCAGGCAAGTAGGCAGTAATGCGTTTGATTGTGGTGCTTCGGAAATTTCAGATGCATTGCGTGAATCACCTAAGAGAAGGTGGTAAAGGGAAAGACGATCAGGATCGCGAGGAAATCCCAGGCTTGCAGTGGCATTGGCCTGGGGATCACAAT
>JACQGE010000029.1 GCA_016199675.1 Acidobacteriota bacterium | reverse complement strand
GGCATTGTCCACACCGCTCCGGGCCACGGCCAGGAAGACTTCGTGGTGGGGGAAAAGTACAAACTGGAAGTTTTGTGCCCCGTGGATGACCGCGGGCGGTTTGTGGAAGGCTTTCCGGAATTTTCCGGCAAAACCGTCTTTGAAGCGAATCCCATTATCCTGGGAATCTTATGCAACCGACTCAAGTTGCTCCATGAGGAGACCGTCGAACATTCCTATCCGCACTGCTGGCGTTGCCACCACCCGGTGATCTTCCGGGCCACCGAGCAATGGTTCATTAATTTGAGCCATCAGGATTTGCGGAACCGGGCGCTGCTGGAAATTCGTAAAGCCCAGTGGCTCCCGGAATGGGGGATGGAACGCATTGCAAATATGATCGCCACCCGGCCGGACTGGTGCATATCGCGGCAGCGTATCTGGGGCGTCCCCATCATTGTTTTTTATTGCGAGTCCTGTAACCAGCTTTTCACAGAACGCTCGGCGCTCTCCAACGTGGTGGAAATCTTTAGCCAGGAAACCTCCGATGTCTGGTATACAAAGTCCCCATCGGAACTGCTGCCGCCAGGGACAAAATGTAACCGCTGCGGCGGAAGTCAATTTCGCCCGGAGCGGGATATTCTGGATGTTTGGTTTGACTCCGGTTCCAGTCATTTAGCAGTGCTGGGAAAACACTCCGGCTTGCCTTGGCCCGCCGATCTATACGTTGAGGGAAACGATCAATATCGCGGTTGGTTCCATAGTTCGCTGCTCGTGGCGGTGGGACTGAGAGGCCGTTCCCCTTATCGGAAGGTGGCTACGCACGGCTGGGTACTGGACGAGCAAGGGCGAGCCATGTCGAAGTCGCTCGGCAACGTCATTGAGCCGCAGGCGATCATCCACTCGCATGGGGCCGAGATTCTGCGCTTGTGGGTTGCCTCGGCAGATTTCCGGGACGACATCCGCATTTCGAAAGATCGACTGATTCGTCTTTCCGAATCCTATCGAAAAATCCGAAATACCTTCCGCTTTTGCCTGGCCAATCTCTACGATTTCGATCCCGCCAAGGATCAAGTGCCGCTGAATCAGATGATGGAGGTGGACCAATGGGTTTTGTACCGCACTTCCCGCCTGGTGGAGCTGTGCCGCAATTGGTACCAAGAATTCGGATTCCACAAGGTCTACCATGCCCTTTATAATTTCTGCACCATCGAGTTGAGCGCCTTTTATCTCGACATTACTAAGGATCGGCTCTACACAGCGGCCCCACGGTCAGTGGCCCGCCGTAGTGCTCAGACCGCTTTGTATCGTATGGCGGATGCTCTGGTACGGCTGGTGGCGCCAATTCTTTGTTTCACCGCCGAGGAGGTCTGGAGCCACCTGCAAGGGCGTCCTCCGGAAATGCCGAGCGTCCATCTGGCCAGCTTCCCAGAAACCGCCGAACTTGCCGGAGACTTTACGCTCTCGCAGATCGAGCGCCTGGGAAATTGGGATCGCTTGGTGGCGGTTCGCAACGAAGTTTTGAAAGTTCTGGAGACAGCGCGGAAGGAAAAATTCATCGGCAACTCGCTGGAAGCCAAGGTGGAGCTTTCGGCGGAGGGCGAATGGGCGCGGCTGCTGGAGGAGTACCGCAGCATGCTCCCGATGCTCTTCATTGTTTCCCAAGTGCATCTCTCCCACGACGGCCTTCCGGGCGCTTCGGAAAGCCTGATCCGGGGACTCCGCGTTGCTGTCCGCCGCGCCGAAGGGCAGAAGTGTGAACGCTGCTGGAACTACTCCACTCACGTCGGCGAAGACCCGGATTTCCCTACTGTTTGCGAGCGCTGTGCCCCCGCTATTAAGGCTATGGAGAGTCCTTCGGGGTGAGCCTAGCACCGAGCCCTGCCCTTATGCGTTTGGTCTATTTGCTATTGGCCTCGGGTGTTCTGGTCCTTGATCAGATCACCAAAGCAATCATACTCGCCCGCTTCTCTGAGGAAACTATCGTTCCTGTGATTCCCGGCCTGTTCCAACTGGTCCGCGTAGAAAACCGGGGTATGGCCTTCGGCCTCCTGGCAGATTCTTCTTCCGGTTTCCTTTTTGGCCTCCTCGTGATCCTCTCTGTGGCCGCTTTGTGCCTAGTAAGTTTTCTGCTCTGGAAAAATCCTCTGGCTCCGGGACCTGCTGCGACCGCGCTGGCGCTCATCCTGGGAGGCGCCTCCGGGAACTTGGTGGATCGGGTGGCGCGGGGGAAGGTGGTGGATTTCCTGGATTTCTATATCGGCAGCTATCATTGGCCCGCTTTCAACGTCGCGGACTCCGCCATCGTGATCGGCGCAGGATTCCTTTTGCTGGATCTCTGGGGGG
>JACQGE010000028.1 GCA_016199675.1 Acidobacteriota bacterium | reverse complement strand
CCCCTGGACTGGCCGGCGGTCCCACAAGGTGTTGCGACCGGCGGCGCGAAAAGCGCGTCGCGGCTGAGCCTGAGCGTCAGGCGTGACGTGTTTGTCACCCCCTGCTGGAGTCCTGGCATCAAAGATCAGAACTTGCGTGATCGGTCGCCGAGTTGATCTAGACTGACCCACTGCGGGAAAATCAATGGAGCAGCCATACAACGTCCGACTAGAAACCTACGAAGGCCCTCTGGACCTCCTTCTGGACCTGATCCGCAAGCAGGAGATCAATATCTATGACATCCCCATCGCCCAAATCACCGGCCAATATCTGGACTATGTGCAACACAACCTGGACCGGCTGGACACTGAGGTTGCTGGCGAGTTTCTCCTGATGGCGGCGACGCTGATTCACATCAAGTCGCGAATGCTGCTGCCGCCCAACCCGACTGCCGAACCCGGCGAAGAGGAGGACCCGCGAACCGAACTGGTCCAGCAACTGCTAGAACACGAAAAATTCAAGCAAGCGGCACAGATGTTGCAGCAGAAGCATGTGGTGCAAAGTGCTATGTTCTCTGCGTCGGTCCTGGATGCCTTTCGCGACCCGGAGGCGGAGCCGGAACTGGCCGTCAGCCTCTATGATCTGGTTCGCGTCTTTCAACAAGTCCTCGACCGGGCTAAAGAGAAGCCGCAGTTGGCTGTCGCCGAGGAAAAAATCAACGTCCCGCAAATGATGGAGTTTTTATGCCGCTTGCTGGCCGCGCGCGCTCAACCGCTCCCTCTGTCCGAAGTTGTGGAAAGCCTCCGTTCGCGGGAGGCTATTGTAGCCACCTTTCTGGCGCTGCTGGAACTGGTGCGCCTGCAAGCCGCCGTAGTGCGGCAGCAAGAATTGTTTGGCGAGATTGTTTTGTGCAAGCATAATAAATTCGATGTAGTCCTGGATGATTTGCAACGCGAAGTCGAACAAGACTACCGTTAAAAGAACGCGATGGAAAATCTGGAAACCAACACGTCAAGCGCTATTCCGGCGACGGTGCTGAAAGCAGCGGTAGAGGCCATCGTGTACGTCGCTGACGACCCGGTGACCGTGGACCAGATCACCAGCGTCCTGGAAGGCGCCACCCGCCAGGAAGTTCTCCAGGCGCTGATCACCTTGCAAAATGAATATGCGCAGGGCAATCGAGGAATTGAAATCCTCGAAGTCGCTGGCGGCTACAAAATGTTCACCAAGGCGGAACATCACGAGGCCGTGCGGAAATTCGTTAAGGACCTCACTCCGCCCTTGAGACTTTCCATGGCAGCCCTGGAAACGCTCGCCACCATCGCCTATCGCCAGCCCATCACCCTGCCCGAGATTCAGCAAATTCGCGGCGTCAACGCCACGGCGGCGGTGAAGACCCTCCTGGACAGGAAACTGATCACCACGGCGGGACGCAAAAACGTCATCGGGCGGCCCATCCTGTACAAGACCACCAAACACTTTCTGGTCCAATTCGGCTTGAGTGGCCTCCAGGAGTTGCCGAGTATGGAAGAATTTGAAGAATTGGCCCGCGCTGCTGTCGGCGACCTAACCCCCCAGCCGGAATTCCCTTCGCTGGCGCCCAAGGAAACTGAGCCGCCGGAAATAGTCGAGTCAGCCGATAAGGAACGGGATGGCGCTTGAGCGGCTGCAAAAGATCATTTCCCGCTCCGGGCTGGCGTCGCGCCGTCATGCAGAAGATTTGATCCTGGCCGGACGAGTCTCTGTCAATGGAGCGGTTGTCCGCGAACTGGGAAGTAAAGCCGACCTGCAGAGCGACCGAGTCCAACTGGACGGCAAGCTGATCCGGCCTCCGCGCACGCTGGTCTATCTGGCCCTCCATAAGCCGCGCGGTTGCGTAACAACGCGATCTGACCCGCAGGGCCGTCCTATTGTGATGGACTTCCTCAAGGGGATCAAAGAACGTGTTTATCCCATAGGGCGCCTGGACTATGCCAGCGAAGGCTTGCTGTTCCTGACCAATGACGGCGAATTCGCCAATTGCCTGATGTCGGCGGTGGCCGGCATTCCCAAAACCTATTGGGTCAAAGTCACCCAGTGGGTCTCAGAAGAGGACCTCCATAAGCTCCGCCGGGGAATTGTGCTGGGCGGAAGACCCACCCGCCCAGCACAAATCCGCAGGCTGGCTTCGGCGGGAAGAAAACTCTCCGGGAAAGGCCGGGGTGAATCCATCAATCCATGGTATGAAGTGATTCTCCAGGAAGGCAGACAAAACCAAATCCGGCGGATGTTTGCCAGGATTGGCCATCCTGTGCGCAAACTCAAACGTGTTAGCATTGGAGCGGTCACCCTGGGAAATCTGCAGCCAGGACAGTGCCGCCACCTGAGTCAGGCCGAGGTGCGCAGACTGATGAAGGAAGCCGATGCAAACCAAGGACATTGATAAGGTTCTGGAAAGCTCCCGCGTTATTGCCGTCGTAGGCCTTTCCAACCGCGACTACCGCCCCAGCCACCGGGTCGCGGAATACTTGCAAAGCGTTGGCTACCGGATTATCCCGGTCAACCCCAATGAAACCGAGGTGCTGGGAATAAAAGCCTATCCCACCCTGGACGATGTTCCGGAAAAAATTGATGTGGTGGACATTTTCCGGCGCTCGGAATTTGTTCCCTCTCTCGTGGATGCGGCCATTCGCTCGGGCGCCAAGGTGATTTGGATGCAGGAAGGAATCTTTCATGACGCGGCCGCCCAGCGTGCCCGTGCTGCCGGACTTCAGGTGGTCATGGACCGCTGTATGTTCAAAGAACATCGCCGCTGGATCTCTGACAAACAGCGCTCCGCCTCTACCTCATAACTCCCGCCCCACCCAGACCACTTCTCCGCGCACAATGGAAAGTATATCCAGCCCATCCAGGTGGATTTCTTGAGGATGGCCTTCCCGCCAGTGGGGATTTTCTGGAACGAGCAACAGAGAACTGCCCGCTACGGCGCAGTGCCGCAAGCCGGAGCCGCCTTCAAGCGAAATAGCATATATACGATCCAAACGCGGGGCCTTGCGCCTGGCTGGCTGGGTATCTATTAATACGAGATCGAGTGGCTGAATGCTGGGGATCATCGCTTCCTCGCGGGGGCTTACACCAACCACCGCCGGCCGGTGAAACTCGATTACAAAACTTCGCAAAAAGGCCCGGTACCCGCTGATCTTTCCTTCCACCGGAAAGGGCTGACTCGGCCCTAGCTTCCCTTTCAGCATGGGCACATCTGCATATTCGCTATCGGAATAATCTAGCCGGGGAGCGCGCCGAATCAGTTCTTCGACCGGAACCAGATCTTCAAGTTCTACTTGAAGATACCGCAGCAACAGATTCAATGTTGGCAGACGGAAATTCCCCCGCTTGCTGAGAAACCGGCTGACGTGGGCTTGTTCAATGTCCAACGCTTCAGCCACCTGTTTTTGGGTTGTTCCTAACGCAATCCTTTCCTTCAATAATTCTCGGAGCTTTTCCTGTATTGCAAATAAGTCCATTAGTCTTTGAAATATTATACCTATTTAGAAATAATTGTCCATCCGATATGTAATTAGATTATATACGTAATATGAATGATATATTTATTTAGGATACATTTATAACATATTAGAGATGAGTTTTCGAGGTTGACCAAATGGCTTTGACGAAAAAAGAAATGGAAGCCAAGCTCGAAGCGCTGGAGGAGCGCCTGGAACTGCTCTCCCGATTCACGGAAACCTTGGAAGAACAATTCTATTCCGAGACCACACGATGGAAACGCTGGGAAAAAAGTCTCAATGAAACGGCAGTTGCTATTGGGCGGCAACTCTCCCGCCTCCGGGAAGTTAACCGCCCCCCGGAATAGAGTCATCCATCGATGGATTATTCCTTAGCCTAGAGCGGTTTTACTTTTAGTGTAGACCAATTGTCCGTCAGGGCATGGCTTCAGCCATG
>JACQGE010000027.1 GCA_016199675.1 Acidobacteriota bacterium | reverse complement strand
TTTCTTGCTCTTCACCGGTCAAAGTCAACACCGGTATGGGGCGTCCGTTATGCATCGTCGTCCTCCTTTATACCTTAGACGTACGATGCGTCAATCTAGTTCGCGAACTTATGACTCAGGATACTAGTGTCCTGTCCTTTTCTTTAAGCTTAGTGGTTTCGTCGCAGGCCCTGGATTCGTCCCAGCAGGGAGGTCATGGAAGGCAATAATTCTGGGAGGCATCCAAAACGAGTCCCCAGATACAGATTGGTGAACTGGCGGACGAGCGGCCCCGCTGGCTCTGGCAGTGCGCTGGCAAACTCATGAGGAGTCTGAGCAGGAGACTTGTGGATTCCATGACGAGCCAGGATTCGGAGCAAGCGTAGGTAGGCGAGCGTAGCATCTTCGGGAGTCGCTTTTCCTTGGCGGGCATGTTGGAGCATTTGCCGTTCCCGCAACCACAACCACCAGCTCGATTTCCAATACAACACTGCGAATCCACCCATGCCCAGCATCAGCAACAGTAGAACCAATTCGCGGTGCTGGAGCAAATCCTGTGTTCCTTGGCGGACCATTCCAATGAGGTAGCGGTAGCGCTGGCGGAAAATCTGGCGCGAATCCGTTCTCCATTGGCGCGACGTCTGCTCCAACTGTCGAGCCAGCGTCGCCTGATGCAGAAAGTCGTAATTGATGATCCACTCATCCCAGAAGGATTGAAAGGCATCCAGGTACAGGCTGAGGCGTCCGAGCCACAGGTCCTGGGCGGAACGTCCTTCGGGCGGCGTAGGATCAAAGGTGACCCAACCATAGGTGGGGAAATAGACTTCCACCCAGGTGTGGGCGTCGCTGGCCCGGACGGTATACTGCCCAGAAACGTCGTTGTAACTTCCTTGCAGGAACCCATTGACCAGGCGGGCTGGAACACCAGCCGAGCGAAGCAGAATCGCCATAGACGAGGCAAAGAATTCGCAATGCCCGCGACGCACTTCGAATAGGAAATAAGCAATTGGGTCCTTTGGCATAGCGGCAGGCAGATCCAGCGTATAGCCATAATTGGCTTGCAGGTAGCGAGCAATGGCCTCGGCTTTGTCATAGGCGGTGGTCTGAGAACTGGTGATTTCCTGCGCCAGGAGAGAAACACGCGAGTCTAAGGTTGGCAATTGTAGATAAGTTTCCCGGATAGCATCCGGAAGGAGGGCGGAATCGGAGCTCAGCATCTCCGGCGAAGGGGATGCGATATCGGACAACGCAGTGTAGCGGATCATTGAGCCATCTGTGAAACTCACATAGACGGAGCCGGTTTCGTCCTGCCATACCCGGCGAAAAGGGCCGGTTAACTCCATCGGCTGCGTCGCGACAAACAAAACATTGCTCGCCATCGGCTCTAACATCACCGTATAGTCCAGCAATTCCGGGCGCAGCCCCGGATGGGATAGTTCTCGCATGAGTTGAAATCTTCGAAAACCCGCCGCCGCCGCCGAAGGAATACCGCGGTTGAACCATCGTTTGCCGTCGAAGTTGGTCAGGCCAACTCCACGCCACTTTACGGCGCGAGCGGGAGAAAGGTTGGGAGCGTCAATGTGCATGATGACGGAAGAGGATCGTTTGATCTGCCCAATGGTTCCCAATTCCACATTTTCCGAAAAGCCGGTCATGCGCTCCCCCTGGCGTCCAAAAGCGCTGAAATACCCTCGGCTGCCTCGCGGGATGACAAAAAACAGGATCGCCGTCAGTACAACCGTTCCGCAACAAATAGCGGAAGAAGTGCCGCCGAGAGCGGGGGCTAGTTTGGGGAAAGGCAAACGGGAAGTATCGGAGACGCGGGCGCGAGCGCGCTTGATCTCAAAACTGGTGAAGGTCGAAATAGCGAGCAGCAGAAATAAAGCAAAGAAGAACAAAAAGGAGGTTTGGACGGTTAAGGTTGCAGCAGCCAGCATTTGGGCAAAAGCCAAGGCCGCCAGATAAACCGCATCGCGGGAATGGCGCGCCGAGAACATCTTGATGATGGCGGTGAAAAAAATCAGGTGGATCGTCGCCAGCAATAGACGTTCCAGGAGAGTCTCCGAATAACCCAGGAAAAACAGGAAGTCCAAGAAGAAGAAGGCGACATAAGCAACAGTTAATCGGGAAACAACGCGAGGAGAAAGTTGAAAATCGTTCCTTCGCCAAAGCAGAACTGCGCGCGCGGACAGCGCCATGCCCATCACGGTTACGGTGAAAAAGTCCATCCTCCCGGTTACCGCCAGGGTCAAAAACCCGACGGTGAACAGGGAAAACAGGGAAATCTCGAAATAGCGGTCTATGGGGTCCTGCGTGCCAGGCATTTTACTTTATCCCAACGAGCGGCTGAGCCGGGTAAAGAACTGATCAGGAATGCGAGGCAGACTTTGCTGCATAAGCGGAGACGCAGTTCTTGCCGGATCGCTTGGCTTCGTAAAGGGCTTGATCGCTTGAATCCAGCAACGCCTCAAAAGTATCGAAGGTCACCAGTTCTGTCGAGGAAATCCCCGCGCTGAGAGTGACAATGGCCGAGCAACTGCCCATGACAAATGGCTCCAAGGCTACCGCGAGCCGCAACCTCTCACCCAAGATGAGCGCGGTTTGAAAATCGGTGTTCGGAGCAAGCAGAATCAACTCCTCGCCTCCATAACGGGCCAGAATATCGGACTTGCGTGTGTTCTTGCGCAGCCGGACTGCCGCTTGATCCAAGACATGATCTCCAAAAAGGTGGCCGTAGTTGTCGTTGACGGATTTAAAGTTGTCCAGGTCCATCATGATGACGCTGAGGGGAAGCTTGTATCGCTTAGACTCTTCCCAAAAATGTTGCGCCACCTGAAAAAAATAGTGACGGTTGTACAGTTGCGTGATCTGGTCGGTGATGGCGAGTTGTTCGAGCCGGGCGTTTGCTTCCTTCAGCTCTTTTTGCTTTTGTTCGAGATCCAGGTTTAACTGGATAATCTCCAACAGCGTTCCCAGATCGTTGAAACTTTCTCGTCCAATCCCGGCGAGAAAGGTTTGTTGCTCAGACACTTTGAGAGGGAAAAACAAATACTGCAGCAAACTGGCGCTGCCATCGGGCGCCAGACAGTGCAGGGCCACCTCCCGGCTTCCTCGCAATAATTGCTCTTTCATTTGTTGCAGGCGACTCACTGAAGAAGCGTCCAGGTAAGAAAGAAAACTGGTGCCTATGGCGGCAGCTCGTGGAGAAAATCTTTGCCGGAACAACGAGTTTGCGTAAAGCAACAACCACTGGTCATCCAGAAGGACCACGTTGTCCGGATAGTGATCCAGGATCAGCGCTGCGTTGCCTTCCACTGCCGTTTTCGCTTTTTGTTCTTCCATCATCTTGGTGGGGAGCGGAATTTGACGACGCCGAAACTATTGTAGCCCGATGGCCAAATGAAAAACAATAGGACGTTACCGTGCTTTTATCGAGATGCAAAGGGAAAAGAGGGAGAAGGTTTAGTCTCGTCTCAGTTTTTTGTTCAATTGGGCAGTGACCTGTTCTCGTAACAACTTATCAGGAATACTGATGAAATCCACCCAGCCGAATTTCAAAAGGAGCGGTTGTTCGTCGAGTTGCGCTACCACGCCCAGGTTTTCGCGGGAGGAATCCACAAACACGGCGATAAATTCAAGCTCCGGGTTACATGCCTTCAGGATCGGTTCCAAACGTTGACGGATGCGAGCCCGTCGTTCAGCGGTAAGCTGCATGAAGTTGCCTCACGGAGCGCCTCACAGGAGCAGCAGAGATTTCGCCCGAAGGGATGATATTCTAGCATGGAGCACTGGCCAATTGAATTCCAGAGCTGACAAACGCCAAAGGCATCCATTCAATGATCCCGCTTCGCGACCGCATTCCCCATACTCTTTTTCCGCTGTTCACCCTGGGGCTGATTGCGCTGAACTGCGCGGTGTTCTTTCAAGAAGTAATTCTTCCGCGCCAACAGCTCAAGCTGATGATGGAGGCTTATGCGCTGGTTCCCGAGCGTACGGTGGGATTTTTTCGCGGGTCTTCGGTGTCGGCCTCTCAGGCATTTTTACCTTTTTTCAGTTCCATGTTCCTGCACGGCGGGTGGTTGCACCTGATTGGAAACATGTGGTTCCTTTGGATCTTCGGCGACAATGTAGAAGATCGCCTAGGCCACCTGCGCTATTTGTGGCTTTACTTGGCGAGTGGGCTGGCGGGCGCGCTGACGCACATCGTCTTTAATCCCAGTTCCAGCATCCCCACCGTCGGAGCCAGCGGAGCCATCGCAGGCGTGATGGGGGCCTACCTTATTACTTTTCCCGGCGCTCGGATATTGACCCTGGTGCCTATTTTCTTTTTTCTGACAACGGTAGAACTGCCCGCATTCATCCTGATTATTTATTGGCTGCTGCTGCAATTTCTGAGCGGAATGGTTTCCATTACGATGGCCGAGGCAGTGGGCGGAGTTGCCTGGTTTGCTCATATCGGCGGCTTTCTGGCTGGCATTCTGCTGATGCTGGTGATGCGAATTGGACGTCGCTAGTCTGTTTATTCCTGGCGCATGACGACCGCTCCTGTAGAAGTGCTGCTTTACACTCGGACGAACTGCCACCTCTGCGACGAGGCCAAGCAGCAATTGCGGATGCTTCAAAAGGAAGCTGCTTTCCAGTTCCGGGAAGTGGACATAGACCAGGACCCGCAATTGCGGGAGCGTTACAATGAAGAGGTTCCGGTCGTTTTCATCCACGGCCGGAAAGCATTCAAATATCGGATTGATCCGTCCCGCTTCCTAAAGTACCTAAAAGAAGGCTGACAGACCATCACACGTCTTTTCTTAAAGACACAGGCGACTTCGGTTGTAGAGGCCGTTGGCGCGCGCGCAAGACTTCAACAACTACGGGCAAAATAGAAACGAAGATAACGGCAGCAATGACCCAATGGATGTAACGGTCAATGTTCGGAATGTACGCTCCCAGGAAGTATCCGACCAACGTCATGCTAAGAATCCACAGAACGCCCCCCATCACGTTGTACGTGACGAATCGCCGGTAGCGCATTTCCGCAGCCCCTGCGACGGCTGGGGCAAATGTTCGCACGATGGGCACGAAGCGCGCCAGGACAATCGTCTTTGCTCCGTATCTTTCATAGAAGCCCCGCGTTCGTTCCAGGTGCTGCCGCTTAAAAGTGCGTGAGTTGGGACGGCTGTAGAGAGCTTGGCCGGCCTTGCGGCCAATGTAATAACCCACTTGGTCGCCCAGCACGGCACACAGGGAGCCAAAAAAAAGCAGCGTAGGGAGATCCAAAAAACCGGCTGCCGCAAAGATGCCCGCCGTCACCAATAGCGAGTCGCCGGGAAGAAAGAATCCAAAAAAAAGGCCTGTTTCCACAAAGATGATTACGCAGACGAGTATTACCCCTCCCCACGTGATGATGCCTTCCACGTTCGTTAGGAAGAGGAGCAATTGTTGTAGCCAGTCCAGCATGTTACCCCCAGCTTTAGGATCACAGACCCATCATATCCGTAATTTTCAATTTCAGGGCGTCCTCGCGAAAATTTCAGTTGATTGTTTCGAAGAATAGATGAATTGTAGGAGGAATTTGGAAGGGGCGCTAATAATTAGCCCTCTTTGTTCCCGCTGCCTGTAAGAGCGTCTTAGAAGTTTTCTTGCGTGTCTTGAGTATAGACATAGCCGGGAAGAGTGGAACCGTCGCTTTGTTTTTCGACCTTGATCCGCAATATCTCCTCGCCGCCAATTTTCCGCAGGACAGCGTAGGTCGAGAATACTTCGTTATAGAGTTTCGTGACCAGGTAGGTATCGGTAGTGCCGTCTTTCCTCCAGACTTGCCCCAGCAGGATTTTCTTTACAGACAAGTTGCTTCCTCCCTCACCAGATCGCTCTTGCCTACTCTACAACAGAACGGGCGCCGGCGCACGCAAGAAGAAACCCCCCTCCCGGCAGCGGTATCGGGATACTCGCGCCGCTCACAAGTTCTGGACTAGTCCGGACGGACTGAATGCAGTCTCCGTGCTCCGAAACCATATGGTTTTTGAACGAGAAGGTTCGCCCGACAAGTTTAGTTGAAGCCATACTTGTTCTTCAGGTAGTCGTATGCTTGGATGATCTCTTTGGTCCGGAAAGAGGCCAGCTCATCGAATTCGTC
>JACQGE010000024.1 GCA_016199675.1 Acidobacteriota bacterium | reverse complement strand
CGCGCTGAGCCTGCCCTGAGCTTGCCGAAGGGTAAGCAAAACGCGCGTCAAGCGGGGAAAGGTCGCCATGGGAGAATTAGAAATCTTCCTGCGCACTTATGGCTTGTGGGCGGTGTTCTTTGGGGCGGCGTTTGAGGGAGACTTGACCCTCTTACTAACCGGGATGCTGATTCACTTGGATGTTTGGCCAGGTTTCAAGGCCCTCGCTGTGGGTGCGCTCGGAGGTTTGTCGGGCGATCTTTTTTATTTTTGTCTGGGTCATGGTACTGCCCGGCGTTGGCTGACGACCCGTCACGGCCAGCGAGTTCTGCCGCACATTGAGCAGGAGGCGAAACGCTATGGTATCCGGTCGCTGTTCATTGGCCGCTACATCTATGGCGCTCGCGTGGCGACGATGTTTTTCTGGGGAATGCGACGGCTGCCCTACAGGAAATTTCTGATCCTGGATGCCATCAATTGTTGGATTTGGGTTTTCATTTTTGGCGGGCTGGGCTATCTGTTCTCAAACACTCTGGAGGCGTTTATCGGGGAGATGCGACGGATAGAATTCTGGCTCCTCATAGGCTCAATGGTGTTCTTTGTCTTGCTGGCGGTGCGGCATTTTTGGGCCGAGTGAAGCCAACAGAGCCCCGCTTCTGCCCCGGTACACTTCCGGGAAAAAGAGCGCTTGATTGGGCGCAAATGGTATATATTATTGCGGATAAGAACTGCAGGTCCGCCGTTTATATCAATAATCGGAGGTGTTTTCGCTAACCGATTCGATTTAGAGGAGGAAAGTGAGATGACCAGTATAAAGAAACTAGTGGGCATTGCATTGACGGTATTCACGGGCGCTGTCGCAGGATGGTCTCAGGCTGCGACGCCGCCTGCTGAGGTATTGAATTATCCCCAGATGGTTGTTTACAACGGCAAAATCTTGACCATGGACGACACCACGTTCGCATCGAATGTCGGGACGATTGTGCAGGCGATGGCGGTGCGGGACGGCAGAGTTATCAAGGTCGGCAACAATGCGGACGTTCGGGCTTTGGCGGGACCGCAAACCCGGCAGATTGATCTAAAGGGCCGCATGGTGGTACCCGGTTTCAGCATGACGCATGAGCATCCGGTGGACTGGATGTGGACGGAACCCTTGGCCTTTCGGCACGTTTTCCCAAACGATAACGAGATAGTTTCGCGTTGGATGCCAAACAAGTCCGCAAAGGAACAATTGGCGCTGTTTGAGCCAACCATGAAGGAGGCCCTGTCGAAAGCGAAGCCAGGACAATGGATCCGCATCATTCCCAACTGGGGGCCGGATTACGAGTGGGCGGAGCAGTTTTCAGGCAGAGGCGCGTGCTGTAGGGTCTTCGATGATTCGATCAAAAAGGAATATCTAGACACGTTGGCTCCGAATAACCCGGTTTGCCTCAGCGATGGCTTTACCAGCGGATGCCAAGCCAACACCAAGGGTGTGGAAGAATACCGCAGCGTGCATGCTGACGTGAGTGAGAGGGCAGTGAGTTCGGGCGGTCTGGGCCGCCTGACGCCTTCCGACGTCATCTTGAAAAACAAAGTTCCGCTGTTAGCCGAGCTTCTGAAGTCCGAAATGGAGTTATGGGCCCGCTACGGAACGACTGCCTACGGTTCTGCGCCTTATGCTTACAGCAATCTTCAAGCATTGAATATCCTGGACCAAAGAAACGACATGCCGGCGCGGTATGCCTGGACATGGCATAGCGCGGTGGCGCCGAAAGGATGGGATTTGGACACGCTGCGCCATCTCTCGGGCATGTTGGGACAGGGATCAGATTACTTGTGGTTTATCGGCGCTTTCGGCGCGGCAGGCGGCTGCTGGTCTATCCCGGAGAGAGCAGATTTCACCATGGCGATGAAAGAAGCTCGTGGCCAGAGCTATCAGCCGGGCGGATGCGGGAATGCCCCTGGCACGGAAAGCTGGGACAGGAATGTAGCCATCGCCCAATCTGGCCTGCGCATTGCCACCATGCATTCCGACGGCGACAAGGGCATTGACTATGTCCTGGATGCAATTGAAGAAGGAAGCAAGAGAGCCGGGCTGACCATAGAGGAGATTCGCGCCAAGCGGCATACCTTTGACCACAGCGCAGGAGCGCCCCGGCCGGACCAGATTCCACGGCTGAAAAACTTGGGCATGATGACCAGTATGCTCAATACGGTTCTTTGGGAGAACCATCGCGGAGCCTCGATGACAGCTCGGCAGTATGGGCTGGAGTACACCAGTTGGGTTGTTCCGCGCAAGAGCGTGACCAGCGCCGGCATCATGAACACGTTTGAAATTGACCGGCCGCTGCCGCACAAGCTGTTCTTCTTTGTCACCAAAGGAATGAACCGCTACAACGACAAGGACAAGAGAGAATATGGGCCGGGGGAAAAGACCGACCGGGTCACCCAGTTGAAAGCTCTGACGACCTGGGCCGGTTATTATGTGTTGCGGGAAAAGCAAATCGGGATGCTGGGGCAGGGCGCTTACGCTGACTTCCTGGTTCTGGATCGCGACTTCCTGACGATCCCTGAGGCCGATATCCCGAAAATCCAAGTGTTGATGACCGTGGTAGGAGGCAGACCGATACATCTAGGAGCTACTCTCGCCCGGGAGATTGGGATGCAACCGGTTGGTCCGAGCACATGGACTGAGCCGATCCCCGAGGGGTGGGAGCCGAAACCATACTAACGGAACCCGAAACGAGGTTTTCTTTGCCCAAAACGCCGGAGGCGGTCCGCCGACCTCCGGCGTTCGCATTTCCGATTCAAGTTTCCAATTTCTGCGCCTGCTCCACAAGAAATTCGCGCTTGACTTGAATGAGGCGGGCGTATAATGCACTTAGAAGAAGAAAAAAATACTTCTCCATCTCCGGTTCGAGTTGGATCGAGTTGCTTTCAAGAGGAGGTTCACACCGAAGGACTAATAATCTTTCTTCTGGAAAGGAGACGGTCGTGAACGCAAAAATACTTCTGGTAATGCCCCCCCAGCGGCAGTTTCCTTTGCTGAGGGTACTTAGGGAAAATGGATTGGAGGTTTCCACCGTCGGGTCCTTCCAGGAAGCCCAACAAGTGCTCTGGGGATCGGCTTCCTATGATTTGATCTTTGTGGATTCCGAACTCCCGGACGGTTCCTGGGAAGAGCTTTTGGAGTTTCTGAAGAATTCCCCTAGAGCCAGTGAAGTAATCGTCTGCTCCCGTTGTGGGGATGAACATTTGTGGGCCGAAGTGATCCAGCGCGGAGCCTTCGATTTGCTCCCAGCCCCTTACGAGGAGCGGGAAATCGCTCGCGTCGTCCAGAGTGCTCTGGAGAGCCACTACCTGGAGCGCTTTGCCCGTCCAGCTCCGGCTCGCGCCCGCGCTTCCTGAGCTTCTAAAACGGCAGTGCTTCGTTCTCTGCTTTGCTCGGGCGCGCCTTGGGAGCTTTCTTGAAGGTTACGTTTTCTCGTGGGAATTCCGCGCCCTTGTCACGACGCTTCGAGTCAAAATATCTAAATTTTGGCGGTTCGTCAGGGCACGGTTTTAACCGTGCCGTTATCAAATAAAGTCAGCTCCCTTCCTTGCGGCTTTAGAGCGGTTTTACTTTTAGTGTAGACCAATTG
>JACQGE010000016.1 GCA_016199675.1 Acidobacteriota bacterium | reverse complement strand
TCGCGCTTGAAAGAAACTCAAGAGTAGGAAAGCAGTTCGGCCCGAGTTGATCTCCTGACTGGGCTCCCCAATCGGCGCGCCTTCTTTGAGATTGCAGAGAGAGAAAGTCGCAGGACACGACGGCATCGGTATTCCGTTACAGTGGCTTACATTGATCTGGACAACTTCAAATCCGTTAATGACAGCTATGGGCACATTGTAGGTGACGAATTGTTGAAGGTTGTGGCGCGAACTCTTAGGGAAAATATGCGAGAAACTGATTTGGCGGCCCGTCTCGGCGGTGACGAATTCGCTGTGCTTTTGCCGGACACTAATCTCGATGGAGCAAAAAAGTGCCTGGAAAGCCTGCGATCTCGCCTATTGAAAACGATGAGCGAACACAAGTGGCCTGTGACATTTAGTATTGGCTCCATAACCTTTTCTCGATTTGTTTCCGTTGATGAAATGGTCAGGAGGGCTGACTCGTTAATGTACGCGGTCAAACACAAAACCAAGGACGCCATCAGCTACGAATTGACGCAAGGAACGTTGTAACCCAAGAGGATCAGGATATATAAGAGCAAGTATGGAAGATCGCGGGAGGGACAAAAGGGGATCGACAGGGATTATGCTATGCTTAATGGTTGCTGTAAATTCTTGCCGGGAGAGAAAAAATTCCCAAGCCAAAAACCAAACCTTCCCGGAAATCACGGTCGGTTCCCATCTCTTCGGGCCGCTTGGAAGAGCAGTTGCGCGGGATTCCGGCGGTCGAAGATATCCTCCATTGGCCTGCTGTTCAGGCCTTGGAAGCGCGGGTAGGGAGGAGGTTTCTGACGGCCCGGATCCGGGAAACCTTGGCTGGATTGCGAGAACAACTCCGCAACGGACCGCTGCCCGGCGCCGACGTCCCGGTCGCGCAGCCGCTCTTGGAGTCGCGCATCCACAAGGCCGTGGAGCAGGGTCTGGCCTATTCCCTGCTCCCTGTGATTAACGCCACCGGAGTGGTTCTGCATACGAACCTCGGCCGCGCCCCCCTGTCGCGAGAAGCGCTGCAACATGCCGCTGAGGTCGCCTGCCAATACTCAAACCTGGAATACGATCTGGCCACCGGCGCACGGGGCCAACGCGATGCGCACGCCTCGCGGCTGCTCCAGGAATTGCTGGGCGCGGAGGCTGCCGTCGTAGTCAACAACAACGCCGCTGCCGTCCTGATCGCGCTCAATACTTTCGCCGAAGGAGGAGAAGTAATTGTTTCCCGAGGCGAGTTGATCGAGATTGGCGGCTCTTTCCGCATCCCGGAGATCATGCAGAAAAGTGGAGCGGTCCTGCGCGAAGTAGGGACGACCAACCGCACCCGGACCAGCGACTACGCAAACGCGATCGGCGAAAAAACGAAACTGCTGCTGCGGGTGCATCCCAGCAACTTCCGCATCGTCGGTTTCACCCAGCGCCCCGCCGTGGAGGAAATTGTGGAACTCGGGCGAAAGGCCGGCATCCCGGTTTTCGAAGACCTCGGCAGCGGCTGCCTGGTTTCGATGGCCGCCTTGGGGATTCAGGACGAGTCTCCCGCCGGGGAAAGTCTGGCCGCAGGCGTAGATGTAATCAGCTTCAGCGGGGACAAGATGCTAGGCGGCCCGCAAGCGGGCATCCTGGCGGGCCGAAAAGACCCGATCAACCAAATCCGTCGAAACCCTCTGTTTCGAGCCTTGCGCGTGGACAAGCTGACCTACGCCGTTTTAGAAACAACGTTACAGGCATACCTAGCAAACCAGTTGGATCGCATCCCCTCCTTGCGCATGATGCAAATAAGCTTGCAAGATATTGAACAGAGGGCGGTTAGTTTACTCAAAGCCTGTTCGAGCGCACAGAGCGAATTGCATATGGAATTGGTAAGTGGAGAATCGGTAATCGGCGGCGGCGCCGCCCCCGGCCAGACCCTCCCAACCCGCCTGATAGCGTTGCGGCACACGATCTATGGCGCCGCGAAGCTGGAGAAACTGCTGCTCGCTAACCAGCCCCCGGTTGTGGCGCGTATAGAGGCTGACGCCGTATTGCTTGATCTGCGCACTGTGTTTCCCGAGCAAGAAAAGGCGCTCGCAGAAGCAATTCTTTCTCTGGCCTCGAATTGAACATTCAGCAAGCCGTTCGACTCGTTAGGCAATCAAACCGCTCTTCGGAGAAAAAGAATCTATGGCTGTCGTTTCCCCATTCGCTGCGCTCCGCTATGACCCGCGCAAAGTGGGCGAGTTGGAGAATGTTCTAACCCAGCCCTATGACAAGATCACGCCCCAAATGCAGAAACAATACCTGCAACGCAGTGCTTTCAACCTGGCGCACATTATCAAAGGAGAAGTCCGGCCCGGAGACTCCGCCACGAACAATGTCTACACGCGCGCTGCCTCTAGCTTCCGGGAGTGGGTCTCTCAGGGTGTCCTGATCCGGCGGGACCGCCCGGCTTTTTACGCCTATGTTCAGGAATTCCATCCGCCGGATAACCCCAACGGGCCGCCACTGGTGCGAAGAGGCTTCCTAGGCTTGGGGAAATTGGAAAGCTATGACAGCGGTGTAATCTTTCGGCATGAACAAACTCTTTCGGCTCCCAAGGTTGACCGTCTGGAATTGCTGCGGGCTACCCGCACCTGTTTTGAACCGATCTTCATGCTGTACAGTGATCCCAAGAGGCAGATCGACCAAGTCCTGGACGAGCGAGCGGTCCAACTGCCCCTTGTCGAAGTGAAGGACGAATATGGGGTCATCCATCGGATGTGGGATATTGAAGACCCGCAGCAAATTCAGATCATCCAAGAGCACATGCGAGAGAAGAAGCTCGTGATTGCCGATGGGCATCACCGCTATGAAACGGCGCTGAATTTTGGGCGGGAATGCATGGCCTCCCGCCCCCATACCAGCGACTCGGATTGCGCTTATGCCATCATGACCTTCGTCAATATGGATTCGGAGGGAATTGTCATTTTGCCCACTCATCGTCTCATTTCTGGTATAGCTGGATTCGGTCGGGAAGATTTTCTGGCTAAGGCTCACCATTATTTTGAGAGCCAGGAATGCCCCTTTTCACTTTCGGAAGGGCCGCAGGAGGCGTCGCAAAAGTTGCGGGCAGAGATGGCTTCCGCCGCACGCCAAGGTGCGACGGCCATCGGTGTACTTTTTCAAGGCTGGAATGCCTTCTTTCTATTAAAAGCACGAGAGCGACAGATCTTATTGCCGGAACTCCTTCCGGCGGAACGGAATCTGGATGTAACCATCCTGCACCAGATTGCCTTCGCGCGATGTTTGGGAATGGACGAAGAATCGGTGCGCAATGAAAAATTTCTCACCTATGTTCGAAGTTTTGAAGAAGGAATGAAAAGTGTTTTCCATGGCAAGGCCCAAGCCTGTTTTTTCCTGAACCCGGCCCGGATTGAGCAAGTGCGGGAGATTGCCCTGGCCGGACGGTTGCTCCCTCAGAAGTCCACTGATTTTTATCCTAAACTTCTCTCTGGCTTGGTAATTTATCCTCTAGACAGCTAAATCTACAATGATTCATTCCCTGTTTGAGTTCTCTCTGCTATAATTCTCACACTTGATAGCTCTATGGCTGCCTCTTCCATTCGAATCTTCGTCCTGGACGACCACACGTTATTTCGAGAAACCGTCACGGCTGCTCTCGGCGTTCAGAAAGATTTCTCAGTGACGGGGCAAGACGGTAATGCAGAGCAGGCAAGGTCTATGTTATCTCAAAGCAAACCGGACATTCTATTGCTGGAGATCGCTTTGCCAGGCCAAAGTGGGTTCTCCTTGCTGGGAGAAATGGCCACGCTCAGTCCCAGTACGAGAACCATTATGATGGCCAGTACGGAAGTGAAAGAGGATGTGGTGGAAGTCATGAGGCTGGGAGCCCGAGGCTTTTTGCTCAAGCACACTCCTCTGGCTCTTTTTCTCAAATGTATCCGGAAAGTTCACGAAGGTGAAATCTGGCTGAGTAGCCATCTTACCGAAGCAGCCTTCCAGGCCCTGGGGAGCCGACAGGCTACGCGTCTAGAAGACGATGAAAATAGGCTTTCTCAACGGGAGACAGAGGTAATCCAACTCGTTATTCAGGGCTACAAGAACCGGGATATCGCTCAAAAACTCTTTATCAGCGAAAAGACGGTGAAGAACCACTTATCCGCCATCTTTCACAAGCTGGGCGTCCATGACCGCCTGGAATTAACTCTTCACGTTTTCGAAAAGAGACTTTTTCCCCCTTAGCGCGGAATAAGCATGTCGCCGGCTGCACGAAGATTATGAGGGGACGGGAGCCGGATAGGCGGCCCGCCGCAGGCGCGCTGCCCGGACGGTATTGACCATAAGCATGGCGATAGTCAGCGGCCCCACACCTCCGGGAACCGGCGTGATCGCTCCTGCAACAGGCATCACCGAGGCAGGATCCACATCACCGATTAACGTGGCGCCTTTCTTCTCAAACTCCTCCATGCGCTTGGCATTTCCGGAAAAGAATCGTTCCACGTCGGCGAGTTGAGTCAATTGGCTGATGCCGACGTCTATCACGGTTGCCCCTGGTTTGACGTACTGCGCTGTCACCATCCCGGCTTTGCCGAGCGCGGCCACCAAAATATCTCCCTCGCGACAGACCGCAGGCAAATCCCGCGTCCTAGAATGGCAGATGGTTACGGTGGCGTTGTGATGCATCAAGAGCAGCGCCACCGGTTTGCCGACAATATCGCTGCGACCAATCACCACCGCCCGTTGCCCCTCAATGGGAATTCCGCTCCGTTTCAGAATTTCCAGAATCCCCGCGGGCGTGCAAGGAACCAGTCCAGGCCGCTGCGACAACAGGTTGCCCAGATTTACAGGGTGAAAGCCGTCTACGTCTTTTTGCGGGTCCACGGCTAGCAGTACTCGCTTGGAATCCACCTGGGAGGGCAAGGGTAGTTGCACCAAAATGCCGTCAATTTCCTCCCGGCGATTCAGTTCCTCCACTCGAATCAAGAGTTCTTCGGTCTTGGTTGTTTCCGGCAATATGAGTCGCTCGCTATAAATTCCTAGACTTTCGCAGGACTTGACTTTGTTGCGAGTATAAATTTCCGAAGCCGGATTGTTTCCCACCAAAATAACGGCTAAGCCGGGTCGGATGCCAGATTCCTGGAGCTGTTTCAATTCGGCGGACACCTCGCTCTTGATCTGATCGCGAATTTCATTCCCGTTCAAAATACGAGCCGACAATGTTTTTCTTCTCCTAATCTGAAATTACTTCTGTTTCCTCATGCTAACACAGGATCGGACGATGAGAGGCCACCGCTCAGCACTGGTTCCTCTCATCCATGAGGTTCCACAAACCTCGGCATGTGTTTTGAATCCAGACAAAAATCCTATTGTCAGACAAAGCTCGTTATTCATTCTAGAATCAATTCTAGATTACCGGGACGTTTGCTCGATGTATCTTACTGAAAATAATTAAGATATTTAATACACATTCCTTGCTTCAGGAAAAGCCATTTGGTGGAAGAACTGCTTTGGGGAATCTGGATGTTTTTAGGGAAAGCGACAATCGAGCGCCTGTGGAGTGATTCTTATGTTGGGTATATTGAGACAATATCGCAAACTGTGCTGGAGTGCTTTCTTTCTGCTTTTCTTTGCCAGCCTGGCAATTGGGAACCAACAAACGGTCAAGCGGATGGATATGAATCTATCCTCCGATCCTTCAAATTCGCTCATTTTCTGGATAACGGCCACGGTTTTGGCTGCGGGATTGATGGTGGGCTTGGTCTTATGCAGAAGGGTCAAGAAACAAACTCAGGAACTTTACAATCTCTGGAATGGATGTAAACATTCGCGAGAGAAGGTGCAGCGATCGTATCAAGAACTGATCGCTCTGATTCAAGCAGCTCCGCTGGCTATATGTGTGCTTGACCGCGAAGGAAACGTCAGGACGTGGAATCCAGAGGCCGCAACCCTGTTCGGTTGGAGCGCCCAAGAAGCTCTTGGCCGGCCTCTGCGCATTATCACTAATGAATATCAGGCAAGTTATCGGGAGTTAAGGAGGAGGGTACAGAATGGTGAAGTCATCCGGGGAAAAGAGATCGGCCCTCAACGAAAGGATGGCGCCCGCCTGATCTCCAGCCTTTCGATTGCTCCTCTTTACGATGAATCCGGGCAGTTCGACGGCAGCATCGCCATTCTGATGGATATGACCCAACGCAAGCAGGCTGAAGAGGATTTGCGGGCCAGTGAGCGGCGCTATCGTGAACTATTTGAGAATGCCAAGGACATGATTTACATCCTCGATTTAGAGGGGAATCTGACCAGTGTAAATAAAGAAGTCGAAAAGATTGTTGGATACACACGGAAGGAGCTCATCGGAAAGAACATCCTGGAACTCGTGGCTGCAGAGCATAAACCTATAGTGCAGCAACTCATCCGCAGCAGCAATGCCGGGGCTTCCCAAATCGCCCGGGAAGCAGAACTCATCACCAAAGATGGTCGGCGAGTCCAGGTTCAAGCAAATGCCCGGATGGTTTATCGGGATAGTAGGCCAAGTGAAATGGAAGTAATTTGCCGCGATCTCTCGGAGCAGAAACAGTTACAAGCTCAGCTCTTCCAGGCGCAGAAAATGGAAGTTGTCGGCCAGTTGGCGGGTGGCGTGGCACACGACTTCAATAACTTGCTGAATGTCATCGGCGGATATAGCGAGCTGGTGTTGGAGGAAGCGGAAGGCGTCAGCGGTTTGCATCACTATGCAGAGGAAATCTGCAAAGCGGCCGATCAAGCTGCTTCCGTAACGCGGCAATTGCTGGCCTTCAGCCGTAAACAAGTGATGCAACCGAAGGTCCTGAATCTGAACGACCTCATGACCGATCTTAGCAAGATGCTCCAGCGGCTGATTGGCGAGAATATCCAGATCTCTACTGTGTTGCAGCCAGCATTGGGATTTGTAAAAGCCGATCCAGGCCAACTGGAACAAGCTATCATGAACCTCATTATTAATGCCCGCGATGCCATGCCGCAGGGCGGGCGGTTGATGATGGAGACCGCTAACGCGGAGTTGGACGAAGGATATGCCCGCCTGCATTCCCCCTGCAAACCGGGTTCTTATGTACGGTTAGCGGTGAGCGACACGGGCATGGGTATGGACGCTCAAACACGCGCTCGCATCTTCGAGCCCTTCTTTACGACAAAACCACTGGGAAAAGGGACGGGGTTGGGACTGTCCATGGTTTACGGAATTGTGCAGCAGAGCAATGGTTATATCTGGGTTTACAGCGAGCCGGGACATGGCACGAGCTTCAAAATTTATCTGCCCCGGGTAAAGGAGATAGCAGAGTTCTCCCAGGCAAGTCAGGCGGGGGCGGTCCCCTTGCCACGAGGATCGGAAACTGTTCTGGTGGTGGAGGACGAGCCTCCTGTTCGGGAGCTGACGCGAGAATTTTTGGAAAGCAATGGCTATCAGGTCCTTGACGCGGATAGCGGATCTGCAGCTCTGGAGTTGGTGAAAAATTATCCTAGGCCGATTCATCTGTTGCTGACGGATTTAATCATGCCGAAGATGAGCGGGAAGGAATTAGTAACGGAGTTGGGGAAATTATTGCCGGAAATGAAGGTCCTTTATATGTCCGGTTACACCGATGAAATGATCGGAAATCATGGCATATTGGAGGCAGAAACTCATTTCCTACAGAAACCCTTCACACGGGATGCACTGGTCAACAAAGTCAGGGAAGCCCTCAAACAATAATTTGCTTTTTTACAGAGGAGGATTTTCTATTCGGAGAAAGCCACGACATCTTGCCGTAGCTTTCCGAATTGACTCGGTGACGCCGCTCTATTCCAAATCTGGCGGTGTGATTTTAGCGATCCACGCATCATAATTGCCGGTATAGCCTACTCTCGCCTGCAAGCCCTGAATGCGCCGCTCGATTTTGGCGATTTGCTCGTTCGAGAGGGCTGGCAGGGTCTTGATTTTTTCGCGAACGGCCTCCGCTTGCGCAACACCGCGCGCGACGGCTGAGGCCGAGAAGGCGGAGAAATCCGTTTCGCCGGTATCATCAGTCTCTTCAGCCACTCCGATATACTGCTCGATCAGGCGGTTGACTACTTTCTGACTGTGGACTAAGGAAGCGCGAATGTTGCCTTGCCCGGTCACGACGTTGCCCACCCCAAAGACACGATCATTATGGGAATACTGGGCCATATCCCAATCTTTGAATTCATAATATTCACCTTTCATCGTGATGCCTGGGATGACGTCTGGAATGGAACCGATCGAGGAGATAATTAGCGGCGCCCGAAGTTCATGTTCCGTTCCTGGGATTGCGCTGGCCTTGCGGCCTTCAACGAGAGTTTCGGCAACCTTCAGCCCCACGAGCCGTCCGTTTTCCACGATAAGCCCCTGAGTAAGCCGGCGATCTTGGAATCGGAACAAGAATTTCTCTTGAGCATTCTTAAGTATCTTTACGCGAACCGCCTCGGTCTTTTGCAATTGCTCGGGAGTGGCATTCTCCGGCGGTTGGGCCAGCGGCATATCCTGGGCGCGGCGGCGGTAGATTAGGAAACATCCCTTCACGCCTAGTTCCTGCGGCTGAACTCCGTGCGCTTTGCAGACGGCAGGGATGCCTTTTTTTTCCAATTCGTGAAAGTGGGTCTGGATGCCGCGAGCTTTCAGTGCGCGTTCGTAGTATTCCAACTGCAGAGCTTTGACCACGTCAATGGATGCCAGCCCGCCGCCTACAACCAGGGTATCATCCGGCGGATCGTAGCGCGGTCCATCATAGGCATTCTCATTCTTATGGTTGTACCAGTAGATAAAAGGATTCTGGTAAACCAGCCCTTTGTCAATAAACTCGTCGGAACCGGCCACGCCCAGCGCCCGGTCACGCCAAGCGCCGTTGGCCAGAATGATTCCTGAGAATCCCCAGTCGTCACAAAGCTTGTGAAAATCCAGCTCGCGGCCGAGCTTGATACAGGGGAGAAATGAAATTCCCGGCTTTTTCAGCCGCTCGTCAATGCGGGCATATTCTTGTTTTCGCTGCTCGACGTGCCAGCGAGGGAGACCGTCCTCGATTTTTCCATAGGGCCTTTTATTCTGTTCAATGACCACCACGCGAACGCCGTGGTCGGCTAAAATCTCCGCCGCCACAGAACCGGCAATCGCCCCCCCAATGACGGCCACAAAATGTTGTCCTGATTGCGACATGTATGAGTCCTCCTAATCAATGATAAAAGATTTTATGAATTACCGGCTTCTTTCCGAAGCCGCTTCTTGCATTCCTGGGCTGCGAGATTGTGAGAGCAGGGCAGTCATCGGAACTTTTCAGAATGTCTTGCGGAACAGGCTCGGTCTCTCGTTGAAGGGGCCATTGAAAGTTGGTGATTGAACATTTTCTGGTCCAGCCCTCTTCTACCCGGCGAGGATTTCTACTCCAATTTTAAACCGCTTATTATATCATAGGCAGCACAGGGTCGAAGTAACGAAAAAGGTATATTCCATAAGTGAAGTGGACGGTCGAATTCTGAGTGAATTACAATGAAAGGAACGCCCCTTCCTAAGCCACACTGTCACGTTGCCGGTTACAAGGAAAAATCATTTTCTGCGCTGAAATGATCCGGGTTTTGGACCGCCCTAAGTGCAGATTCCTCGCTGCGCTCGGGATGACATCATCGGGGATAGCGCAAGATTCCCCCATCCGTTCCCAGCAACAGGGAGTCTGGACTAGTATAATAACTGCATCTTTTTTCATAGCGTGCGAAACGTGATTTCTTATGCCAACTACCCTTTCAAATGAACTGGCGCAGATTGTGGGAAGCGAGGGGGTGCTCGACCGGCCCGAAGACCTGATGCTGTATGAGTACGACGGGTCGGTGGACCGGGCGCTGCCGCAGGCTGTGGTGTTTCCGACGACGACGGCGCAAGTCGCGGCGCTAGCGCGCTGGGCCAAAGAAAAGGGTCTTCCCATTGTGGGGCGTGGGGCGGGAACTGGATTAAGCGGAGGCGCGGTGGCCGCGAAGGGCGGATTGGTTTTGGGGTTCTCCCGAATGAAGAAAATCCTGGAGATTGACATTGAAAACCAGCGAGCGGTGGTGCAGCCGGGCGTGGTGAATCTGGACCTCTCAGTGGCTACAACTCCTCATGGGTATTACTTTGTGCCCGACCCTTCGAGCCAGAAGGCTTGCACTATCGGCGGCAACGTATCCGAAAATTCCGGCGGCCCGCACACGCTGGCTTACGGCGTAACGACGAACCATGTTTTAGGACTCGAAGTGGTTTTGCCGGATGGCGAAGTCATTCACACGGGCGGCAAAGTGGTGGACTGCCCTGGTTATGATTTGACAGGCGTATTGGTCGGTTCGGAAGGAACGCTAGGGATCGTTACGCAGATCATCGTGCGACTGGTGCGTTTGCCAGAAGCCGTGAAGACGCTGCTGGCCATTTTTGAAACGGTGGACGACGCCTCAGAAACCGTGGCGGAGATCACGGCGCAGGCGATCACTCCGGCGGCGCTGGAAATGATGGATCAGTTGACGCTCCAGGCGGTGGAGAGCGCCACGCGGGCCGGTTACCCGCAAGACGCAGCGGCGGTGCTCCTGATTGAACTGGAAGGACTGCGCGAAGGCGTTGAGGAGCAGGCCGGACAAATCGGCGAAGTCTGCCGCAACCATCGCGCCCGCCAGGTGCGGGTGGCGCAAACCGAGCAAGAACGGCAATTGCTCTGGGCCGGGCGCAAGAATGCCTTTGGGGCGATGGGCCGGATTGCTACGAATTTTTATGTGCAGGATGGAGTGATCCCTCGGACGCGTGTTGCGGAAACGCTGCAGTTTATTCGACAGGTGAGCGAACGCGTAGGGTTGCGGATTGCTAATGTCTTTCATGCCGGGGACGGGAACCTCCATCCGCTGATTCTTTTTGACGCTCGCGACCCGGAGCAGTACCGCAAAGTGGTGCAGGCCGGAGCCGACATCCTTTCGTTTTGCGTTTCCATTGGCGGTTCTCTGACTGGAGAACATGGCATTGGGATGGAAAAAAACGAGCTAATGCCGCTGCTGTTTAGCGAGGAGGATTTGACGGTGATGGGGAAACTCAAGTCGGTCTTCAACCCCGATGGGCGCTTGAATCCGGCCAAGGTGTTCCCCACAACGAAAGGGTGCGGCGAAATTCGGATACCGCCCCAGGCGATGTAGAGAGATGCAGTCTATCAGAAAACATGAAGGCGAGAAATCTGCCCGGCAAGCGATTGTCGAAGAGAACAAACAGTTCAATCAGGAAATGGAATCTGGTTCCTGGTGGCATAGCATAGACCTCGGGGGAGGTAAGGTGACTCCCGGTGTCCACGCTTTGGATCATCTTAAGGAGAAGTACGCGCAGCTTGGGTTGCCAGAGGATCTGGCCGGGAAGCGCATCCTGGATATTGGCTGCTGGGATGGTTTCTACAGTTTTGAAGCAGAGCGTCATGGAGCAAGCGTAGTTTCCATTGATTGCCTACGCCCTGAAAATTTTTTGGCCGCACACACAGCGCTCCACTCGAAAGCCGAGTTTCACGAGATGAGCGTTTATGAAATTAGCCGGGAAACCCTCGGCACGTTCGATATGGTCTTGCTCTTAGGCGTGCTGTATCATCTTCGCCATCCGTTGCTTGGACTGGAGCGAGTATGCGAGGTAACGCGAGACTTCGCAGTGATTGAGTCGCACGTAATTGATGATTTTTTTACCGCGCCCCGTCCGGTAATGGAGTTCTATGAATTTGAAGAACTGGGAGGACAGTATGACAACTGGTGGGGGCCGAATTGCGAATGCCTGATGGAAATGATCCGCTCGGCTGGATTTGCGCGGGTGGAACCATTGCCGGGAAAGTGGCCGCGCGCGGCTGCCTTCAAAGCCTACCGCAACTGGGAACCTGATCCAGAGCTTGAACGTTCACCCTCCATTCTGATTCCGGAAATTTTTAATCCGGTGACCTGGCAGGAAGAGATTCCGGTTCGAGGCCGAAATGCTTTTTTAGGAATGTATGCAAAAGGACTGCCGGAAAACGTAAGTCGCGAAAAGGTGCGGGTTCACGTTGGCGGATTTGGCATCATGCCGTACTTTATTGGAGGTTCTCAATATCCAGAATATAAACAGATCAACGCGCCTGTGCCGCCGGGTTTGGACCCCCAAGCAGCGACCGTATGGCTGGAGATTGGCAAGAAAAAATCGAACGAAGCAGAGATCGAGTTAGTCGAAGGCGGCGATTGGTAAAGACTCGCTTGCTTCTATTGGGCAATGATAGATCGAATCTGAAACGGGAGACAGAGAGCCAGAATGGCTGAGAGAGATTGGACCAGGCAAGCCACAGCAATAGTCGGGCCGGGGAACTGGACAGCGGAAACGGAGTTGCGGGCGCGAGGTTGGCAAGATGACTTGCCCAAGCTGTTGGTCTATCCGGATAACCGAGAGCAAATCTGCGAGTTGATGCGGCTTGCGAACGCGGAACGGCTGCGGGTGGCTCCTGCCGGTGGTCTAACGAAACAGCGCATGGGAGGCAATGCGCAGCCGATTGATCTTGTGGTATCGCTGCGCCGCCTGAATCGAATCACCGATTATCAGGCGGCCGATCTGACCGTATCCGTAGAAGCCGGCGTTCCTTTTAAGGAATTGGAGGGAACTTTGCGCACGCGGGGGCAGATGCTGCCTCTGGACGTGCCCTTTGCGGCAGAAGCCACGGTCGGGGGAGTGCTCGCCACGAATAGCAGCGGCCCACGGAGGGTGGCATATGGGTCGGCGCGAGACATGGTGCTCGGTGCGCACTTTGTGACGGCGGAGGGGAAGCTGGCCAAGAGCGGCGGCAAAGTGGTGAAAAATGTGGCGGGATACGATCTGACGAAGCTGCTCATCGGGTCTTTCGGTACCCTGGGCATCCTGACGGATGCCACCTTCCGGGCATACCCCATTCCGCCCGCCAGCCTGACACTGGGGTTTGGTTTTTCCACAATCCAGTCAGCGCTGGAAGCGCGGAACCGCATCCTGCGCTCGCCATTCGCCCCGCAGGCATTGGAGGTATCCGATTCTGCGACAGGCACTTTGCTCAATGAACGAGCTCTGGCTTCAACCCCTTTTACTCTTTTGGTGCGCACGGCGGGGCCGGAGGCGGTGATCGAGCGCGCCCGCAGGGAACTGCCCTCGCTGGCAAGCGCAGATGGCTTGGAGACAACTTTCTGCCTGACCGGGGAAGAGGAATCAGAGCTATGGGACAAAGTGCGGGAACTTACGCCGCGCTTTTTGAGCGCACAGTCGGAAGGCGCGGTGGTAAAAGTCTCCGCGCTATTGACGCAGATGGGGCCAGTGATTGCGGCGGCGAGCCGGGCGGCTTCCAACCACGGCTTGAGGTCGGCGACGTTGGCCAGGGCAGGCACAGGGATTGTGTATTGTTATCTCTGGCCATCGTCCGAAAACCGGGGCGATACCTCCGGAAATCGGGTCGCTGGCGCGTGCGGTTTGCTCCTCCAAGAAACCAGCCACTTGGGCGGGCGGGCCATCATTGAGTGGGCGACGGCGGAGGTTAAGAAGAAGGTCAACATCTGGGGGCCGCCGGGAGACGATTTTACGGTGATGCAGCGGATTAAGGCAGCCTGGGACCCGCAGGGCATTCTGAACCCAGGACGCTTTTACGGGGGGATTTGAAGGCATAAGCAAGTCGTGGAGGCGTGAGGAGGGCGGATTATGGGCGATGTATTGAGCGAGGAAGGAATGGATCTGCTGTTTCGCAAAGCGCGTACCCATAACGTCTGGCTCGACAAGCCGGTAACGGACGAGACGCTACGGCAACTCTACGACCTGATGAAATGGGCGCCAACCAGCGCCAACAGCAATCCAGCGCGGATTGTTTTTCTCCGCAGCCAGCAGGCGAAGGAGAAACTCCGGCCGGCGCTGGCGGCGTCGAACGTGGAAAAAACGATGACCGCGCCGGTCACTGCGATCATCGCCTACGATCTGAAATTCTACGAGAAGCTGCCCAAACTGTTTCCTCATAATCCGAGGATGAGAGACTCCTTCGCCAATTCTCCGGAACTGGTCGAGGTGACGGCGAAGCGGAATTCCAGCCTGCAGGGAGCTTATCTCATCCTGGCGGCGCGCGCGCTGGGTCTGGATTGCGGTCCACTGTCCGGTTTCGACAACGCCAAAGTGGATGAGGAGTTTTTCAGCGGCGGGGAGGCATGCAAAGGATGCGATCAAGAGTTCTTCCCCGAGGGGCGCTTGAAGTCCAATTTCCTTTGCAACCTCGGATACGGGGACCCTTCAAAGCTGTTTCCGCGCAATCCGCGTCTCAGTTTCGAGGAAGCGTGCTCGCTGTTGTGATAAGCGTATTAGCGAATCATAATGGAGGAGTTCAACATTTCTCTTATGCCTGTGGAGCGCAGGTTCTTTCGCCCCTCCGGGGCTTGTCTCGATCGTCGTATTGTTAACCCACGGCTTGCGCCGTGGGCTACGATCTGCCGCCCCTTCGGGGCTTCTGAAAGGGATTTACTTTCTGTGGAGATTATCTAAGACGCATGGGGCTACTGGGAGATGATATGAATGAATCCAGCGTGTGGGGACATTGGGAAACGAAGAATTCCTGTAAGGCGAAATGTACGGCGAGGAGGACAAACACATAGCACATCCAAATGGAGGCATGGGTAATACATTCGCAACTACATACAACTTTGCACAAGCATATGCGGCTGTTGGAGCCAGCATACAATTTCCATCAACAACAGGAGAGATCATCACCGCGAAGCCGGGTATGGCTGATGATGGGCTGACAAAAACAATTGTCTTTGTAGGGGAACGCAATCGACATGGTAGTGTGTGTCCGCATTGCTGGGGATTTAGAAATGCTTGTACGCAAACTCGCATTGGGCATTGCGTTGAGGCACTCGACCGTTTCCTAAATAAGCCCACTTGATGAGGTGAGTGTTTTGAGAGAGACAACAGAGACAGCGGCGATTTTGTCCGAAGCCGGGAAGTCAACCGGCGCGAGTGAAACGACCGCCCGCAGCGGGTTTTCCGGGCCGGACAAGCCAGAGTGGGAGGACTATTCGCGCTGCATCCGGTGCGGGCTGTG
>JACQGE010000196.1 GCA_016199675.1 Acidobacteriota bacterium | reverse complement strand
GAGTCGGTCTGAGCGCCAGAATGTCGCACCGGCCGAGCGAGCTTTCCGGCGGCGAGCAACAACGCGCCTCTTTGGCACGGGCGCTGGTGAACCGACCTTCCTTGCTGCTGGCCGACGAGCCGACCGGGAACCTGGACAGCCGCACTGGAGAAGAAATCCTCAACCTGATCCGGGAATTTAACGAAACCCTCGCCATGACAGTGGTGCTCATCACCCACGAACGACCGCTAGCGGAACGCTACGCTCGACGGTTGGTCTTCCTGGCTGATGGCAAGATCGTTTCTCCGAATGGAGCGCACGCATGAAGGCTTACGACTTAGTGGAACTGGCATCGAGAAATCTGCGCGAGTCGCTGCTGCGCAATGGCCTGACAACGGCAGGAATCGCGGTGGGGGTGGCTTCGCTGGTGGCCATGCTGTCGTTGGGAGTCGGTTTGCAGGAACTGGCTAGCGCACGGCTCTCCCGTTCTGGTCTGTTTGATACCATCGTGGTCTCTCCGCGCCGAAGTTCCCGCAGTTGGGACAGCGAAGAACAGAATCGGCTTCGTGGGATGGACACGTTTCGCAGTCTGGATGAGCAAGCTCGGCGAGAGATGGAGAAGATTGCGAGCGTGGTCGAAGTTCAGCCGGAAATTCGTTTTGTGGCGGAAGTGAGGCTGGCCGAGCGGTCACGCGTAACGACGGTGGGCGGTCTTTCTCCCTCGGCAAGGGACTCGGACGCCTTTGAGAATCTGCAGGGCAAATTCTTCACCAACCCCGTCGCTCCGGAAGCGATCCTTCAAATCGAACTGGCCCGCGATCTGGACAGCCGGGAACCGGCTTCTCTAATCGGCAAGGAGTTGATCGTGCGCTATGCCGAACGGCAGAGCCTTCCCCCGGAAGAAAGCGGCGGGACATCGCAAGGTAATGCATTGGAGGAAGGCGATGAGCCGGAAGCCGAGGAGTACGGCTTCACTCTGGTCCGGCGCGAACAACCGCTGCGCATCGTGGGCTTGATCGAAGAAGAACCCTTCGGAGGCCTGCGGGCGATTTCCCGGGCCAGGGTCTTCATTCCGACACAGCTTGCGGAGCAACTCAATATCGTGGAGTCTTCCGACCTGCAGGCCGCCGTGAGAGATGCGCCCGCCGGAAAAGCGTACGCGACGCTGATGGTGCGGGTTGCCAACCCGAGCCAGGTGACCGCCGTGCAGGAAACCATCGACCAGATGGGTTTTCGCACGTTCTCGATCATGGATGCCACGAGAAGCCTCCAACGCTTTTTCGCAATCCTGGACTTGTTCCTCGGAATCTTTGGCAGTCTGGCGCTAGCCGTGGCCTCGCTAGGAATTATTAATACCCTCGTGATGGCGGTGCTGGAGCGGCGGCGCGAAATCGGAATTCTGAAAGCTTTGGGCGCCAGCGACCGGGATGTGAAGAAACTGTTCTTTGCGGAGGCCGGGGCCATGGGGTTCTTTGGCGGGATCGCCGGAGTTGCTCTGGGATCCGGCATCGGACTAGCCATTAACATCGGAACCCGAATTTATCTGGAGCAGCGCAATCTGCCGCCGGAGACGGTGTGGTCAGCGCCGCCGTGGCTGATGGGGGCGGCAATTGTTTTTGCTGTAGCGGTCAGCTTGGCTGCCGGACTCTACCCCGCCATGCGTGCCGCCAAGCTCGACCCAGTCCAGGCGCTGCGCTATGAATAGAAAATTGTCACCGAACAAAAAGATGTCGTTTCGGAGAACACATAGTTTACTTAACGGGTTGCCCAGAGTGCTTTGGACTTTTTTGATAGCAACCATCTTCAGCCTGGCGCCGGTCGCACTGCAGGCCGCTGGCAGGGCGGAGTGCCGCATCATCCAGAGCCGCATTCTGGAACGCTCCGCGCGCTACTGCGTACTATTGCCTCCGAGCTATGACACGGAAAAAAGCCGCCGGTATCCCGTGCTTTATCATCTCCACGGACTGGGAGATAATGAACGGTCCCTGATTCGCTTTGGCGGCTGGGAACTGGTGGAGCAATTGCAAGAAAGCAAACGCATTAGCGAATTTTTGATTGTCACCCCGGATGGCGGGCGCAGTTTTTATCTCAATTCTCGGGACGGTAGCGAACGTTACGAAGATTTTTTGATTGAAGAGTTTATCCCTGCCATCGAACGGCGCTACCGCGCCGTCGGCAACCGGGCGGGACGCGGCATCAGCGGATTTTCCATGGGAGGGTATGGCGCTTTGCGGCTCGCCTTCCTTCATCCACAACTCTTTGCTTCTGTGAGTGCGCACAGTGCGGCGTTGTTCGATGACATGCCTGCGGACGTTGCGGAATCCCTGGGCGGCCGCTCCTATCCTTTCGGTAAACCCTTCGACCCCGCTTTCTGGCGTCAGAATACGCCACTGACGATCGCCGGGAAAGCAAACGACCTGAAGGGTCTCAGGATTTACTTCGATTGTGGGCAGCAGGATGACTATGGTTTTGATGCCGGCGCGCGGGCCTTGCATGACATACTGGTAAAACGCGGGATTCCCCACGAGTTTCACCTCTACCCCGGAAACCATAGTGGGCAATATATGGCGGAGCACTTCGACGAGTCGCTGGAATTCCATTCGCGTGCTTTTGGAGCACAAAAATAGGCTAGCGCTTCCGATGCCTTTTGCCTGTTTGCCGAGACAAATGCGGCTCGGATTCAAAGGAAGTTTGGAATTGAGCGGCGGCTGATCCGATGAACGGAATCGTCACAAAGATTTTTATTGCCGTACAAGGCGCGGCGGCCATGCAGGCCGTGGAAGAAATCGAGGCCATTGCGGAGTGCGGGTTGCGAGGGGACCGCTACGCAAGCGGGAATGGTACTTACGGCGGAAGTGATGAATGCCAGGTCACGCTGATTGAGTCCGAAGACCTGGAGGAAATCAGGACAGGAGGCCTCCATGTGGAAAACGGCGAGCATCGCCGCAATTTAGTCACGCGCGGAATCCGGCTGGAAGGTCTGCACGGCAAACGATTCCGGATCGGAGAGGCGGTACTGGAATATAAGAGGCCCCGACCACCCTGCCGCCACCTTGAATCGCTGACCGAGCCGGGAATGATGAAAGCGCTGGCAGGTTGCGGCGGCGTCTGCGCCCGCGTCGTCAAGTCCGGGAAAATCCGGGCCAATGACCCGATCGTGATCCTGTAAGAACTCACCAGGCTGGCCCTTCAGAACCGCTGCAATCGTTCAAGTAGCCTTTGTGCCATTTCAGGACCCCAGACAGTTTGCGTTAATTACTAAAATGTTCTAACTGCTGGCGCAGTACGGCGGGATTATTTGTAGGGTGCTGACAGGCGTAATCTCGACACACATAGGCTGTTGGCTTTCCATCCAGCATTTGCTTCTTGGCTAATAGCGGGACACGCGCGGCGATCCGGGCTGTTTCCGCCCTGGCCGGATCTAGCAAGGCTATTACTTTGTTTGGAAGATACAGCTTCTCAACTGTGGCCAGCAACTGCTGGGTTCCGAGACTTCCGAAAGGGCCGATTACGGCAATTTCTGCAAAACCTTCGTGCCAGGCCTCCAGACCGCAGAGGAAGCGTTCATGGCCGAAAGGTGACTGAGCGGCATTACCGCTGAACAGACTCAAAATAGCCCCGGCTTTCTCGTGAAAATCTCGTCGGCCAAGAAGTTGCTCTAGCCGTAGGAGGTTAGCGATCATAACGGAATTGCCTGAGGGGACTGCATTGTCCGCAATCAGTTTGCTGCGCAGAATGAGGTCTTCGTGATCGGAAGCAGTAAAGAAGAAGCCACTGTCATCCCCAATCCCATCCCAATAGTATTGAATGGCCGTCTCCATCAGGCGCTCCGCCTCATCCAGCCACTGCAATTCTCCACTCACTTCATAAAGGCCGATCAGGCCGTCTATGAAAAAAGCGTAGTCATCAAGATAGGCCATCAAGTGAGCTTTGCCATTTCGGTAAGAACGCCATAGCCTTCCGTCCTTCTGCATTCGATCCAGAAGGAAGCGAGCGGCCCGTGCTGCGGCTTCCTGGTACTTCGATTCGTGAAGCACTGCGGAACCTTTGGTCAGGCTGGAAATCATCAAGCCGTTCCAGGCAGTGAGGATCTTATCGTCCAAGCCAGGCTTGGGCCGTTTTTCGCGCGTGGTGAAGAGCTGCTGCCGAGCCGCAGCAAGTCGTTTTTCCAGCTCCGATGCTTCCATAGACAACTGCTTGGCTATTTCTTCCGGGGACCGCAAGATGCGTAAGATATTCTTCGGGCCGCTGGGCACATGCGCATCGCCGGCATGATTCCAGTTGCCTTGCTCCGTAACGTCGTAATAAGCCGCGAACAGCCGGGCATCACCTTCCCCTAGAACCTGTTTTACCTCTTTCAATGTCCAGATATAAAACTTGCCTTCCATGCCTTCGCTATCGGCATCTTCCGTCGAGTAGAAGCCGCCCTCGGCACTTTGGAGGCGGCGCAAAACATAGTCAAAAATGCCTCGGGCCGTCTCCTCAAAATCTTTACGGCCTGTCGCCTGATAACCATCAAGGTAAATGGCACTTACCAGGGCTTGGTCGTACAGCATTTTTTCAAAATGAGGCACTAGCCATTGCGGGTCCGTGCTGTAACGGTGGAACCCGCCTCCGAGGTGGTCATAGATGCCGCCCCGGGCCATCTTTTCAAGCGTCAACTCCACTGCCGCTCTCAATTCGGGATTGCGGTTTCTTCGATACTCGCGCAAGAACAATTCCAGGGACATGCAGGGTGGAAACTTATTGGAGCCACTGGCGACTCCCCCGTACTTTGTGTCAAAAGACTGCGCCATCTGCCAGACGGCCATGCTTACGGCCTCTCGCGGCAAAATGTCAGTCTTCATCGGCCTATGCATTTGCCGCAGGATCTCCGTTATTTTGCTGGCGTCCTGAGCAATTTCAGCGCCCCGCTCGTTCCATAATTCGATAAGCCGGCGAAGCACTGTCTTGAACCCTGGCCTTCCGTAATAATCCTCTGGCGGAAAGTAGGTTCCGGCATAGAATGGCTTACCCTCTGGCGTTAGCCAGACACTCATCGGCCATCCGCCGTGCCCACGCGTGTAGAGGATCGTGGCGTTCATGTAAATCTCGTCCAGATCCGGCCGCTCCTCCCGATCTACCTTGATGGAAATGAAATGGTCATTCAGCAGTTGGGCTACTTCCTCGTCCTCGAAACTTTCGTGCTCCATCACGTGGCACCAATGGCAGGCCGCGTAACCGATGCTCAAGAAAATCGGTTTGTGTTGTTCTTTGGCCAAGCGCAACGCTTCCGATCCCCAAGCGTGCCAGGCTACTGGATTGTCCGCATGCTGAAGCAGATAAGGGCTCGTCTCGTGAATAAGCTGATTGGTATGCTTATGCTCCATGCTGGCTAAAACTTCCGCTCCCTGAAGAATAGTTTATTACTTCTTTGGAATGCGTGCCAGTGCGGGGGGAGGAAACAGGGTCACTGCTGAATCCTAACTCCCACGCCATGTAAATTTAGGATACTTGGGTGGTAGTTTGACACGTTAGCTGTCGACCGGTATGATACAAATACTTGGTGTTAGCAGTGTCCCCATCGTCTAGCCTGGCCTAGGACATCGCCCTTT
>JACQGE010000195.1 GCA_016199675.1 Acidobacteriota bacterium | reverse complement strand
CCCCTGCCCCAGGAGGTAACGCAGTACGAGCAATGGCAGCGGCGGCGGCTGCGCATGAAACCGGGCCTGACTTGCCTTTGGGCTTTGGAAGGCCGAAACGAACTGAACTTTGCTCGCTGGATGAAGCTCGACATGGAGTACATTGATAATTGGTCGCTGGGGTTAGATTTCAAAATCCTGCTCCGCACGATCCCACGTGTGCTGTCTGGCCGTGGGGCCAGCTAAGAAACACTGGAGACCAGTACAATTCCAGCAGCGGCGGAAGATGCCATGAACTCCCATTTGCAAACCCGCATGGTGGAATTTCCCGTGGGAGGGAAAACCGCCTCGGCGTATGAGGCCAGGCCCATCGGAGCCGGAGCCTACCCGGCAATCCTGGTGGTGCATGAATGGTGGGGCTTGAACGAACACATCCAGGACGTGGCGCGCCGACTGGCTGCAGAAGGATTCGTGGCCCTGGCTCCCGATCTTTATAGCGGGAAAGTTACCACTAATCCCACCGAAGCTGCTGCCTGGATGGCCGCTCTGAGTCACGAGAAGGGAATCGGAATTCTTCTGGCCGCTCTGCGGTTCTTCCAGGAAAAAGAGCCGATTTACGCCGAGCACATCGGAGTGATCGGCTTTTGCATGGGCGGCAGTTATGCCCTGCTGCTGGCCTGCCGGACGCCGTCTCTGAAAGCCGCTGTTCCTTTTTACGGGGACATCACCGATTCAATTGAAGAGGTGGAAAATATCCGCTGTCCGGTGCTTTTCTTCGCCGGAGGCAAAGACCAGTGGATCAACGCCACCAAGGTTCAAAAGCTGAGGGAAGCCTTCCAAAAATATGGCGTCCAGGGCGATATTCGCGTTTATCCCGACGCCGATCATGCCTTCTTCAACGACACTCGCCCCGAAGTCTATCATGCGGCGGCGGCGCAAGATGCCTGGACTCGCACTCTGGGGCTTTTCAGCCGCACTTTGAAAAGCTGATCCTGACGCCCGTCAGAGCACTCCTGTTTCTGAGATGCAGGTCTTTCGCTCCATCGCTTGTTGGTCCACTTTCGGGCTCAGAAGTGGTTGCTTCCCCGCTTTTTTTTGACTTCGATGTTCAGGCGTTTGATTTTTTGATTGAGAGTGGAGAGGGGAATTTGGAAGCGCTCAGCGGCTTCAGTCTGGCTGCCGTGGGTCTGCTCCAACATATCGGCGATGATACGCCGTTCGCATTCCTCCACGATCTCGAACAGCGATTTCTGGTGCTGTCCGTTCGAAGAGGGCCAAAGGTTCCAATATTTCTTTCCACTGCGAGTGATCGGCTCGGGCAGCAGATCGAGACCGACCTCGGCATCTAAGGAGAGGACCACGGCGCGTTCCACAGCGTTTTCGAGCTCTCGCACGTTGCCCGGCCAGTCATAATCGAGCAGGCCTTTCATGGCCTCCGCCGAAAATCGCCGCAGTGGTTTCGCGTTTTCCTCGCAATATTTCTGGAAGAAGTGATCGCACAGCAGAGGGATGTCTTCCTTGCGCTCCCGCAACGGAGGCAGGGGAATGGTGATAACATTCAGGCGATAGTAGAGGTCCTCGCGAAATTTTTCTTCCTGAACCAGCCGCTCCAGATCCACATTGGTGGCCGCCAAGATGCGCACATCCACTCGAACGGTTTCGGTACTTCCCAGCGGGATAAACTCGCGCTCCTGGAGCACCCGCAGAAGCTTTGTCTGCGTTTCCATGCCTACGGTACCGATTTCATCGAAGAACAAAGTGCCGTGATTGGCAACTTCAAAAAGTCCCTTTTTGGAAGCGACCGCGCTGGTAAAGGCCCCGCGTACGTGTCCGAACAAAGTGCTTTCGAGCAAATCCACTGGGAGGCTGCCCGTATTGACGGGCACAAACAGGCGGTCGGCGCGCGGGCTGTTGGCGTGGATCGCTTTGGCAACCAGTTCTTTGCCGGTCCCGCTTTCTCCCTGGATCAGAACCGTGGCGCGAGTCGGTGCAATCTGGACGACGAGATCAAAAACTTTTTGCATCGGTTCGCTTTTACCGATCAGTTGGGAGAAGCTGTAGCGCTGCCTGAGAGTTCGCTTGAGTTCGCGATTCTCTTCTGCCAATCGTTGCTCCCGTACCAGGGTGCTAACTTCCGCGAGTAATTTCTCGTTGTCCCAGGGCTTAGTAACGTAGTTGCTCGCTCCGGCTTGCATGGCTTGCACGGCGTTTTCGACAGACCCGTATGCTGTAATCATGACCACCGGCAGTGCGGGATTGGCAGCGCGAATTTCCTCCAGCACCTCCAGGCCGCTCCGGTCCGGGAGGGCCACATCGAGCAGCACCAGATCAAAGGGCTTTTTCTCCAGTCGCTCCAGCCCTGAAGCTGCATCGGCAGCGGATTCGACGGCAAAGCCCTCCATCGAGAGAAGCGCTTCGAGGCTTTCCCGGATGTCTGGCTCGTCGTCAATGAGCAGAAGGGAGCCTTTGGGTTCAGACATGCACTGCTTTCTTCAAGGCTGGAAACTCCAGCCGGAATCGCGTTCCCAGACCCGAATGACTTTCCGCCCGAATTTTGCCTGAATGCTCCTGGATAATGCCGTAGGAAACCGCCAGCCCCAAGCCAGTGCCGCGCCCAGCGCTCTTGGTGGTGAAGAAGGGGTCAAAGATGCGGCGCAGATGCTCCGGGGGAATTCCCACGCCACTGTCGCTGACCTCCACGCGGACGATGGAATCCTCCGCCCACGTCACCACGCGCAGTCGTCCACCCTCCGGCATCGCGTCCTTAGCATTCAGAAAGAGATTCAGGAAAACCTGTTGCAACTTGCCAATATTGCCGGAGATCGCTGGCAGGGTTGGATCGAGAAGGTGTTCCACGTTGATGCGAGATGCTTTGAACTGGTGGTCGAGCAACAACAGCGTTTCGGAAATGACTTTGTTCAACTCCACCGCGGTGAAAGATGCTCCTTGGGTCCGCGAAAAGTTCAACAGACTGTTTACAATTTCCGAGGCGCGAAACGTCTGGCTGGTGATTTTTTCCAGAATCTTGGCCGCCTTGTCTCCGGGCCTCAATTGCTTCGCCAGCATCTGGGCCTGGGTGGAGATGACGGTCAACGGAGTATTGACTTCATGGGCAACTCCGGCCGCCAACAAGCCTACCGACGAGAGTTTTTCTGCCTGAAGCAACTGCGCCTCGCGCGCCACCTGGTCTGTTACATCTTCGAAAATCATTAACCGGCCGATGCAGTCGCAATTTTTAGAAAGCAGCGGCGCAACGGCAATGTTCAGCACCCGCTCTTCACCGGCACGGTTCAAAATTCGGTAATGATAAATATTCTGGATCCCCCCATCTTCCCGGGAATGGTCCACCTGCTCCAGTAAATCTGACGGCAAAATCTCCCCAAGCTTCTTACCGCGCCATTCCGAAACCGGCAATGGGTAGATCAATTGAAGGGGGGTATTGACCGCCTCAATGCGGTCTTCCAGATCCAAGGCCAGCAGGCCGACGTTGATAGACTCCAGAATGTTTTCGCTGAACTGTTGCAGCCGTTCATACTGTGTGGCTTTGACAGCAAGCGATTCCATCAACCGCACATTCTCAATCGCGATGGCCAAATAGCCAGCTAGGGTTTCCAGCAATGAGGCGTCTTCGCCAGAAAGAAATTCGCTTTCCTGGGTCTTTCCCAGACCCAGTACAGCCACTAGATGGTTTTTGGCGCGGCAGGCGAAATAATAGTGCAGTTCGTTCTGGATAATCGTTTCTCTCCACGCAGGGTTCGCCGAAGCGGCAGAACCCAACTCCCGCTCAATGGAAAGTCCGAAGTCACGAAAGAACAGGCGATTCTGGGGTTCTTCCAACGAAGGTTCGGTTCCATTGAGGAGGTGGAGAAAACCATAATCAGCGCGCGAATCGAGTCCATTGCTACCCTCCATCCCCACTGCCTCGCGCAGGACAAAGGAAGGCGGTTCTGCTTCCGTGACCAGAAACACTGCCGCCTGCCGGACTTTCAATGTCTGCACCAATTGCCGCAGCAACGAGTGAATCATCCGCCCCAATTCGGTATCGGAGCTCAATTCCTGCCCGAAGGCGAGCAATGCCTCTCGATAGTCATACCGTTTGTGCAGGAAGTATTGCTCGAGTTTTCCTTGAATCCATCGCTGCAAGGGTTGGAACAATAGTCCGGTAGCAATCACGGCGCCAAGCAAACCGATCGTTCCGCTCGCCGGGAAATTCGTGCGGAAGAAATCTCCAATCAGGACCGCCACGCCAAGATATGTCCCGACCAGCACTCCGGTCGCCAACGTGTAAGCTACTCCTCGCCCTAAAAGGACATCTACGTCCAGCAAGCGGTGCCGGACGATTGCGTAGGAAAAAGCAATCGGCAGGAAGGCGAGAGAAAGCGCAGAGAAGCTCATCCAAGCGTTGGGGGCGAATCCCAGAAAATAAGGCACGGCATAGGCGGACGCAAAGGGAACCACACCGATGATCGCCCCTCCTAATACCCACCCAATTTGCTTTCGGAGCAATCGAGAGTTAGCTTTTCGATAGTTGTACGCCAGAAAGCCGATTCCGAGCAGAAACATGGCTACCAGGTAGCCCATTTCCAGCCGATCCAGCAACCAACGCACTTCAACCAGAGAGATGGCGGTAAAACGCACCGTTCCCAGCGCGGTAGCTATGTGTGCAATTCCTAGCAGTGCTGCCACTCCATAGATTCCCATCCACCACAGGCGCCGCGACCGCTTTCCGGTTTGAAGTTGAATTCTTGGAAAAGAAACGCAGAAGTGAGCAAACAACGCTGGCTGCAGTACTAAGGCCGAGACGCTGGCCCAATAAACAGTCCAGTCAAAACTATCCAGCTTGCCCGTATAAGAAAAAACAAAAAGGACAAAAGAAGCCAAACAAAAGAGATAGAATTTAATGGCATGTGGTGCCTGAAAGCGACGCGCCAGAACAAATAGACCCAGCGCTAAATACAATACTCCTACAAACTGCAGAAAACGCCGCACGGCCGATCGTTCCTGGGCAGCTAAGACTACTTCCGATTCTGCAGGCATTCCCTGGCGGGACAGTTCATAGCGGACCACTTCTCCAATATGGGCCTGGAATAGATACTGGCTGACTTGAACCGCGTTTTGGATGGGGTAGCCATTTAATCGGAGCAGCAGATCGCCCGCTTGCAATCCGCCTGCTTCTGCTGGACTTGCCTCTAATATCGTTCTGGCAGTAACTCCCTTTTCTGAATCTACCCAAAGGACGCCATCCTCCGGTAAACGGAAGGTCTGTTGCTCGCGGAGGTTTAGTATGCCTATCCCAATCCCTGCCAGAGTCAATAAGGCAAGTATAAAGATCCGAAAAAATCGAAATAGCCACATACGTTTGATTTTTTTTAACAGTATAAATGTCGATTTCGAAAAAGCATTTTTTATGCCAACAAAGATATTTTAATTATAATTCTAACTCCATGAAATTATTAGGAAAATTTTATTTTTATTATTTTTAATAATAATTTTCCTAAAAATTATAAAGTTATATGAAAATCTATATTTAATTGTCTTTAAAGGGAATTTAAAAAGAAAAACTCAGAAGATAAAATTAAAACCGCCTCGGAAACTACGACTTGCAGGAACCAAAAATCCTCTTTCCCCATTCGGTAAATCTACGGGTAAATATCCTTGTCCAAGGAAATTACTGAAATCAGCTAAAGCCTGAAAATGCCCGGGTAAAATCTCAGGGGAAGGAATGGGTTGCAAGAGAATTATATTGAGGTAAGGATTGGAATCGCCAAATCCACGGTTGTAAAGATCAGGAGCCACAATCGTATTTCTGGGGACCCAGCGATAGGCGGTAAGGAGCTGCGTCTGAATTCCTGGGATTGTAGTCTGCAATTGGACAGTTAGGGAGTGCCCATATTGAGGTTGTATCTGCTCCCGGAGGTCGTGGGAATTCTGGGCAAAAAGATTATCGGCGGTGCCGCGTAAGCCGCTGGCATAACTATAACCAACGATTACTTCTGAATTGCTTCCGATTTTCGAACTGACAGCGACGCGTACGCCCTCCCCGGAGAAGTTTCCTCCGCTCAAATAGTAGAGATTTGTGAAAGGATCGGGTAAACCCGCCATCCATTGGTTAATCTCTGTACCTCCCAGAGCGAAGGCGACCGCAGACAAGGAGTCGTAAAAAGCAGCCGCCTGCAAGCGAACCCCTGAATCCCATTCTTGTTCCCAAGAAGCCTCAACGTGGGAACCTCCTTCCAATACGGGACGAGAATCGGCATCACTCGACAGTTGCGGAATTGCCAGCCGCTGTTCGTTTATCTGCGGGGTTAATGCTCCGTCGGATGGCAACATTCTGGGAGAGGCTGTCGTAAATTCAATGACGAGCCTTCTATCATTGGAGGGCGAATAGGTGATCCGTCCGAATGGACTCCACCGGCTCGTTTTCTGTCCTATGTTCACCGTATCCAGCAGCGTTCCGTACCGTAGCAGGAACTTCGGGCCGAATACCTTCTCGTTTTCTAAACTAACCGTAACCGATTGAGCCCGCCCATCGGCCGGGGAGGAGACAATCGAGGCTGAGCGCCAATATTCCGGGGGAAGAAACAGCTGTCGCACCGTTGCGGAGAGAGTGGAATTCGTTCCCTCGACGGATTGGCGAGTCCAGGCAGTGTGGAAACTGGCTGCAGGAGTGTTTCGCTCCCATCCCGCTGATCCGGCAACTTCTATTTTGTTATCGCTGCTTTCCTCATATTCCATTCCAAAAGTGGTATGCAATCCTGGGATTCTGCCAAACCCTTGGGGTTCATTCCCAGCCCAGAATTGCACGGCACCATGTACAGGTCGCTCCTGGGAAGCGCCCGCATCGGGGAAGCGGTCGTCAGGTGATTCTTGAAAACGCAAAAGCGGTCGGGGAGGTGAACCGCTGCGCAAGGTCCATCCCCACTCCTCCCGTGCTGCTGCGGGGTTTGCTGGCCAACGCAATTCCATGGACTCTGCCAGGGAGCGCAGGTTGATTTCCATCAAGACTTCTGCCCCGGATTGGACCCGGATAGGAGTTTTCCAAAAGGGCAGGAAAGTAGGCAAAAGCACTTCAATGCCATAAACTCCCGGCAGCAATCCCTCCACACGGAAGCGCCCATTATTTTGCGTGTAGACTTTTCGGGCGAAGCGCCCATCCTGGTGCAATAGATTAACGGGAACTCCGGCTTGACCAATACCCCGGCCATCGGTTACCTGCCCGGCAATCGTCCCAGAACGGTTTTCAGCGTTTAGACAAGGAATCTTGGGCGCTATTGCCAAGCCTAGCGCCACTACCGCCAGCAATCTTTGACTTCGCTTCCGTCTCATATTGAGCTGCCCACGGGCCATTGATTACTGCACCATGAAATCAGCAGAAGATGCAATCGAACGTTGAGTCACTTTGTCGGTAACTTTGATTTGTAACTTGTACCGGCCCGGTTCCAGTGAATTCAATGCCAGCATCTTTTCCACAACCACCTGGCTGGGCGAGGCTTCTGGCATTTGAGCGGCTTCTTCAGAAAATTGCATCACGGCCTGACCATCTCTGGACAAAATATATTCGATGGTGCCCGCCGGTTTGTAGCCGCTCGGGTCCGCTTTCAGATTATACACCTGCATATAAATGCCTAAGCGCTGATCTTTGGAGAAAGATTCTGCGACTGCCGGGCGAACCTTGGTCCCTCCAAAGACGAACTGTCCCAGGCCAATCCTTTTCGTGGGAACTTTCTCGATCAGGTCGGCCAGAATCAAAGAACTGGTGGCGAGTTGGTCCTCTGCATACCGGGG
>JACQGE010000193.1 GCA_016199675.1 Acidobacteriota bacterium | reverse complement strand
TGGGCGGGCCGATTGTGAAGGACAACACCTTCTTCTTCGCCTCCTACGAAGGTTTGCGGCAGAGCTTAGGGACCACGGATTTTAGAAGTACCTTGACGGATGAAGCGCGGGTGGGACAGATCACGAATTGTCCCATTGATCCAGCTACCGGGGTACGATTCAGAACCTGCACCAAGGAGCAAGCCATCGTTACGGAAGTACTTCCGAAGGGGATTCATCCGGACATTTTGCCCTTTCTGACGCTGATCCCCCGGGGGACTCACCGCTACCAGAATGATGGCAGTCAGGAGTTTCGTGTCAGCCGGACACAGGTGGGCCGGGAAAATTATCTCATGGGCCGGATTGACCAGCGGCTCAGCGACAATGACAGGATTTTTGGCCGCATGGTGGTTGATTACAGCAGCAAGGAGTTGCCGGATTCGCAATTTCTGAGCGACGGGAAGACTCACCCCACCAACGCTGAATGGGGCGCCTATAATTTTGTGACGCTGGACTGGACTCGGATTGTCTCTCCCTCGGTGCTGAACACGGCGCGGTTCGGGTTTTCCCGGAATAGAACCCAACAATGCCAGTGCATTGACGGGGACCCGCGCAACGATGTGGGCAATTTCCCGGGGCTGGCCCCTCAGTTTGAGGTTGTCCCCGGAGTGCCTTGGAGCGGTCCGTGGGGAATTCCCGGAGTAAGCCTTCCGGGAGGGCACAATGGCATCGGGACCACGGTCACTGGGGCTTACCTATCTTCTCCCTTAAAATTTGCCAGCAATACGTTTACGTATTACGATTCCGTGCGCATCAGCAAGGGCCGCCATTCGCTGGACATGGGAGTTGATATTCGGCGGTTCCAGGAGAATGTCTTGCGCACAAGTTGGATACACGGAAACGGCAGTTGGTTTTCTCCCGTCAAGAACTTCCTGACGGCTGGCCAGGCGCCTTACTGCACCGGGCGTGCTAGCGATTGCCGTGGCATTAACAGCCTGACTGTTGTCCACACTCTCACCCCGGATAACGGATACGCGCTAGGGGACCCTTATCGAGGATACCGGCAGACTTTAGCTTCCTGGTACGTTCAGGACGATGTCGCGGTGCTTTCTAACCTGACCCTGAACTTTGGCGTGCGCTGGGAACATGGCACTCCTCCCGTTGAGGTCAACCAGAAAACGGCCAATATTATTGATGTGCTCCGGGACACGGATTACACTCAGTTGGGCGAGAAGCCCTTGTTCGAGATCCGAGATATTCTGGGAGGGTTAATGCCGCGGTTTGGCTTTGCCTACAGCCCGGACCAGAAGACTTCGATCCGGGGCGGTTTCGGGATGTTCAAGGAGATGCCCTTGTATTACCAGTTCTCAGTGGGTTCGCTCCACCCTCCTTCAGCAAATCGAATTCAGCTCCGCAGCCTGAGGCAATGGCCAAATCCATTGGCGGGAGTGGATCCCCGTACAGGCAGTCGCTCGCCCACCATCATCGCTTATGATTACAAGTATCCCTATGCGTTGCAGTGGAACTTTGGAATCGAGCGCCAGATCGGGCAGAGTTGGGTCGGGAGGATGAGCTATATTGGCACCCGAGGCATAAACCTGGGTTCAGTGAACAATGATGTTCAGCCCGCGTTAAGCAAAGATGCCAACGGAGTGTTGTTTACGCCGCGCAACCAACCCTCCACTAACCCTGCTTGGGGTGATACTCGCACATTTGCCAATATTGGATCTAGTTGGTACAACGCCCTGCAAATGCGTATTCAGAAGCGGTTCAACCGGGGAATTGAGTTCAGCTCCTCCTATACCTGGTCAAAAAACCTGAGCCAGGCGGCGGGACTCGGCGTAACGGGCGGAGAGGGCGGCAATGCTTTTGAGACATCGAACGCCTGGGACTATAAAAACTTCGACAAAGGCCGAGCCGATCAGGATGTCCCCCACAACTTTAATTTCAACTTCACCTACGAGATTCCTGTAGGGCAGGGTCTTACCTTTGGGTCCAACATGGGCAATGTTGCCAATGCGATTCTGGGGGGTTGGCAAGTGAACGGAACATTCACCAAACGGTCTGGTTTGCCCGAAACCATCGCTGGACCTGGCTACTCGACCAACGCGTACTGCCGGTGCAGCGTGCGGCCCAACTTGAAACCCGGAGGAAACACCAACCCGGTGATCGGAGAACTGGATCATTGGTTCGACGAAAGCCAGTTTCTGCCGGTGGCAGCAGGTTATTTCGGAAATTTGGCAAAGAATACTTTGGATGGGCCGGGATTAACCAAGTTCAACCTGTCCGTGTTCAAGGGGTTCGCGATAGGCGAAGAGAAGAACCTGCAATTTCGGGCAGAGTTTTTCAATTTTGCCAATCATCCAGTCTTCGCGGGTCCGGGCACCAACGTTTTCGAAACCAACGGGCGTCCTGTGGACAACCCGGGCCGTATCACGAGAACAGTAGGTACCTCTCGGCAAATCCAGTTGGCCCTGAAATTCGAGTTCTAGCGCCAAGTTCTCCCAACCTCAGCCCTGGGGGGTCGAAAAAGCCTTAAGCCCACGGCGCAAGCCGTGGGCTTAAGAAATGGGGAATGGGACTAATCTAGAAGGAAAGACGCAGAGCGAACTGGACCTGCCGGGAAGTGGTAGAGGTTCCGGTAATTCTTCCGACGGATGGATTAATGCGACCAGGGGCCCCACTGAAAATTGCGCTGCCGCCAGGCGACCGGAAAGTAGTATGGTTCAAGGGATTAAAAACCTCCATCCGGAATTGCAAGCGCCGATCCCCACCTAAGACAAATTCCCGCTGCAAAGAAATGTCTGTGCCAAACACATTCGGTCCAGTGATGGTATTGCGTCCCGCGTTGCCCAGGGTACCGAATTCTGGAAAGGCATAGATACAAGGATCAAAGTATCTTCGAGGTGTGCCCAGTTCTTCCCCAGCTTTTATGGTCGTGGTGCCATCATTTCTTAGTTCTCCACAACCGGCGGTGACTCCTTCGGTCGCGGGCCTATTGCTCTCTCCAGGCAGCAAGTTGGGTCGCTTCGTCTCAAACAGGTAGCCAGTTCTACGGACATTTATCCCTGGCGAGAAAGGTGTTCCCGTTCGATACCGGACGATACCTCCGATTCGCCATCCCCCAAAAAGGCCTGAGATAACGCCGGAGTTCAACCAGCGCTGGCCGCTCCCAAAAGGAAGAGTATAGAAGTAATTGAAGCTTAACTGTTGGCGGCTGTCAAAACCGGAACGAGCTCGATCTATACTCCGAGAATGGGGATATTGCGCCCCAAACTCGTCTGCATCGTCCACGGATTTGGCAAGTGTATAGCTGGCTTGAAAAGAGGTTCCGGAAGGGAGTCTCTTGTTGGCAGTAACGCGAAGCGAATTGTAAAAGGACTGCCCATCACTACTCAGATAATATAATCCGCCAGCAAATGCTGGATTCATCGGCCCGGCATAGGTGCGGCAAACCGCGCGATCTCTTTCCAGTTGCGCCCGTTCAGAAGATGTCGCATTCGCCGGTGTCGCAGGAATCTGGTCGCACTGAGGAGGGAAAAATAATGTCCCGTCAGGTTGCACATCAGGAAATGGATACAAATTCCATTCATACCTGCGGGAAAGATGATTGGCGCGAGAACCAACATAAGAAAACCGACCGCCCCATCCTCCAGGTAATTCCTGTTGGACCTCCAAGCCATAGCGGAGTACCATTGGGGTCGTAAAGTTATGATAATCAAACACTTGAGCTTGTAGTGGCATACCTTGAAGAACCGCTACAGCATCGGGAAAAGCATAGGGTAGCGGGTTTCCATCTTTGTCGAACCCAGAGGCATTGAAGTTGGTTCGCGTCGTCTTCTTGTAAAAAGGAGCCGTAGCCTTGTGCGCACTGAGCGCGTAAGGCAATAAATGATCGTAATAAATTCCAAAACCAGTTCGGACAGTGGTATTCCCGCTCGTCCCTGGAGACCAGCTAATGCCTAAGCGCGGGGAGATGTTGCGGAGAGAAGGATTATGGTCCAGGAAAGGTCCTAACGTAGCCACAGTGTCATGCAACGGGTCGGCCACAAGAACGCTTTTCTTATTTAGGTCATGGATGAGCGTGCTAAATTCATAGCGAACACCTAGATCAAATCGGAGGTTTGAGCGAATTGCATACGAATCGTTAATATAAAATCCTAAAAGAGTCTGCCTCCAACGGACCGCATTACTGGAGCCCGGCAAAACGCCGGTCAAGTTAGTGCCCTCCGGGCCTCCGCGCAGGAAGCTTTCCAAGCTGTTGAATGCCCACACGCCCCCTCGATTAGAATTCGTAAAAGTGTCCGTATTGTAACGATGGATTTCGGTGCCGAACTTAATGGTATGCGTCCCTCTCTGCAACACCATATCATCGGAAAATTGATAGCTGTTAAATGTAGTGCCGGATGGTCCTCCCATAGAACCGAATTGGCTGACTCGCGGGATGCCGATCTGACCAAAGTCTGGGGAATCAGGGATAAAAAACATCTCTCGCGGAATCACGATCAGGGGAGTATTGCGACCTTGGTCCGTCGGGCGAGTATAGCCGAAACGAAAAGAATTGATGGCACTGGGGCTGAAAATGTGAGTTTCCACAGCGGTAAGGAACTGCTGGCGACTGTCATCCCTGCTCGGGAACAGAAATAAAGAGCCGCCGACGGATCGGGCGTCATCAAAGTTGTACCGAACAAACATGCTGTCTTGCAACGAGAACTGATGGTCTATACGGAGGACGAAAAATTCATCGTCGCTGGGCAAGAAGCGCGTTTGCTTGTCCTCTGCAACGCCGCCGCCAAGACACTGGCCGTTGGGGAGCGGGTAAAGCGCCAGATAGTTTCGGACGTTCGGATGAATTCCCCCGCCATACAGCCTTATAGCAGTCTCATCTTGATTGAGGTCTAAAGTAACCCTTCCTTCACAGTCGGTGATTCTGCCCGCGTGCGCATTCAGATCCGGGAATTCGTTGATTTCCGTTTCGCTCAGACGGTCTCGCAGTGCTTCAAAACCAAACATGAAAAACGTCTTTTGCTTCACGATCGGGCCGGTAATAGTGAAACCAAACTGGTTGCGCTTGAAAGGAGGAGGTTCGGTGCCGTCAAAGAAGTTGCGCGCATCCAGTTTGCTGTTGCGAAGGTATTCAAATAGAGTTCCGTGAAATTCCGGTGTTCCGGAGCGAGTAATCGAGTTTAGAATGCCACCGCTCCCCCTGCCGTATTCTGCCGAATAGTTTGTGCCGAATACCAGAACCTGTAAGACGGAATCAGAACTCAGTTGCGTCCCAGCCGCGCTGCGTGGTCCCTGATTTCCCATTCCCATAATATTAGTTCCGTCCAGCAGATATACGTTCGAGGTGCCCTGCCCGCCCGAAACATTCAAGCCGCCGCTGGAAAGACCTCTGGAAGATGAAGCAGAAGAAGTGTCGCTGATCCCGGCTTCCAGCGTGGCCAATTGATTGTAACTGCGGCCATTCATGGGAAGTCCGACCAGTTGACTCTCGTCAATTCTGGAAGTGGCGCCGGAGGACTGCTTCTCCTGAGACAACTGTTGATTCTGCTGCTGGCCGGAAACAGTTCCGATACTTTCTTGCGCAACTAACTGCACACTCAACGCAGTAAAGAAAAATGTCGAGATGGTAATTCGAATTAAGTTCGGCAATTTTTTGTAATAGCTAATCGTAAGTTTCATAGAGACGCTGCAATAACTCCCATTAGATTTTACAATTGTAATATATTTTTAATTAGACGGGTATACTCGCTGTGAGGTTTCAGCTTAATTCGGCCGTGCCCAACTGTGACCCATGCGGTTCAAAACCCGATCTGCCCCAGCCAGGCACAATTAGAAACGAGCGCGGAACCTATAGCCCATTCATCTAGAGAACCTTAACGTTCTCAAGGACGCAAGTGTCAAACCTCAGATCATTAATACGGTTTTGGCTCCCATCCTGCAGGTATTGGCTCAGTCCAAGTCGTCGGCCCTACGGGTGGCATTCCAATCTCCCGCGACAGGTCGGCTCCCAAGTGCACTGTCTTCCCACCAACTACAGTCATCAATACTTTGATTTTTGGAATATCCGCTTCGGGAATCGTTAGAAAGTCCCGATCCAGCACCATGAAATCGGCAAATTTTCCCGGCTCCAAAGTGCCCAAAAGATTCTCCCTCAATACGTAATAGCCGCCCCAACGGGTGAGCGCCTTCAATTGCACGATTCGATCGGTCTTCTGATTTGGACCATACACCATCTGGTCGCGGTCGTTGTATCGGTTCATCCCCTTCGTAATGAAGAAAAACACCTTGTGTGGCAGGGGCCGGTCAATCTCGAAAGTGGTCATCACGCCGGCATCGGTCAAACTCTTTCGCGGGACTACCCAATTGGTATATTCAACCCCATATTTTTTCGCTGTTACTGATGCGCCCCGGTGTGTTTCCCACAGAATCGTGTTAATCTGGCTCACCATCATTCCTAAGTTCTTAATGCGAGGGATCTGCTCCGGTCGAGGAGCTTCCGCGCTGTGGTCAAAAGCGTGCCGCTTGGCGCGGATTTCCTCCAGGGTAAAACCGGCCTCTCGACTCGTCTGCTCGATCACGTCCATCAAATAGTCAATGTCCTTGTCTCCGCCGCTATGCAGCCCGCCGATCCGCAACCCACTCTTGATGATCATTTCCAGCGTTTCTCTTCCCCTTCCTCCAGGGGCGAAGTTGCACTGATCCAGACCGCCACCGCCCTGCTGTCCTTGAGATTCCTGCCACTCCTGGCGCGCAGGAATGGTCATACAATTACTCCCCGGAGCATCCCTGGCCCCTATCAGCCAGAGATGATCCGTGCCGTGACCCAGCGACCCTGCCAGATACCGCAAAAAATTTATGCTCCAGTCTGGTCCGGTATAATCCCAACCGAAACGAGCGGGCATCTCTCCCTTTTTATCCAAATAGTCCATCGCTTGATAATTGTGGTAAGCATAAGTAGAAGAGCCATACGTGGTCGTTCCATTGCTGACCCACAGTTCCATTTCCGCTTTCAAGACATCTGCCAGCAGCGCGGTTTTTCCCTTAAACATCGCATCCGGTTCCATCGGGCGGACGAAACCGAATCCTCGCTCTCTTTCCTGGTCTCCTATGACCACCAGATCGGGATGCACCGAGCGCAACTCGTCCAGCGCTTTCTGATTTACCACAGAGGTAATGAAGCCGTTCTTGATTTTCACAGGGTTGTTGGGAGCGAGTTGGTCCAGGTATTCCTTTGTGATGCTTCGGCGAAACAACTGGATCATCTCCGTGGCCCATTCATAATCGGGACCAAAGTTGAAGCTGATCAGAATCCATTGTCCTGGCTTGGCTTTTGCCAACGCCTCCTTAAAGGTCGGCTCAAACTTCGCCATCTGTTCGTTGGGAGGAAGGCTCGGCAGCCACCGATGAATGACCAAACCATTGTCATTCGGAAAGACGTGAGAGAGCGCCCTTGGTTCCTGAAAGGCCCAGTCCGTAGGGTGCTCGTGGGTCATGATGAAACTGGGCAATACCGTCCGGCCTTTCAGATCGATCTGTTTCGTTTGCGGGCCGGCCAATGCTCGCATTTCGGCACTACTTCCTGTGGCCAAAATCTTTCCATCCCGAATCGCCATCGCCTGCATGATCGTCCCCACCTGGGATGCGAAAGATTCGTCGTCCATGGTCACGATCTTGCCATTGTAGATAATCGTCTGCGGATAGCCTAGCTTGGAAGCGACACTGGTTTGCTGTGTCCAGCCCAATGCAGCACAAAAAACCATACTCAAAACTGAGAGAATCAGTGTTCTTTTCATGGAAATCTCCTGACCAAGAATCTAGTCTCCAAGTAAGTGAGGCAGGCTAGAAAGCTCTCAAACGGGGAAAGCAAACACAATAGAGACGCTCAAATTTGCGTAAGCTTCCCCCGAGTGACTAAACAATAATATCAACTCCTGAGCAGTTCAAGAATTTAAGGTAGGAAGACTGGCGTTTCCATAAAACTACCAGCGCTTTTCCAACCAACCCTCCGGAAGCGGCTCCCTCCATGTAGTTGGTCCTACGGGCGCCGTTCCAATCTCCCTGGCAAGATCAGCTTTCAGATGTATTATCTTGCCACCAACCATTGTCATCAAAACGTCCGTCTGCGGTATCTCCGACTCCGGAATTGTGAGAAAGTCCCGATCTATCACAATAAAATCTGCGAGTTTTCCGGGTTCTAAAGTACCCATCCGGTCTTCTTTCATAAAGTAAAAACCGGCCCATCGAGTCAATGCTCGAAGTTGCACAATCCGGTCAGTTTTCTGATTGGGACCATAAACTCTTTGATCGCGGTCGTTATAGCGATTCATTCCCTTAGTGATAAAAAAGAAAATCTTGTGCGGTAAAGGACGGTCTATTTCAAAAGTATTCCTGATTCCCGCATCGTTGACCGTCTTGCGAGGGACCACCCAATCGGTGTACTCGATGCCGTATTGCTTGGCGGTTACGGAGGCGCCGCGGTGGGTCTCCCACAGAATTGTGTTGATCTGGCTCACCATCATTCCGAGATTCTTAATCCGCGGAATTTGTTCGGGGCGAGGCGCTCCAGAACCGTGATCGAAAGCGAAGCGCTGGGCTCGGATTTGATCCAAGGTGATCCCGGCCCGTTTGCTCGCTGCTTCGATCGCATCCATAAGGTAGTCGATGTCTTTGTCCCCACCGGTATGTATCGTGGCCACCCGTAGACCGCTCTCGATGATTCTTTCTAGAATCTCCCGCTGGATTGAGCCAGGTTCGAAATTGCAACCACCCGCTCCTCCACCACCACCGGCCTGTTGACGCTGTTGAACCCACTCATCCCTTTCAGGAATACTCATACAACCGCTGCCTGTGCTATTCCATGCACCTGCCAACCACAAGTAGTCCGAGCCTTTTCCCACCAACCCAGCCAGATACCGCAGCACCTCCGTGTCCCAGACCGCTCCCGTGTAGCCCAAGGTGAAGTTGCCCGTATACCCCCAGGCAAATCGAGCCGGCATTTCACCTTTCTCATCCAGCAGGCTTAGCGCCTGGAAATTAGCGAAGGCATAAGGAGAAGAGCCGAATCCAGTGATGCCGTAACTGGCCCACAATTCCAATTCTGACTTCAACAGGTCAGCCAAGACCGGCAGTTTTCCGTTGAGCATGACATCCGGGTCTAACGGCCTTCCCAAGCTTCCGCGATCCCTAGCTTGTTTGACCCGAGCCGCTTCATCTTTGTAGCGTTGGTCAGGACCATAATATTCTGGATCTGGGTGCACTTTTCTGAATTCCTCGGCAGCCTTGCTATTGGCAGCGATGCCGATGAATCCATTCTTCACCGACAGGGGATTGTTCGGGGCCAATTGGTCTAAGTACTCCTTGGTAATGCTTCTTGAAAAGAGGGGCTGCATTTCCGTGGCCCACTCATAGTCAGGCCCCCAGTTGAAGACCACTCGGACCCACTGCCCCGGCTTCGCCTTCCCTACGGCTTCCTTCACCACTCCATCAAACTTCGCCATCTGTTCTTTCGGTGGCAGGTTCGGCATCCAGCGAGAGACAATCACGTCATCATTGGGCAAGACGTGCCGGAAGGCGCGCGGTTCGATGAAAACCCAGTCTGTAGGGTGCTCATGCGTCAGCATGAAGTTCGGCAGTACTTCGCGACCCTTCAAATCAATCTGTCTCGTTTGTGGCCCCGCTAGGGCCCGAATTTCGGCATTATTTCCGGTGGCCAGAATTTTATCGTTCCGAATTGCCATCGCCTGAACAATGGTTCCTGGATTCGATCCGAAGGATTCGCTATCCATGGTCACAATCTTGCCGTTGTAAAGAATGGTCTGCGGAAAACCCAGCTTGGCAGCGATATCGGCCTGCTGCGCCCAGCCCCCGGAGCCGCTAAAAACCATCACAATTAACCACACTTTCACTCTTTTCATGGCCATTCCTTTCCTCGGATCAGTATAGGAAACTATCGTCTCGCTTAATACGGTTTTGGTTCCCATCCTTGCGGAATCGGTCCCCAGGTATCCGGTCCCACTGGTTGCATTCCTGCTTCTCGCGCCAGATCAGCACCCAAATGAACCGGCTTGCCACCGACTACTGTCATCAGCACTTGAATCTTCGGAATATCTGCCTCTGGAACGGTGAGGAAATCTCTATCCAAGACGAGAAAATCGGCAAGTTTACCCGGCTCTAACGATCCCAAAGCATTTTCCCGCATGAGATAGTAAGCACCCCATCGAGTTAACGCCTTCAACTGGATGAATCGGTCGGTCCTTTCACCGGGACCGAAAACCTGCTGTTTGCGGTCATTGTATCGATTCATCCCCTTGGTCACAAAGAAAAACACCTTGAAGGGCAACGGCCGGTCAATCTCAAAACTTGTCATGACCCCGGCATCCGTTAAACTCTTACGTGGCACCACCCAGTTGGTATATTCCAGCCCTAGCTGATCGGCAATGCGCGTGGCTCCCCGGTGGGTTTCCCACAAAATCGTGTTCAATTGGCTGACCATCATTCCCAGATTCTTGATGCGGGGAATCTGTTGCGGGCGAGGAGCACCCGCGCTGTGATCAAAGGCATGTCGCTTGGCGCGAATCTCATCCATCGTCATCCCAGCTCGCTTGCTCCCTTCTTCAATGGCATCCATCATATAGTCAATCCCCTTATCCCCGTCGGAATGCATTGTGGCAATCCGGAGGCCCGATTGGGCGATCGCTACGTTTCTGTCCCATCCAGGCGTGCCGGGCCCGTTACTGCACTGTTGGGTCACAGAATACCCCGGGGGGTTGTCTCCCCACTTCTGGTCCCATTCGGCTCGGTTCGGGACTGAAAAACAGGTACCAGCAGCCCCAAAAGCGCCTATAAACCACAAGTAGTCAGACCCTTGTCCCAGTTCGCCCGATAGATGTCGCAGTGTGTCTAAGTCCCACCCTTTTGGAGCTATTGGCTGGTGCCATGTCCAACCAACCCGCGCCGGCATTTCACCTTTTTGGTCCAATAGGTTCATAGCTTGCAAGTTCGTGTAAGCATAAGGCGCGGAACCATACCCGGTGACCCCGTAGCGGGCCCACAACTCCATTTCCGCCTTAAGAAGCTCAGCCAAAAGTGGCACTTCCCCTTTGAGAACGACATCGGAAGGCGTTTTACGGCCTAATCTGCCCGATCGCATGCTCTGATCATCCAAGTCGGAATGCACACTGCGATATTCTTCCAAAGTCTTCGCGTTACCCCAGCAAGCGCTTGTAAAGCCGTTACTGATGCAGGTCGGGTTGTTAGGCGCCAATGTATCCAAATATTCTTTCGTAATGGATGTGCCCCAGATTCCGCCACCGGGCGCATTAAATTCTTCAGCATGTTCCTCGTCCATCCCCCAGTTGGGAATCACCCGGATCCACTGCCCCGGTTTTGCTTTGGAAACCAACTCCTTCATCGTGGGCTCAAACATGGCGAATTGGTCCTTCGCCGGCAGGTTCGGGAGCCAGCGTGACAAAATCACGTTGTCATTCGGGAAGACATGCTGAAAGGCCCGAGGTTCAGTCCACATCCAGTCCACCGGATGCTCGTGTGTCATATAGAAACTTGGCAGCACCGTCCGTCCTTTCAAGTCAATCTGCTTCGTTTGCGGCCCCGCCAGAGCCCGGATGTCCGCATTGTTCCCGACCTCAAGAACCTTGCCGTCGCGGACCGCCATCGCCTGCGCGATCGTTCCCACATTCGACGTGAACGAAGTGTCATTCATCGTAACAATCTTCCCGTTATAAACAATCATCTGGGGATAGCTCAACAACTTCGGATTCACAGTCTGTGTCCATCCCCAAACACTGCACAACGTAACTACTAATCCTGCCAAGACTACTTTTTTCATAAGTTCCTCCGAGTCTTAATGCAAAACGAACCGTTACTCAATTCGAGTAACGGTTCGTGAGGTCGAATATTTATTAATATTGTTTGGGTTCCCATCCTTTGGGAATCGGTTCCGGCCATGTGCTCGGTCCTGTCGGTGTCATCCCGGCCTCCCTCGCCAGATCAGCTCCCAAATGTACCGGCTTCCCACCAACCACGGTCATCAATATTTGGATTTTCGGAATATCTGCCTCTGGAATCGTCAGAAAATCCCGATCCAGCACGAGGAAATCCGCATAGGAGCCCGGCTCCAGCATCCCCAGCAGTTTATCCCGCAGGACGTAGTAGCCACCCCAGGTCGTCAATGCCTTCAATTGCGTAACGCGATCCGTTTTCTGCGATGCCCCATATACCTGGTTGGCGCGGTCATTGAACCGATTCATTCCCTTCGTGATAAAGAAGAACACCTTGTGCGGCAGCGGCCGGTCAATCTCAAACGTGTTCATGATCCCAGCATCATTCACGCTCTTGCGGGGCACGACCCAGTTGGCATACTCCAACCCATATTGTTGGGCGATCACATGGGCTCCGCGGTGCGTTTCCCAAATGATGGTGTTCAATTGGCTGACCATCATCCCCAGATTTTTAATCCGAGGAATTTGCTGCGGTCGAGGAGCACCCGCGCCATGATCGAAAGCATGCCGCTTGGCGCGAATCTGCTCCGGTGTCATCCCAGCCCGCTTGCTTCCTTCTTCAATCGCGTCCATGACATTGTCAATCCCGCCGTCACCACCTGAATGCATTCCTGCGAAGCGGAGGCCGCCCTCAACGATATTCACCATCTTCTGATAACCCCAGGAGCCCTTGGCATTACTGCATCGCCCGCCTTCTCCACCTTGTTGCGGAGAGACTCCCATTTCCTGTCGCCAGTCAGCTCTCTCGGGGACCGTGAAGCAACCACCTCCTTCACCCCGCGCTCCGATAAGCCATAAGTAATCGGTGCCCGTCCCTAACGCGCCTGCCACCATTCGCACCGTTTGCACATCCCAAGCCGGACCGTCATACGCCCACGCATATCGAGCCGCCATATCCCCTCTATGGGTCAATAGATTCATGGCTTGTAGATTAGAAAAGGCATAGGGCCCGCCGCCAAAGGTCGTGATTCCGTATCTCGCCCACAGTGCGAATTCACCATTCAGAATGTCAGCGAGAATCGGCAGTTTTCCCTTCAGCATGACATCAGCGCCCGTAGGACGTCCTAATCTTCCCCTGGCGAGCCCAGAAGCAGAGACCTCACAGGTTTCTCCCCCTTCGGGACAGGAACCCTCAGGATGCACCGTCAACCACTCGTCCACGGCTTTCTGGTTGACCATGCAAGCGGCGGTAAAGCCATTACTGATGCAGACCGGGTTGTTGGGCGCCAACAGATCGAGGTATTCTTTCGTCATGGATTCGTTCCAAAGTCCACCGCGTGGCCCACTAAATTGTTCAGCCCATTCGTAGTCGGGGCCCCAGTTGGGTATTATTCGAATCCACTGCCCGGGTTTCGCCTTCGCTACTGCTTCCTTCATTGTCGGCTCAAACAGCGCCAACTGGTCTTTAGCTGGTAAGCTAGGCAACCAACGAGAGATGACCACATCGTCATTTGGCAAGACATGCAGCCAAGCTAGCGGTTCCGTCCACATCCAATCCGTCGGGTGCTCGTGGGTCATGAGGAAGCTCGGTAATACCGTTCGACCTTTGAGATCAATCTGCTTTGTCTGCGGCCCCGCCAATGCTCGTATCTCCGCGCTTGTCCCCCTTGCCAGAATCTTTCCGTCCCTCACCGCCATCGCCTGCACGATCGTCCCCACGTTCGAGGTGAACGTGGTATCGTTCATCGTGACGACTTTCCCGTTATAAAGAATCATCTGCGGATACCCTAGCTTGGCCGCTACGTCCGCATTCTGAGCCCAGCCGCCAGCAATACAAAAAAAACCGGCTAATATGTAGAGCCCCACCTTTTTTCTCATAACAGCCTCCTCATTTAGATTGGGTTAGAGAACTAGAAAGAAGCCTTTGCAAAAGGAAAGCGCTTTTTGATCTTGAAACCTCAACTTTGTAACCTCGTCTCAAAAATAAAAGCTCACCCCGAAAGACAATCCTGTTCGCCACAAGCCTATCCTAAGCTTCAAACCCTGTTATTGTTAGACTCTAGAAACCTTTCTTCGAAACAAGACACCCTTGTGCGGAAGTAAGCCAAATATGTTGATGATCTGGATGAGAAAAGCTGTGATGTAAAAACCCGCCGATCATTGGGCTCCCACCTTGAAAAACGACGCCATTGTATCCATCTCCATCTCTAGTTGTCAAGGTCTCAGCATGGCTTATTTTTCGATGATTTGTTTTGTTACAGGCTTAGAGCAGTTTTACTTTTAGTGTAGACCAATTGTCCGTCAGGGCATGGCTTCAGCC
>JACQGE010000194.1 GCA_016199675.1 Acidobacteriota bacterium | reverse complement strand
GCGTGGGGACTTGAACCCCAGACCTCTACCGTGTCAATGTGGACCTGATTATGCCTGATAAACAGGGTAAAAACAGGCTAGATCCGAGCGGAATGCTGTTGCTAACGCCCGTCAGCATTGCTTCTGGTTAAATAGTTTTCGAGAAATAACAGGCTTGGAACAGGCCGGGCTGGATCGCATCTAAGAACGGACTCGGTACCGAAGCTGGCCATCGCTTCCTCTGCTTGACACGAGTTTCGGTCCCAAGTTCTTTCGGACGCCGGCGCTGAGGAACCCTCGCACACTGTGGGCTTGCCATCCGGTGGCAGCCATGAGGCCGTGCAGGGTGACTCCGGACGGGCGTTGAAGAAGTTTCATAATTTCAGCCTTCTTGCTGCCGGCACGGGCATTCTGAAGGACTACGGCCCGTGTCTTCTTCCTCATGCGTTCTAGAGCTTTCTTCGGCCTACTGGCTGCCACGCCATTGGCTGCTTCAGCTGCCCAACCCTGAATCGCCGCCCAGATTCGATCAATGGCCGTATTTCGATCAGTGAATCTGTTAATTGGCTGAACCCCAGGAATTGCGTTCCAGATCTGAACGAGCCGCTTGCCCGGCCACTGGCCGGCCAGCGCGGCCAGCTTCTGTTTAGTGGTGAACGATTCCGAACCGTGGCTGAGTTTTTCATTTGCTCGCGCAATCTTGATGCTGTTCTCGCTATCAACAATGAATGTTGGCACGGATGTTCTCCTTTGCTCGTGAATCGAACGGTTACATTCATTGCTCTCCAGCAAACCCAAAGCAAGGCCATTCTGACCAGCCGGGGAAAAGTCTCGTGCGGGCGCGGTCAGTGCCGCTTCTGGGTTATTGATCCTACTTGCCGCCTCGCTTAACTCCTCCTGAATTCGGCGCGTCAGTTCCTCCTGCCGGTTCACCTGCACCACCGTGTATTCTTCCGTCATTTTGGTGCTGGCGTGGCCTGCAATGCGCGAGGCTTCGATACTGGAGCCGCCCACCTCCTGTCGCCAGGTAATGTTCGCCCGGCGGAGAGAGTGCAGCCCAAATCCGGGGAAATCGCACTTTTCCTCCCGTGCCGCCTCTTTTAAGGCTGCGCGAACGCCTGAGTCCCACATGGGCTTTTTCTGGTCATGTTGTGGAAAGAGCCAGGAGTTGGAGGAGTTGTCTTGCAAGGAATCAATCCAGGCCTCTACTCGCCCCGCCAGAGTGCCCAGCGTCAGCGTTCTCTTGCTCCGTTCCGTCTTCGGACTGTCGATGTTCCCGCGCCAATTGCGCTGCTCGATCCGAATCCAGCCCCTCTCGATAGAGACATGCTTGACCTGCAGACCAGTGACTTCCGAGATCCGCGCTCCAGTAGCCAAACATAGTTCGCAGATCAGCAGGTTCCGGTCTTGCAAGTGCGCCAGGACGCGGACAGTCTCCTCTTCGGTCAATATGCGCTTTTCATAGACTTGCCACTTCTTGGGGAGCTTCACCCGAGCGATCGGATTGGCAAAAATATCGGGCAGCACCTCCCACTCCTGGGCCTTGGTAAAGATGCCGCTCATGATGTTCCGGAGATCGGTCATCATGTACCAGGACCCGGATTCCTGCTGCAGCCAATCCAGTACCTCCTTGGCTCGGAAGGCGCCAATGGGCGTATCAGCCCAGCGGGGAAGAATGTGATTGTGGAGGTGGTTGCGGTATTTTTGTCGGGTAGAGGCCGCCACGAGCGGCTTGCCGCCGACCACCCGTTCCACGTAATCCTGTTCCCACATTGCTGCGAGCTGGCCGAACGAAAAGCTATCAATCTGGGGCGACTCACTGATCGTCCCCACTTTCTGCGACGGGATCAGCGCTGCCTCGATGGGTGGGTCTGCTATTGGATGGTGGCCTGTGGCTTGCAATTTTTAGCCTCCTCTTAGGGACAGGAGGATCGCGGGATTCGGCAAAGAATGCAAGGCAAATCTGCGCGGTTCCGCTGACCATGAACGCCATATTCTACCGGCGGCGGTGCGGGCATGAGCTTGCGACTACGCGCAACTGACTTACCAAGAAGGGAAAGAGGGTTCTCTCGAATAGTCGTGAGTCGCCGTGATGTCACATTCTGCTAGAATCCCACCGTTGTTGATTTTGGCGACTGCGCACGCTGGGAACCGAATGGGATCTACTTCCGCAGTCCAGGCATCTTCCTAAGCGGCAATGTGGAGGGGGGTTCAGTGGATACTGTGGCTGAGCAAAGGGAACCGGATTCGAGGACCTGATCCAGGAAACCGAACAGGATGATCCGACACCCCTCATCGATCATGCCGCCGAACTGCAGAAGAAGTGGCAAACCGCGCGCGGGCAGCTGTGGACCGTTGGCAGGCACCGACTGCTCTGCGGTGACTGCACCTCGGCAACGGATGTCCGGTTGCTCATGAACGGGCAGCGCGCCTGCCTGTTTGCGACCGATCCGCCGTATCTCGTCGATTACGACGGCACAAATCACCCACACAAGTGGACTGCTCAACACGGCCGCCGGCATCCAGGCGATAAGGACTGGAGCTGATGGATGACACCGCCTGGGGTGATGTCGGCGCCCCCATGCTGCTCGACAATAAGGGAGATGCCATCTTCATCTACACCCCTCCTTCCCTTCGTTCCCAGGCACTCTCGAGGGCTCGCGACCCACGCCATGCCGCCAAGATGTTCAAACGCGCGGTCGCGGAGCACTCTGCCGCTGCGGCTGAAGGCAAACCCTCTCGGTGGGAAGCGTTTCACTTCCGCAGCCACGATAATCCGCATATCTCCGAAGCGGCACTGACTGAGATCAGCAAGGACATGACAAGCCTCTCCTACAAGCAAGAAATCCTTGCTGAGGATGTCGAAGACGTTCCGGGCGCCCTCTGGACAATGGCGCTGATCGACAATTGTAGGGTATCGGAGCCTCGTCCCTTGAGTCGTATAGCAATCGGAGTTGACCCGGCGGGAGGCGCCGGCGAGTGCGGCATCATCGTGGCGGGGGTGGGGCAGTGCCCCTGCAAGGGCAAACCGGAACGGCACGGTTTCGTGCTTCAGGACCGCAGTCTGAAGGCTCTTCCTGATAAATGGGCGAGAGAGGTGATTGCGGCATACAAAAGCTACAAGGCGGATCGGATCTTTGGAGAAAGAACTTCGGGGGAGACATGGTGGAGGCCACGTTAAGAACAGTTGACCCCTCGATCTCTTACAAGAGCGTCACCGCCAGCCACGGGAAAGCCGTTCGGGCGGAGCCGATCTCTGCCCTTTATGAACAAGGGAAGGTCCATCACGTCGGGCGATTCGATCTTCTCGAAAATGAGATGGTTTCCTGGCAGCCAGAAGTGAGTTCCTGGTCGCCGAATCGGGTGGACGCGTTGGTTTGGGTGCTGACGGAGATCATGATTGGTGCCGGGGCTGTAGAAGCGGCCTGCGCCGGATGGGATCCTCCCCCCGGCGCAGTATGACCGGACTAATCATGGATGCAGACCCCAACAACCGCCTTTGGGGTTACCAGGAGAATGATTATTGCAGTTGGCGGGAGGCGGTACGGGAGAGAGATGAAGATCTCAGAAGAGACTTTGGATTGTGAATAGTTGAAGGGAGTTGAATGAAGGACAAGAAGGCCGACAATCGCGGCCGTCCGCTGCCGCCGGTCGAAGGCCGCTGGAAAAAGGGAGTCAGCGGCAATCCGCACGGTCGGCCCAAGAAGCAAGACAGCCTGACGAGTTTGCTGAGAGACGAGATCGCCAAGATCTGTCCGGCGGACCGGGAGAAAAGGACTTGGAAAGAATTAATCGTGCGCGCCACTTTGCAGTTGGCCATGAAAGGCAATTCCACCGCGTTGAAGGAGGTCTGGGAGAGGCTCGATGGCAAAATCCTGCAGACGGGAAAAGTACAACTCGGCAACGAGGAACCGGTAACGATCAAAGTGGTTTACGGTGAACGTGAAGCTAATCCCAGTGCAGCTTCATGATATTGTGCAGATCATCAGCTAGAGAGCTGAAACAACACGATCCTGCGCTGGTCCGCAGCGAGCACTGGGTTTAGCTTTTGGCGAGAGGGTTCATGATCCTTTTCGCAGTGGGGGCTTGATTAGTCATTAAAGATGTTGTGGGGTGTTATAAGCTGGAAGGAAAGACTGAGGGTCTGGCGGACTTGGCCGCCGAAAAAGCCAAGGTGACGGGAACAGTGGATGGAATGAAAATCACCGTAACCTCAGTCGCCAAAGCTAGCTAAGCCTCTTGCCGCAATAGAGGTGTTTTTTGGTATTCGTGCAGAGGCCAAAGTGCAGGCGGTCGAAAACAGCCTGCGTTTTATGTCCGCTGATCTCGATTCGCCACTCGCTCGGCACTCCGTGCGAATCATGTCCCAAACCGCAGTGCGCCGGAGGTTATGAAAGAGCCGTCCTGGATTCTTGGCTCTTTTGCGATTGAAGCAACTGCAAGAACTGAATCCCGGGACGCCCGCAGGCTGGTCTCCATCGCGGCGGGGCTAATAATTGCATGATTCTCGGTTCGAGCTGTTTCAGAGTTGCTCAGGAATCAGGGCGGCATAAGGAGCCCCGCTACCATGCTATTTCTTCGAGTTCGCCCGTAGAGCGGCCCACCGTCTCCTCGCTGCCTCCGAGATCCTCCGCCTTGCTGCAGCCGAGAGCATGCTTTTGCGGGGCTGCCTACCCCCGTTTTGATAAGAATTCCTAAAGCTGCGAAGCATTGATATCGCCTCCCGCAACTTCTTCGTTTCCTTTTCGAGCTCGCGAATCGCATTCTCCACACCGGATTGCATAATGGTCCTCCTTAGCTGTTCCCTGTCTCCTGTCTTTCTGAACTGCACGCGATACCCTGTGCAAAGTGCTAGACCAGAACCCTTCACCACTATCCTAAAATGACAATCGCAGAGCCAACCGGATCTGGCGCGATGTAGTGGCGGTCGAGTTATTCTGCCAGCATTGCCCGAGGAAATACAAGAATGAGCAAGGTTCGTATACGTTTGGACTCCAGCACTGCGCCAGGCACTTTTTCGCAAAGGTCATGCCCTTCCGAGTCCTCATTTCTCTATCTCGTCTGGGGAATTGGAGGGCAAGCCTAAAAGCCTTCCATTTCCGCAGCTAAGACAAACTGCACATTCCCAAAGAGGTCTGCGCGACATTAGCCAGGACATGACCGGCTTACCGCGAAGAGATTCTCGCGGAGGACATCGAAAGGCCCACGGCACTTTGTGGACGATGACACTGATCGACAATGCGAGAGTATCTGAGCCTCGCCCTCTCATTCGGGTCGGCGTGGGCGTCCGACCCGACCGGGGGTACCAGTGAGTGCGGCCTTATCGTTGCCAGCGTGGGGCAGTGCTCGTGCAAGATGTGAATGCGAAGAGTTGTGGATGTGCAGAATTCTTGAGAACTGCGCAGATTAGATGAGAATTTTGGGGGCCCTTAGAAACTGGAATTCTCAATTTTAGCTCTATGGCTTCCTGGTAGTGAAACTTATGCACTATCCGTTATCACTAACTGTTAAAGCTCCTCCGTCTCATTCCCATCTTGTACGTTAAACTAAGAACGAGATTTCTGGCTCTCCTCTCCGTCAATGGCTTTTTCATCTTTGCCCGCTACACCGCTCCTGAAGTTTCGGATTCCTTCTCCCAAGCCGCGCCCAATATTGCTAAGCCTTCTTCCACCGAAGATGAGCAGCGCAACCAGGAAAATAATGAGAAGCTCCGGGATGCCAACCGGTAGAATCCAGAACATAGCTCGATGATATTACGATTTCCACTTCCACTTCCACATATTCATCATTCTAGGCGCGCGAAACTTGCAATAGCAAGGTTGTATCCAGAGGAGCGTTTTCTGATTCCTGTCTCTAGGAATCGAAATCAGCCCGATGGTACGAAGCTGGCGGTTGTACCCCCGTCGGCTTAGACACTTCGGCCGCTGGAGGCCGATGATATCTTCAGCATTTCTTCATCTCTGATCTTTTAAGCTTAACGCATTCTCACCTTGACATATCGTCTGTGAGATCACTAAGATAGAGGTCAGAATAGAGGGGCGGTTATTATGGCAAGAACGGTCATGGAATGGATCGGAATCGTGGTAGCGGGGCTATGT
>JACQGE010000198.1 GCA_016199675.1 Acidobacteriota bacterium | reverse complement strand
GCCTTGGTGAGCGCGGCGGCCATCTGCGCACCGGTCAAATGCTCTCCGGCGATGCCGACCCTCTTGCCAATGTATTCGCTGCCCTTCTTGAAGACGCCGTAGGCGCACTTGCCAATGTCCTCCGCGGCGATGCCTGGGAGTTTTTTGTCGCCCATCGGCAATGTAATCGCCAGCTTGCCGTCCGGGCCTTTCTTTGGCCCCATGCCGAAGTAGATGAAGTTATCCCAGTAAAACGAAGTCACCAGGTAGGTAACTGGCAGACCGAGATCGGCGAATACCAGATCGGCCTCACCCTTGGAGTCAAAGTGCGGCACCTTGTACTTGCCCATCAATGTGGGCATCCGATTGTCGCTGAGGGGTACCCATTTGCGCGTATCTTCCAGCGTCGACCAGATGACATGCCGGACACCGGCGTGCTTTGCCGCCTGGGCCATGTTGGCCGCCTCAGCCATTTCCTTCTCCGGCGACATGTGCGCCCAATAGAACGTGACGCAAAACGCCCCGTATGCACCTTGGAAAGCCCTTTTGGGGCTTTCCACATCGTGCACATCGGCGGCAACGACCTCGGCGCCCTGCCTCGCGAGCGCTTTCGCCTTATCAGAGTTTACATCTCTCGTCAGTGCGCGCGCGGCGAACCCCCCGCTTTGGTCTTCCAGGATGGCTCGCACCAAACCGCCGCCCTGCGCGCCAGTTGCGCCAACCACCGCAATGATCTTTTTTTCGGGCATACAATCCTCCTGATCTTGAGTAAGATGACTAGCGATCCATCATATCTGAAAAAGAAATATCTCCGAGCTCCGCAGTAGTCAGTAGTCATGGCCCACCCGCTCACATTGAATTGCCTTGTTCCCGATCCTGGCGAGACTTCTGTTGTTGGGCATGGTTAAAGGAAAGTCTCATCAGCTCAAGCGCTGCATCCACATCGTTTTCTCCCCGAATATAAAAACTGATCCACCCGCTCTCTGGATGAATATGGTGGGGTTTAGCGCGGCCAGTCGCCACCAACTCATCCCTGATTTTTCTAGGAAAGGGAATATCTACCAAATGGTCGCCATGGACGTGGCCGATTTGTCTTTTCCCCAAGCGATACTCTGTAGCGCCAAACTGGTGGGGATGGGCGCTGATTCCAGGCCAGCTCAATAAAACGCTGCGAATTTTTCCCCCCGCCCCAGGAATTGGCATACTCTTGCCTCTATAAATTTTACCTTGTTTTAAAATTGGTGAATAACTCCAGTCATCATTATGCTATGCTAAATTTTGGTCGCGTGGATCAGAACCTCTAGGTTGGAAAGCAGCGGCAGAAGTCTTCTCCTGAAGGTTTCCGAGCGGATTGTCCTTTCTTAAGGTTCCCACCGGGGCGCGTGATTCCCGGCGGGCTTCCAGCGCTAAATCAAAAAACGATTAATCCCTGGCGAACCCAGCCAACAGGCCATGCGGGTGCGTTTACATCCGCAGAGGAAGCCATGCGTGGGTTGCGGCCAAAGAAAGGTGAATGCAATGAGTGGAAGAGCAAAAACAGCGGATCGCGCTAAGGCGATGGCAGAGGGGGTTCGGGAAGTTCCCTGCCCGGAGTGCGGCAAACCTACGCGAGTTGTCAAGCGAATCAAAAGTCGTGAGCTGGGCCTCTCTGGCGGCATGTACCTGAGCTGTACGGCCTGCGATTTTTCCCAGAAAAAATAAGCTGCGCCATTTCAAAACTTCTTAACGCACTGTCAGCGGGGCAACGGTGCCCCCCGCTGCGCTGGGTGGAGGATAGTCCGAGCCGCCGAGTCATCATGGAGCGGCCTCTTAATATGCTTTAGTCGCCCAAATGCTGCCAATTTGCTCCGCTATCCGTGCTCTTGTACATCCCGGCTCCCTGCGTTCCTGCGTAAATGACTGCTGGGTTTCGGGGATCCAGAACCAGAGTTTGAACCGTTAATGCCGTCAGGCCAACGAAACTCCAGTTTTGGCCTCCATCGGCGCTTTTGAAAACGCCAAAGCCGGGGGCCCCGGCATAGATAATGGCGGGATTGATGCTATTGATGGCTAAGGTCCAGCTAGCACTAATGAAGTTTTTCAATTCAGCCCAAGTTAAGCCACCGTCGGTAGTCTTGGATATACCACTATCGTTTCCCACATAAATGGTCTGGGTGTTGACCGGGTCGATAGCAAGCGTTCGCACAGCCCCCTGAAAACTGAAAAGTTGCCCCCAGTTCTGTCCTCCGTTAGTGCTTTTCCATACGCCAGCATTACTGCCCTGAATCCCCGCATAGATCGTGAAGGGGTTCTTGGGATCAATACCTAATGCAAGAACATCTAATCCGCTCTTTGAAAAACTCCAGGTGATTCCTCCATCCGTGCTCTTCAGGATCCCAACGTAGCTGCCAACATGAACCGTTTTGCTGTTGGAAGGATCAATAGCCACGACCGAAACCGCCCCAATGCCAATTGGCAATGGAATCTTCGTCCAATTCTGTCCCCCATCCGTGCTTTTGGCGATCGTGCTCGGAAATTCTCCAGCATAGATTGTAGTTGGGCTGGCTGGGTCAATCGCCAGCGCCTGAATAGACCCAGCATAAAGAGCGGTCCAACTCTGCCCTCCGTTTGTGCTCTTGAAAATGCCAACATCGGCCCCGGCATAAATAGCAGATGTGTTGGCTGGATCAATCGCCAGCGCCCTAATGTTTGTGGCAGTTAATCCGCTTTGGCTCCCACCGTTACTATTATCTCCCGTTGCAAGAACCGTTGAATCATCCAATTCCCCGGGAGGCAAAGAGGAAAAGACGGGAAAGGCCTCCGCATTTAACGACAAACTGATAATCGGAACCGGGGAGACGATCTGAATAGAACCTTTAAAGTTGCTGAGACCGAGTAAAGGTCCCACGTTGGCGGCTCCATGCTCTCCGGCTAAGAGCGTCAGAGTCTTGCTCGCCAGTTTCTCTCCCACTGCGCTCAAGGCATTAAGAGTAACCTGAGCCGCCTGGCTGGAAGGATTCGCATAGGCTACTCCTGTGTTTTGATCGGCGAAAGTGACGAACTTGGTTGCCGGAGAGGTCATCGCGTTCACGGAAGCTTCCCCTTGAGCCCCGTTTTGATAGAAACGAAACAGTAAGCTCGTCTTTATCGGAGCGCTGCATTGCACCTTCGCCCAGCCTCTAACTTCTGGCGTGCTCAATTCGGCTTTGCTTTCATCGTGGATGGTTCCCCCTGGCGGAAGTGTGATTGTGAGAGTGGAAACTGCGGGTCCCCCAAAGGATACAAACAGCGGGCTTCCGGCGTCGGAATAAAAATTCGTCTGGCAGGCAATTGTTTGCGGGGAGAAATTGACATAAGTGATTGTGGTTTGCCACCCGCCTCCTAGAGCGAGATGAGGAAAGTAATAGGTATAGGGGAGCACTTGTGAAGATACCGGTCCAGGCATGAAACAAAAACCAAACAGAACAACGGCTAACATTTTCCGGCGTTTACTGCTAAGACTTGTTTTTCTTTGTAATTTCATCTACCTGCTTCTACCCCCTGTAAATGTAAATATTGGGATACAGTAAATAAATTTACTAACCAAAGAGCCTCCTCATGGTATCTAATTATTATAAAGAATCAGAAAGGGCTAGCCACAAGGATTAGTAGGGGAAAAGAGGTATCTGCAATGGCGGGCAAAAAGTTCATAGGACAAAACATTGCTCATTCCCCAGGTTTGTTGCGGGAATTTTATCAATGGATGCGCGGGGGGGAACAGGTTTTGGTACGCCCTGCTGCAGATCTGCCCCTTGTGCTCATTTCTTATCCGAAAGGAGACGGAATAGGGGCGGACCATTTTCGAGAGTCGCTCGAAGAAACTTGGCTTACGCTGGCAGAACCATTTCGGCAGCGTTACAGACCGATTCTGCAAAGCGCCCCGCCCTTGATCGTAGTCCTGTTGCGTCGGCAGAACATCTGCTCCTGCCTAGGGCACCACCATCCGCCGGGCACGGAGAGTCGGTTAACCCGAAGACTGCGAGACCTGAGCGGCGTCCGCACTGGGGAATTGGACTTGGCCTACGAGGCAATCCGCCAATGGGAACCTCTTCCCTTGTCCCATTTGGCCCTGCCCCCGGAAGCTGATACGGAAGAGTTTAATTCTTTTCAATGGCAGCTTGCTCTTCTAAGTGTATTCCTCCATGAAGTGCATCACCTGGTCTCTCCACAGGAATCGGAGCAAACTGTGCGGGGCAAGAGCCAGAAATTCTACACCGATGTATTGGCCCATTTTGTGGCGGAGAGCTACGGCGTCGAATACGGCTTGCGAAGTCTCGCAGGGGATTAGTTCCTCACTCGGTGTAACTATCTGATCCGATTCAAAAGGGACCTAAATGTGACTTTTTGCGCCAGTCGTCTGCTTTTCTGGATCTTCCGGCCCCACCCATGGGCTTGTGTGTGTGATAACGAAGCCGTCTAGTGCGTGAAATAGTTTGCCAATACTGAGCCAAAGATTTTCGCTGATTTTCCTTTCTTGTCCGGCATGCCCCATAACGCCACGGTCCAAATCAATATAAAAGGTATCTGTCTGTTCCTTCAATTGATTCGGTTTCACCGTCCGTAGCATTTCCCATTCCAAGCGATGCTTTGCAAAGTTAAACGTGACGGAAGAAGTAGAATAAACCGCCGGCTCTTCTGTCGTTTCAGTATTTCCTATGCTCCGGCTCAAGACGATCATCCCCAGCAGGACTACAACTGCAAATAGACCGAAGGTTCTTCGCATAGCTTGCCTCCTTTTCGTCCCCAGCCCTTTGCCCTGCCAGAGACATAATGTGACAATTGAACGAGCACGATGGGGACCAAAAATTTCCACATCCCTAAGTTATTGGCAGACAATGAGTAAATAATTCGGGAAAAAGGGGAAGTCAGTGATCGAGGAAATCAAAAGGAATAATGGGTTCCCCCGAAACGAATTTCAGTTCCCTTATTCGTTTAGAATTTTGCGAGACCTGAACCTACGTTCCAATGGTTTACGGCAATTTTGCGGAAGAAGGGTCTGCAATATTTTTGGAATGTTGTAGACCCTTCATTTAGTTAAACTTTCTACGGCCAGTAGAAAATTAGCTAGCGGATTGCATTTGATTTTATTCTGTGTTCTGCCAGTTCCTTGCCATGCCGCCGTTCATTGAGGTCATTCCTCCAGTTTGGCAACTTCTTTAATGTGGGTGTCGAATAAATCACCCATGGCTTCTTGGAGGCACCACCTAAATTCGAGATCGTTGTTCCAGTCATCGTTATGGCAGATCATGGAGGGGTCACTGAGTCCGGGCAGTCTCCGGTAAATGAATTCTTCCTCGCTTTTTTCTTCGAAATATGATCTCGCGGATGTCTCTGATGAATAAGCCTTTCTCTCAGAGAATGTCGTTTTTGGTTCTTCCTGAGCACCACCAGCCTTGCTATAGGGCACCAATATCAATACTGGTAGAACCATTCCCAGCAACAGCGTGATTAAGAATTTTCGCATCATTCTACCCTCCTTCCCTACATAGTTTGAGTCTTCCTCCTCCGCATAATTAAGTTGCCACCTTTCTAAATGAGCACGCACCTTGCCAAATTCCTATATAGATATTGTTTTTTATTTATTATCAATATGTTGCAGATTTTAGTTGGCGGGTAGGATAGAACAGGGTTACAGGAGATGTGCAGTGGCCAAGGCATTCTTGCCGGTCGTCTTGCGTGACGCAGCCGGGTCAGAACATTATCTGAAACGTGCTAATGTTTGGCCGGTTCCACGGATGATCCCAGGCGTGCATAGGCGCTTCCATAAAAGAGCAGTGGATAGCCACCGTGGACTTCGGCTTCCAGAACCTCTCCAATGATGATGGAGTGGTCTCCGTGAGAATGGGAAGCAACTTTCCGGCATTCGACAAAGCCCAGGCACCCGGCGATCAATGGTGAACCGTGGACCCCTTCAGAATATGTCAGATCACGGAAGCGGTCCGCCGATTTTGTAGCAAACCGGCGGGAAATCTCTTCCTGGTCTGCGGCGAGGAAATTCACTGCAAAGTACTCGCTCTCTTTCATGGCGCGAGAACTCTCGCTGTTGTGATCCACGCAGACAAGGATCAAAGGTGGAGAAAGACTGACGGAAGTGAACGAGTTTACGGTAAATCCCCAGGGCGCACCTGATCGTTGGCGCGTTGTAACTACGGTCACGCCCGTGGCAAAATGTCCCAGAACCTTACGAAACTTATCCTTGGAAACAGACATACAGAAATCTTGGTCTGGTCAATCGCTCCGTGTGCCATCGCTGTCGTCTGCGTCAGCGCTTTTTTTGAGCAGCGCTACGTCTATCTGCCAACGCCGGGATCATCAATGGCATAAAGCCATGTTCCATCTTTCTGTCGCCTCACGACCTCACGGGAGGTTCCGGTCATTTGGACTGGCTTGCCATCCGGTCCCGTTCCGTCCACTACCCAGCGTGATTCCAGGAACGCTAAGTCGCCGCCTCCTTCCACCACTGAAATCGTCTCCAAGCGAACGCTGGGCCTCATCGCGAGAAAGCCCAGCAGGGCTTCGCGGATGGCTATTTTGCCCGTGACCGAAGCGCCGGGGCCGGTCACAAAGCTGGCCTGATCCTCATAGAGAGCAAGCACGGCGTCAACAGAGCCGGAGTTAAAAGCCTCTCTAAAGAGCTTGTGCACTTGCGCTGGATGCTGTGCTGGCATAGCCGGTTTCTCCTTTAGCCCGGAATTTCCACGGTGTTAAGGAAGCCAGAATAACATGGAAATACGAACACCGTATTTGCGTTACCGGGTCACGGAACTGGATGCAGTCTTCGGCTTATGGCAATATGTTCAGGTTCAATAGGCGAATCGAAGATGAGGGCCATAGTGCAAAGAGTTTCCCGCGCCGCCGTGCGGGTGGACTCTCAAATTGTGGGTGAAATCGGGCACGGGCTGCTGGTGCTGGTCGGGATTGCGGCGGCGGATACCCAGGTAGCGGCGGATTATCTAGCCGAAAAAATTGCGGTCTTGCGAGTGTTTCCGAACAATGAAAATAAAATGAATCTCTCCGTACAGGACATTGGAGGAGCGGTTTTGGCAATTTCTCAGTTCACTTTGTTGGGCGACGTACGGCGAGGCCGCCGTCCCAGCTATGACCAGGCAGCCCTGCCGGAGCAGGCCGAGCCGCTCTACGAATATTTTCTGGCTGCTCTCCGCCACCAGGGTTTGCATGTGGAAAGCGGCGTCTTCCGCGCTATGATGGAAGTGGAACTGGTCAACGACGGCCCGGTAACGATCCTGCTAGACAGCGAGCGAGCGTTCTGATTGAAATTACATTGCGCAATTGATAAGGTGGAAAATCTGTGCCTGTAATCACTCTGCCGGATGGTTCTACAAAAACATACGACCAGCCTGTCCCGGCAAAAAAGGTCGCCGAGGACATTGGGCCGGGGCTTGCCAAGCAGAGCATCGGCGTCCGCATCAACGGCGTGCTGCGCGACCTGGCCTCGGTCATCAAAGAAGATAGCAAAGTGCAGTTCGTCCTCGAAAAACCGAAGCAAGGCAAGCCGGACGCCGACGCGCTGTTCCTGCTGCGGCATACGGCGGCGCACGTTATGGCGGAGGCTATTCAGGAACTATGGCCCCGCGCGCAACTTGTTTACGGCCCTCCGACAGATGACGGTTTCTTCTATGATATCCGCTTCCAGGAAGGGGAGACCATCTCCTCGAAAGATTTTGAGCAGATCGAGCAGCGGATGGCCGCGATTGTTGCCGCCGACAAACCGATGACGCGGTATGTGATGCCCGAAAAAGAGGCTCTGGCCAAGCTCGAACGGGAAGGGAACAAGTACAAAGTGGATAATGCCGTCCGCGCTCTGGAGGGGTCCAACGGCAATTCCGGTAAAGGTAAGCGTCAGAAACCCCCGATCTCCTTCTACGCCACCGGCAAACCGGGTGAGGATTGGGAAGACCTTTGCAGCGGACCGCACCTGCCCAGCACAGGGCACATCAAGGCCTTCAAAGTAATGTCTCTCGCCAGCAGTTACTGGCACGGCGATGAAAATTCCGACCGGCTCACCCGAGTTTATGGCACCGCTTTCTTTGACCCATCCGAGTTGGAGAAACACCTGAACCGCTTGGAGGAAGCGCGCGAGCGCGACCACCGCGTCATTGGAAAAAGACTGCATCTGTTTTTGCTGGACGAAATGGTTGGCCCGGGGCTGGTCTTGTGGACGCCAGCGGGTGCGGTGATCCGCCAGGAGTTGCAGAACTTCATCTCCGCGGAACTCCGCAAGCAGGGCTACTTGCAAGTCTTTACGCCCCACATCGGCAAGCTGGAACTTTACCGCACCAGTGGGCACTTCCCTTATTACGCGGATTCTCAATACCCTCCCTTCGTGGAACGCGAGACCCTGTCCAAGCTCGCGACTGAAGGAACCAGTTGCGCGGAATTGGTAAATCATCTGGGGTCAGGTGACATCGAGGGATATTTGCTGAAGCCCATGAATTGCCCCCACCACATCCGAATCTTTGCTAGTCAGCGCTACTCCTACCGTGAACTTCCCATCCGGCTGGCGGAGTTTGGCACTGTCTACCGCTGGGAGCAGTCCGGCGAATTGAGTGGCATGATCCGCGTGCGCGGCTTCACGCAGGACGATGCGCACCTGTTTTGCACAGAGGAACAAGTTGGCCAGGAACTCAACGGCTGTCTGACGCTGGTGAGTACCATCTTCAAAACCTTAAATATGACGGACTACCGCGTTCGCGTGGGATTGCGGGACCCGGACTCGTCCAAGTATGTCGGCCGGCCCGAAGTTTGGGAGAAAGCCGAGCAAGCCTGCCGCCAGGCGGCGTCTACGCTGGGGATTCCTTTTTCCGATGAGCCCGGTGAAGCAGCTTTCTACGGGCCGAAGATTGATTTCGTCGTCAAAGATGTCCTGGGGCGCGAGTGGCAGCTTGGAACGATTCAAGTGGATTACAATCTGCCGGAGCGTTTCAACTTAGGTTATGTTGGACCAGACAATCAGTTGCATCGCCCCGTCATCATTCACCGCGCGCCGTTCGGCGCGATGGAACGCTTCTGCGGCGTGCTCATCGAGCACTTTGCGGGGGCCTTTCCGGTCTGGCTGTCTCCGATTCAGGCCAAGGTGATCCCCATCGCCGAGCGCCACCAGGAAGCTGCCCGGGAATTAGCCGCCCTGTTGCGCGACCATGATATTCGGGTAGAGGTAGATGCCCGCAACGAAAAAATCAACTTGAAAATTCGGGAAGCGCAGCTTCAAAAAGTTCCTTATATGCTGGTATTGGGCGACCGGGAGGTCGCCAATGGCACGGTAAGCGTGCGGACCCGCAAGCTGGGGGACCAGGGAAGCTTGTCGCGGGAGGCTTTGCTCGCGCGCATCCGGGAGGCCATTCAATCGCGCCAAGTGGAAGGATAGTTTCGCGCAGCAGGCGGTTTCCCCAAGCAGCCGAGCAAGAAATGCTATGCTATAATTGGTTCCGGAGAAGGATAGATTAGTGCAGAAAGAGTTTAATAACTGTGATTTGCTGGTCTGGTAGGGAGGATGCCTATCGCCAATTTGAGCGTTAGAGTGAATGAGCGAATTCGGGTCCGGGAGATTCGGGTCATCGCCGAGGATGGCGCCCAATTGGGCGTGATGACCCCCCAGGAAGCTCTGAAAATCGCCAGAGAACAAAACCTGGATCTCGTGGAGATTTCCCCCACCGCCGTGCCGCCGGTCTGTAAGGTCATGGACTACGGCAAGTACGTATATGAGCTGAATAAGCGGGCGCACGAGGCAAAAAAGAAACAGCGCAATATTATTATCAAGGAAGTGAAGTTCCGCCCGAACACGGACGATCACGATTATGAGTTCAAGAAGAACAATATCGTGCGGTTCCTGAACGAGGGCGACAAAGTAAAGGCAATTATTGCGTTTCGCGGACGAGAAATCTCTCACTCTGAAATCGGTCGAAGAATGATGGACCGCCTCATTGAGGATGTGGCGGAGGCTGGCAGCGTCGAGACACGGCCCCGTCTGGAAGGCTTCTCCTTGTCGGCTATCTTCACCCCCAAGAAATAGGCGCTCGGCCAGGCCGGGCAAATTGCAGCAGAAGGAAGGAGCATTTGTGCCAAAACTGAAAACGCATCGCGGCGCCGCCAAGCGGTTTCGAAAGACCGCTACAGGGAAATTTGTCAGACAACATTCCCACGCGCGCCACATTCTGACTTCGAAAACCAGCAAACGCAAACGGAAGCTGGACCAGAGCGAACTGGTTGCCCCGGCAGATATCAAGCGGGTGCGCGCCCTGTTGCCGTACGCGTAGACTGAATGAGCGCCAGAACCCGGCGCAGAGAATGAGCAGGAGAGATCAAAACAGTGCCTAGAGCTAAACGAGGAATCAAACGCCACCAGAAGCGGCTGAAAATTTTGAAGCAGGCAAAAGGGTACCGGCTTACCAAAAGCAAGCTGTATCGCGCAGCGAAGGAAGCCGGGCAACGCGCCCTGAAATATAGTTACCGGGACCGCCGCAACCGCAAACGGGAATTTCGCCGCTTGTGGATCATCCGCATCGGCGCCGCGGCGCGGCAACACGCCCTTTCCTACAACCAGTTTATTCACGGCCTGAAACTGGCGGGCGTTGAGATGGACCGCAAGGTCCTGGCCGACATCGCCGCCCGCGACCAGAGTGGCTTTGCCAGTCTGGCCGAGCAGGCCAAGCGGGCCTTGGCCGCTTAACTACGAAAAACCGTCTTCCGCTGTCATCCTGAGCCTTGTCCCGAGCGAAGCCGAGGGAGCAGCGAAGGATCTGCTTTTCTAATTCCGTAAATCACAGCGTGAATGAACTCTTCTGACCATTCTTCCCAAAACATTACCGACCTCGTCCAGCACACACTCGAAGACCTAGGTGTCCGAGACCGCGCTGGTGTGCAGGAACTCTTCAATCAGCTCGAAGTCAGACTACAGGACTATATTCGACAGATTAGAGACTCTGATGAATTCAAAAAGATATCTCGAGGGGAGACCCTTGAAAGGGGAGAGAGACATCCTTCTGTAGATACTGAAGCTGTTCGAGTACTCTGGCTGGGACGCAAGCAGGGGATCGTCCGCTTTATCACAGATAACTGGCTCGCTCCTGCCCCTCCTGAACTCAAGCGGGAAATAGGGCAAGGGCTGAACGCTCTACGTGCCAGCGTGGAGGAGAAAATTGCGTCCCTCATAAATCCCCCTACGGTTGTAAACGAGCCGGAGCAAGGCATCGACATCACTCTTCCCGGCACTCGTCGCACCGTGGGCGTCCGGCATATCCTGCGACAGGCGATGGATGAGATCACCGAAATTTTCTTTGCCTTAGGCTACTCGGTCGAGGAAGGGCCGGATATCGAGAGCGTCTATTACAACTTTGAGGCCTTGAACATCCCGGAAGACCATCCCGCGCGGGACGACCAGGACACGTTTTACATTGACGCCCGCACGGTCCTGCGCACCCATACTTCCCCCGTGCAGATTCGGACCATGGAAAAACTCCAGCCTCCTCTGCGCATCATCGTTCCGGGGAGGGCTTACCGGCGCGATACGCCGGATGCCACCCACTCCCCCATGTTTCATCAGGTGGAAGGGCTGGCCGTGGACACCCACATCACATTTGCCGATTTGAAGGGAACTCTGGACTATTTTTTGAAGGCGTTCTTCGGGCCTGAAGTACGCACCCGGTTCCGGCCCAGTTTCTTCCCCTTCACGGAGCCAAGCGCGGAGGTGGACATTTCCTGCCTGTTCTGCGGCGCTCAGGGATGCCGCATCTGTAAACAAAGCGGCTGGATCGAGTTGATGGGTTGCGGCATGGTGGATCCCGCTCTCTACTCTTATGTTCACTATGACGCCTCTGTTTATAGTGGCTTTGCATTCGGGATGGGCGTGGAGCGCCTGGCCATGCTCAAGTACGGCGTCCAGGACATTCAACTGTTTTTCCAAGGCGACGTGCGCTTCCTGCGCCAGTTCCGCTGAACAAAGGAGATAGAATGCCCGACTTGACCAACAGAGAAGAAGAGATACTTATTGC
>JACQGE010000197.1 GCA_016199675.1 Acidobacteriota bacterium | reverse complement strand
TCCAGGAACTGGCCACCGTACAGCGATATTCCCTGCCGATCAAAATCCTGGTGATTGACAACAAGTACCTAGGCATGGTGCGGCAGTGGCAGCAGTTGTTCTGGGATCGGCGCTACTCGGAGGTGGACCTGTATGACAACCCCGACTTCGTGAAAATCGGGGAAGCCTACGGGATTCCGGGTGTTTTGATGAACAAAGACACCAGCATGGAACAACAATTGCGGGAATTCTTGGCGGCGCCAGGAGCGGCGCAGTTGGTGGTGGAATGCCCCGCCGAGGCTAACGTTTATCCGATGGTGCCCGCCGGCGCGGCCCTCTCGGAAATGATCCTCGAAGAGAAGAAATAAAGGAGTCAGAGCCGCGCGCGTAAGCAAGCGGGCCTATTAGGAAATGCCAAAAATGCCCGCTCCCTCACGGTCGCGGCTCAGATAAGGGCTGGAAGAAAAAATCATGACAGGAGTTGCGATCTACTTCTTCAATATCTCCGGCGCGATGATGCGCGTGCTGAATTGCTTCACGCGCCGGGGTCTCATCATTCAGGCCGTCTGGTGCGCACCGGTCGGAGACCGCCACCGGGCTACGGTGCTGGTGGAAGCCAAACCGATCACTATCGAACAGATCGTCCGCGAACTGAACAGCACGGTCGGCGTGGACCAAGTGGAAATTTTAGAGAAGCCTCGCGCCGAGCAGTTGGCCCACTGGCACGCGCCGGAAATCACCAAGGGCGACAACGGCTCGACCGTAATTAAGGTCTCCGGGCCGGTGGAAGAAAACCGCTTCCTGGTGGAGTGGCTGGGGGCCTCTGCTTAGCCTAGATGCTGCCGAAACACCTTTTCCCTAAAGCCGTTTACTTTTATCCATTGAAATTCCACGAAATGATAGCGGAATGTCAAGCCAGAGCCAAAGGGAGGGTATATGGCACTACACCTCTTTTCCCCCGCTAAACTTTTTTATTATGCCTATGTCGCCTTGGTAATTCTGCGCGGTGTAGGGCAGACATCGAAGTCCGAGTTTTTCTTAGTATCTGCGCTTTTCGTCGGCTTGCAAATACTCCACGACGACTACTGGAGAATTCGATTAAATGCGCGTGCCCGAAAAGCAGAAGGAATGCCAGCAGAGACCCCAAAATAATGAGAAAGAAATCGCCATTCAAATATTGCGTCCTCTTCCATAAAGGACTGGATGATCCTGGCCAACCCATTCCCAATGATACCCATTGGGACACTCTGCGCGATGCCGAAAGGGAACGTTTTAAGCGAGAAGAATACCTCGAGGAGCATCAAAGAAAAGACCTTGGTTGGCACTACACTGTGATTAAAGTACCACGCAAAAAGCAACAAGGATTGCTTCCGAACCTCAAAAAGCCAAGAGGGTTGCTGCGCTAATCCTCAAGGCGCTAGGCTTGTCAAAGGAATCCTTTAGAAACCCCTACCGTTTCGGGCTGTACTCGTGCGAAACTGGTAACTTAGAGGCCGTTTGCAAAACCTGCTTGAATGTGTTGTCAGGGCACGGTTTTAACCGTGCCAAAGAGCAGTAACAAGAGCGGCTTTAGCCGCTGAGGGCATAACGTCCGCAAAGATCGGCCAATGACCTCAGGCGCTAAAGCGCTTCCTGGAAACTCCCCTTTAGCGGCACGACTAAAGTCGTGCCCTGACGTGGCCACCAAGGAGATTAGCGATAGCCTGTAGCAGTAAGAGCGGGTTGCGGAGACATTCTCTGGAGAGAGGATCGGTTTTTGTTTTGCCCTTCAGGAGCGGAGACGCGAGCGTTTGCGGATGGATAGTTCCTCCAGCGCGGTTTCGGCAAGCGAGCGCTTATCGCTAGAAAAAGTCGCGGCGGCGTGGAGAACGGTGCGGCCCGTCTTGTGGCCAACGCCCCTGCTCCGCTCCCCGGCGCTCGATGAGCTTTCGGGCTTCCAGGTCTGGCTGAAGCCGGAAAATTTGCAGCGCACCGGCTCCTACAAAATACGGGGAGCCTACTACAAACTGCACCAGCTCCAGGAGAGGGGCGGCATTCACAAGGTGGTTGCGGCCAGCGCGGGCAACCACGCGCAGGGAGTGGCCTACGCCGCCCGCGAATTGGGCATGGATTGCGTGATCGTGATGCCGGATCGCGCTGCGCTGCCCAAACTGCGCGCCACGCAACATTACGGAACCAAGGTGCTGCTCGAAGGAAGCTGCTTCGACGATTCGCTGGCTTTTGCGCTGCGATACGCCGCAGCAGAAGGGCGCGAGTTCATCTCGCCGTTTAATGATTCAGATGTCATTCTCGGCCAGGCGACTCTGGGTTGGGAAATTCTGGAAGAGATGCAGGACCATCCTCCCGAGGCCGTCCTGGTGCCCGTGGGAGGCGGCGGTTTGATCGCGGGCGTTGCCAGCGCGGTGAAGCAGCGGCTTCCAAAGACGAAGATAATTGCTTTGCAAAGTACCTGCGCCCCGGCGTTTGTTAATAGTTGGCACACCTACCGTTCCGGGAGCGCGGAAAGTTTACCTCTTGACGTGGCTACGCAGGAAACGATCGCGGATGGCGTGCGGGTGCGCCAGCCGGGCGAGCTCTGCTGGCGCATGTGCCGCGACTTGGTGGATGCCGCGATTTGCGTGGACGATGTTCGCATTTACCGGGCTATTCTATTCCTGGTGGAGCAAGCCAAACTGGTTGCCGAGGGAGCCGGGGCGCTCAGCGTGGCTGCGTTGCTGGACCCGGAGAGCCGCCGCCAGATTCAGGAATCGGGTGTGGCGCCGGGAGCGCGGGTTGTTGCGCTAGTCACAGGGGGCAACATTGACAGCCTGACCTTGCAGCGCGTCGTCGAGCGCGGCCTGGCCATGGATGGCCGGTCCCAAAGCATATCGGTGAGGGTGAGTGATGAGCCGGGACAGTTGGGGTTCATTTTGGACTTCCTGCGCCGCCACCGAGCAACGGTCTTGGATTTTCGCCGCTCCTGGCGAATCGGTCCTCGGCTTTCCGATATGGCCGATATAGAAATCTTGATTGAGACTGAAGACGAACAACACGGGCGCGAAATCCTGGAAGGACTGGCTCGGGAAGCCAAGGTACACAATTTTGAATTGCTCCTGGAAAATCCCAACCCGGAAGGGCCAAGGTCTTGAGGCCCAGGATTTCCACATATCCGAATTTGCAAGGGCTGCACTCTGAGAGCACGGTGACAACTATAAGAAGAGAAATCCCGTTGCAATTTGAAGCGTGCAATGATAGGCTGTGCCACGTTTTTGAGATTTTTACGATAGGGAGGGGATACCTTGGATGAAAAGCGCCATAGCGGCTGAATTGGATACGCATTGGGCTTGGCGTCCCGTTCGCCGCACACGCTTGCGTTGGGGACGGTGGCTGGCAGCGCGCCCCGGTTTTCCGCGACTCCCGGAAATTACCAACCACAACATTTATCTGAAAAGTTTGCCCCGCGCTTTTGCGGGATTAAGGATCGCACAGCTTAGCGATTTGCACCACGGCCTTTATGTTTCCTTACGCGAGGTGGAGCAGACCGTCGAGTTGGTGAACTATTTGCGCCCGGAGATGGTCCTGCTGACGGGAGACTTTGTGACCCAGTCCTGGGTGCACATCGAGCCGGTGGCGCAAGCACTGGGACAGTTACGAGCTCCCTTAGGGGCCTTTGCCGTCATGGGCAATCACGATCACCGGGCCGGCGCGGAGACCATCGAAAGGCACCTTAGCCGGCACAGGATCCATGTTCTGCGAAACCGGCACGTCCTGGTGCGACACAACCAGACAATGCTGGGACTGGCCGGTATGGATGATATCCGGTACACTGGTAATTTGCGCGCGGCTTTGCGGGGTCTTCCCACAGGAATCCCCCGGATTTTGCTTTGCCATAACCCAAGAATCTTTTTGGACGCTGTGGGGCAAGGCATTGATTTCGTGGTGTCCGGTCACACTCATGGAGGACAAGTAAAAGTGCCCGGGTTCGGCAGGGTATATCGCCGGTCGTTTCATTCCGGTTTACAACGCCTGCGTCAGACACAGATTTATGTCAGCCGGGGCATCGGCAGAGTTGTCTTGCCCGTTCGCTTTGGTTGCCCCCCAGAAGTAGCAGTATTCCATCTGAAACCCAGTTCAGGAGACGAAAACGATCCCCATGCGAGTTGTTAATTTAATCCAACGGAAACGAGATGGCGGCGATCTTGCAAGAGAAGAAATCAATTTTTTTCTCCAGGAATATGTAGCAGGCAATATCCCCGATTATCAGGCCTCGGCCTTCTTAATGGCGGTCTTCTTCAGCGGGCTGACCGAGCAAGAATTGCTGGATTGGACGGAAAGTCTGCTCAGCATGGCTCCGGCCCTGGACTTGAGCGACCTGCCCGGACCCAAGATGGGTAAGCACTCCACCGGCGGTGTAGGTGACAAAACTAGCTTGATCGTAGGGCCGCTGGTGTCTTGCACCGGCATCACGGTCCCCATCATTGCGGGGCAGGGACTGGCTCACACGGGAGGAACTCTGGATAAGGTCCAGTCTATCCCTGGCTTCAACACCCACCTGAAAGCGCAGGAGTTTAAGGAAGTCCTCCGCAAGGCGGGCCTGGGTATCATCGGCCAAACCGATGATTTGACGCCGGCGGACAAGAAACTTTCTTCGCTGCGCGACACCTCGGGATCGGTGGAAAGCATCCCCTTAATTGCCATTTCGATTCTGGCCAATGAACTGGCCGGGGGAATAGAAGGGTTGGTCGTGGATGTCAAAACCGGCTCCGGCGCGCTGGTCAAGAAGATGACCGATTCGCGGCGCCTTGCCCAGACTCTCGTCAGCCTGGGAAAGCGGCTGGGGAAAAAGGTAATCAGCGTGATTACGGACATGGATCAGCCTCTGGGCAATGCCGTCGGCAACGCCTTGGAGGTCATGGAAGCTGTAGAGGCCATGCGGGGTGCGGGGCCAGCCGATCTGGTGGAGACCTCTTTAGAACTCGCTGCACGGATGGTTTCCGCTGCCCAGCCGGACCGAACCCTGGAAAGCGTCAAGGAGCAGATGTTCCAATTGTTGAATGACGGATCGGCGCTGCAAAAATTCCGGCAACTGATCGAAGCTCAGGGGGGCAATCCCCAGATCATGGAGAGCTTCGAACTCCTTCCGAATGCCTCGGCGGAATTCGTCATCTCTTCTCCCCGGGCCGGCTATGTATCCCGCATCTCCGCGGATGACATCGGACAGGCCGTGATGCTGCTCGGCGCAGGCCGTGAGAAAATGAATGCGCATATTGATGCCGCGGTCGGAATCGTCTTGGAACACAAGGTGGGGGACCGCATCCAGGCCGGCGAACGGCTCTGCACGATTTATTACAACGAGGAAGCCCATCTGGAGGAAGCTTCCCAGATGGTGGAGGATGCCTTCCACATTTCTTCGACGCAGCCGGAAGCTCGCCCGCTGATTCACGAGATTATTCAGTAGTGAGAACGCCCTTCGACGCGGGGAGGGCGGCCCGGCATCGGAAAATGTCCTCCGGATGATCTTCTCCTTAAGCCATTGACGCACTCGCCTACGAACCCAACCAATGTTCCAACGGTTCTCCTCCGCACCCGGCGTCGATGGGCTGTCTGGCTGGCCACGGGATTTGGAGTTGGATACTTGCCGGTCATGCCAGGCACCTACGGCTCGGCGCTAGGGGTCGCCATTTACGCAAGCCTCATTCCCCTGGTGGCATCAACCCCTTATCCTTTTCCAATTCTCTGCCTCGGGAGCCTGATCCTTACAGCCGCCTCCATTTGGGTCGTGGCGCTCGCCTTGCCTAGTTTTTCCTCTGATGACCCCCAAAACATTGTGCTGGATGAAGTCGCCGGCCAAGTCCTCACGCTGCTGGCTTTGCCCCTTGTGCCAAACTGGACACTCTCTTATTGGATGGCGGTGGCTGCCGGATTTGTGCTATTCCGAATCCTGGATGCGGTCAAACCGTATCCCATTTGGAAATTGGGGCACTGGCGCGGAGCTTGGGGAGTGGTCGCCGATGACCTGGGAGCGGGTCTGGTGGGCGCCGCCATGCTGGCCGGATCAACCTACTGGTTCGGATGGCCGTGATTGAATTCCCCAAGCTGCCACGGCCTAAAAACAATGAAAAAGTTACTTCTTGTCGGTTTGCTATTGGCGGCGGTGGCCAATCCATTCACGCTTTCCTGGATCGCCAGCCAGTATGTAGTTTCCGACCCTCTGGAGCAGGCGGACGCCGTTATATCTTTGCGCGGGTCGGCAGAAGAGGAACGCCTCCGCCTGGACGAAGCCGTAGAACTGGTTCGCAAAGGTCTTGCCCCAATCCTGCTGGTCAGCACACTCAGCAGGCCTTATTACGACCGGCCGGTCCGCCAGCTCATCGAAGCTTATTTGAAAGAAAAACAATTCCCCGAACAGCAATTGCGCTTCTGCGAAAATAACGCGGATTCCACAGAAGAAGAGGCCCAAGCACTATTGGTTTGTCTGCAACAATTGGGAGCCAAGAAAGCCATCATCGTCACCTCGGAATATCACACCCGCCGCACGCGGTTTCTCTCCCGGCGAATTTTTGCCCGAAGCGGCGTCTCGGTTCTCGTCCATCCGACTTACAATTCGCCATATTGGGACACGCACTGGTGGCGGCGCAGGCGCTGGACAAAAACCTTTGTGATCGAGACTCTGTCCCTGATATGGAGCGGCGTGGAACAGTATGGTTTTTTCTGGCGCCAGCCGCAGCCCGCTCTGAAAGCAGTTCCCGCAACTTCGAGTAAGATAATTGCACCCCTGGTCCACTTGCCAGGTCATACCGCCAATTAGCCCCGAAGGGGCGAAAGATCATAGCCCACGGCGTAAGCCGTGGGTTAGGAAGTCAATACAAAGTCCAGCCCCGGAGGGGCGACAGACCTACCTCGGATTCAGTTGTTCCATCAAGCCGGCGAATTGTACTTGCCGCTCCAATCGTTCCGGCGAATCCGCAACAGGTCCAGAAACATCCGGGGACCGTCGCGAAAAGGGTGCACCTTGGTGCGGGTGTCGTTGCTCCAATGGATGGGAACTTCCAGGGTGCGATAGCCGAACTTGCGGGCTAAATAGAGAACCTCCACGTCAAAACCGAAACCGGAAATTTTCTGGCGGGAAAAAATCGCCTGAGTGGCCTCTCTCCGAAAGGCCTTGCAACCGCATTGCGTGTCCTGAAAATCCAGAGAAGTGATTCCCCGCACGCAAACATTAAACAGGCGGCCAGCGGCCTCCCGCATCGGCGACTGGCGGGGATGAACCCATTCCGGCTGCAATACCCGCGAGCCGATGACCACATCATAGCCGCTCTGTAGCGGCTCCAGGAGCCGATCCATCTCTGTGATGGGAGCCGAGAGGTCCGCGTCGGTAAACAGGAGATATTCGCCGCGCGCCTGAAGCATCCCGTTGCGGATCGCATAGCCCTTGCCGCAATTCCCCGGGTTGCGCAGCAGGCGCACTGGACTCGATTCCCGACACATTTGCTCGACGAGAGCAACGGTGTCATCCATGGAGCCATCATCCACCACCACGACTTCGTAACTCTCTTTGCGCCGCTCTAAACACTCCAAAACCTGGCGCAACGTGGCCGGAATGCGCGCCGCTTCGTTGTACACAGGGATCACGACGCTGAGAGAAATCGTGGCAGGTGGCATCATTCAAAAAAACGCCTGATCCAGCTCCTCGAATTTGCTCCTACAAAACTCCGCATTTCTGCCCGTTTTCAGGAAATAGCGATACGATAGTTGTTTGCGAACAACACAAGAAACAAGCTCAATAAACCCGCAAAGAAAAGCAAGACGAAGAGAAAAAACCGCTGGTTTTTGCCAAGAATACCAAGCGCAAGGAAATAAGGGAACATTCCCAAAATGTAACGAAGGTTACTCATACTTGTCGTTCGAGAGACTAGTATCAGAAAATGTAAGGTCAAAAACAAACGGTACTCCAATGGAAATGCTCTCCGAACCCAAACCCAATACAAAATGGGTACAAGCGTCAGCGTGAAGACTACTGACAGAAATTCGGGATTCCATCCATAGTGGCTGATCAGCTTCGGAGATTGTAAAAACTGCACAAGAAAAGAAAAAGGATAGGAAATCGTGTTGCCCCATGTCTTCTGTATATCCGTGAAGGCAAAGGCATTACCTGTCAATCTATAAAGATACAACATAAAAAGGAGGAGGCCAGAAGGTAAGAGACCTAGAGACAGGAGATGACGATCAATTCGTTTCCAGGCAAAATCGCGGCTGCTAAGGTACATATACAACAGTGGAATGAATAACAATATCCCTTGCGGACGGGTAGCAGAAGCAATCCCCCCCAGCAGTCCAGCAAATATCCACTTCTCCTTTCGTGCACAATACAGCGACAGGCAAGTGCAAAGCAAAAATAACGATTCCGGCCCGAATCCGACAAGATCAAAAGCAAAGGGATAAAAGGCAAGAAAAAGGAGCGTCCGAAAAATTGTTTCCCGATCAAAATCAAACGCCAGGAGATTCCAGAGGGCATATAAAGCCAGCAGATAAAAAGTAGCAGAGAGCATACAGCCAACCAGAACATAATCCGCCGACACAGATTTAGCCACAAGCTTAACAGCAAGTGGGTAAGCAGGGAAAAAAGCCCAGTTAGCCTGCTTTTCTAAAGAAAATGGCTTTCTTTCGTACCCCTGCTCAATAATTGTGAGATACCAGCCAGTATCCGAACGGTTCATATTTTGGACTATTTGGGATACCGAAGGGAAGCTTAGCGGTACGATTTCTGAGTCTTTATTCGGTATCAATACACTACCCAACCAAAAAAAGAGAACAAAAAATAAATATGAGGCACAAAAAACTAAGAGCGTGTCCTTAACATTTGCGGGAAGCAGCTTCCCAAAGGAATTTGCTGAACCATTTATTGATGGAGATTCATTGTTTGAGCGAAGCATCACTCAGGACCCCAACTGACCACACTGCCGGCGGTTTAAGAATTTTTCCACCCCGCTAGCCCCCCTAAATGCTCCTAAGGCAGAATTCCGGGGTCCAATGCTCATAACAGCGGGTTTTCCCTGTCGGGCGACCCCTAAGCACGCCGACCATTTGTGTAGGTTTGATTACACCATCGCTGATTAGACGGTCGCTCAGTGATCCAATCCGGTCAACAAACTCGATATCTTCTGGATTATTGACATCGAAATTATGACCGAATGAACGATCCACAAAAACATCCGGCAGGTTTCCAAAAGCAATGAACGCTTCGAAATGAAAGTTCTTAAGCAACAGAGGCAGAATATCCTGTGCGCGTATTCCCTCGAAACCTTCTTTCGAACAATCCCAGTTGTCGTAAACTTTTTCAAAGCGCTTCAGTTGATGATTGTACTTATAGCGGTCTGGCATGGTTTGCCAGATGTCATTAATGACAGCAAGTGCTTCTGGCCAGCGCATATGACCATTACGCCCTATCATGTCCCAGACAAGGAAGTAGCCGTCGTCCCCAATAGCCTTCTTTACATTGGCGAAAATCTCTTCCAGCTTTACCAGGTGGTGGAGGCTATGGTGAGCCATCACGACAACCCCGCCTGTACGTTCGGGTTGCCAATCTCCTATGTCTACTTGAAGGAAATCAAAATAATCGCCTAGTTGCTCCTGAGAAGCTAGGTTGCGGCCCCGATCCAGCATGTCGGGATTGATGTCCAGGCAGCGAAACCGGAAGTCGTTGAAGCCGCGATCACGCAACAATTTGGCAATTCGGACTTCCATATCAGAATTGCCGGCCCCAATGCTGGCGACTTCGACCCTCTTTCCAGGGTGGTCGGCTCCGTACTGAAAGATATATTTCGCATAGAATTCTTCTATTGGCACAACGCCAAACACTGCTTCCACTTTGGGCCGGACATATCTGTTCGACCAAAAGTGGAAGATTTCTGGGAGATCATGAACATTTTCGACAGACTTGTAGCACTCGATTTCTTTCTGGAATCGCTCGGTGTAAGCGACATCGCTTATCTGCGGTGGACGTACATCCCCGTTATCAATCCACTCATTTGTCCTTTCTTCTCGACAAGCAGAGACCCAAAAAGTCTTTGGAGGAATCCATCCTAAGCCAACTTTGCTGAGAAATCTCAGGAGGACACGTTTTCCCGTGGGATAGTCCTTCAAATCTTTCCCCCAAGGAAAATCGTGGATTAACTTCAAACCCGCCTCATCTAAAAGTCTTTTCATTTTCCAAGGAGTCAGAAGCTTAACTTGCCCATAAGTCCTGTATTCTTCCAGAAAGCTGGGATTTTTCCACCGAATATATCGATCTGCTAACCAGACTGGCAAGTAATGCGGGCCATACATAAAAGTGTGGCCTTCGAAAGGATGGAGCCGGTTCGGGGTAGTTAATAATAAAATTCCGTTAGGCCGCAGAACTCGCCGAATTTCCCTTAGGAAACTCCGTTGCCAACCGTATCCTCCCTCCAAATGCTCAATCACGTCGAATGCAATAACAATGTCAACCGAACCATCAGCCAATGGGATGTGTGTTCCCGAAGCGCGGACTAGACCGGCCTTTTCGGCGTGTCGCAGGTCACTAATAAAGGCTTGGGCCATCTCGAGGATTCCCGAAAACAAATCACAGCCAATGTAGTAACCATGTTCCTCCGTAATAATTTGGCTCATCCCGCCCGTCCCGCAGCCGACGTCTAATACTGTCTTTCCCTGGAAGTCAATCTTCGTGCGGGACCGAAAGGCGCTTACCAATTGCTGATTTCGGGTTAGAGTGTCCGTCCAATAGTCAATATATTTCGAAATGGCTTCTTCATTGCCGTTACCGAATTTAATTTCACCATCCCTACGCACGAGACTGTAGAAGTTGGACACTGATCCCCTCACCCTACTTTTCCGATAAAAAATAGTATACAGGCTGATTAGCACGAATTCAGGAGTCAACAAGAAACTCTAAACTACTGCGTTCTAACTCTTCCACCCTCGTTCGCCCCTTAGCGGCACGAAGCGGCAGTAGCCGAGGAAGCGGGAGACGGGCTGGCTTGCGACTTTGCGGATTTGGCGCAACTCCTGGGTTTCGAGGCTGCCGACTGGAATCACTAGCCTACCGCCCTCTACCAACTGCTCCAAATAAGGCTCCGGCACCTCCGGGGCAGCGGCGGCCACAATAATACCATCGTAGTGCGCACCGAGCGCGTAGCCAAGGCTGCCATCGCCACAAACCACAACGACCGAATTCGCCAGCCCCATATGCGCTAATCGCTCTTGCGCCGCCGCAGCCAATACCGGATCGAATTCAATTGTATAAACCTGAGCCGCCAAGCGAGCCAGAACCGCCGCCTGATAGCCAGAGCCGGTGCCCACTTCCAGCACTCGTTCCGTTCCCTTCAGTTCCAGCGCCTCTACCATAGCCGCGACCATGTAGGGCTGAGAGATGGTCTGTCCCTGGCCAATCGGCAGAGGACGGTCTTCGTAAGCATCTTTCATCTGCTCGGGAGGCACAAACTCATGCCGGGGCACTTGTCGCATCGCCTCCAGCACTCGTTCGTTTACGATGCCGCGACAGCGAAGCTGGTATTCCACCATATTCCGCTGCTGCTCGGCAATCCATTCGTGAGTGGGGGTGAACGAATTCCTTCCTCGTCCATTGCGGCGCTTGCCTCGCAAGAATGAGAGAAAATCCTTGGTCGAATTGTCGGGCGGTTCCATGTCATCTCACATGCCCATCATTGCAGGAATCGCTGATGGTTGTTCAACGAAAGCGCAACTTGAGTTGAAAGTTGATCCCCACCAGCCCGTTTTCATCCCGAATTCCTGTGATAGCAAATCGGGGGCTGATGGCCCATTCTCCTTGAATAATCTGCCGCCGCACCGAGGTGACATCCGTCACGTAGAGGATGGTGAAATTATTCTTGATCTGCTGCTCCAGGGCCACGGTGGCGTTGGCTGACTGACCGAACCCGACTAACTGAGGGTCCACTCGAATGCGACCCGCGCCAAAAATTCGATCCAGGCGGCTTCCAATTTGGGCCGATAAAGCTTGCGACAGAAGAGACTCCGCGCCGATTTGGGGGACTGGCTGCGTCGGTGACGTCTCGCCGGCGATCTGACGAGAACTGCCCGCAACCAGCAACGCCAGAATGTCATTAGTCGGCAAGGGCGGATCGGAGCGATACGTCACACTGAGGCGATCGGGAGGCCCAGTGAAATCCAAGGAAATATCATATTGCTGGACTCGCGCCTCCACGCTAAGACTCAGGATCGGTTCAATCCGCACGGGGTTCAAAAAACTGATTTCACCCCGGGTGACGTTATATTGCTTCCCGGCAAAATAAAGTTCGCCTTGCTGAATTCCAATGCGGCCGAGCAGAACCGGATTTTCGACCGTACCGTGAACCCGCAAATCCACATCGGCTTGCAAGTTGCGGGCAGGTCCGGTCTCCAGGCGAATGTCTGCTGCCGAAACCAGCTCCAGTTCCAATCGCATATTGCGCAGGAAGTCCGATTGAATGGATGTGGCCGGCTCTTCCCGAGAACGGAGCAATGCTGCTAACAGGTCAAATCCGGGACTGAAGTTCTCGCGAATAACCACCAATCTGCCGGCCAGCAAACTGCTTTCCGGCGCGCCCGTCAAGGACAGCCGCCCGTTGACGGTCGTGCTCACCCCTGGAGGATAGCGAATGCGGACACTCTCGGCATTGGCGCTTAATTGCAGTTGCCAGCCGTTTCCTCTTCCAAAACTCACAAAGCCATCGAAGCGGATTGTTCCTCCACCGCTCTCGGCAGTGAACGCTTCCAAGACGCCACGATTGCCTTCAAAGATGACCGTTCCCTTCATTCGCGACAGGCTATTGGGCAAACTCCCGTGCCGTATACTGCCTTCGGAAATCGCGAGGCGGCCTCGCCACAAAGGCCTAGCAAAGGTTCCTCCCAGGCGAGCGTCCAGTTGTACCTGGCCGGCGCCGATAAGCTCCGGGTTCAAAAGCTCCAGCGCCGATAAGTCCATCTCTCCTTTCGCAGCCAGATCGAGCGCGGGATCATCAGCCAGACGGATACTGCCTGTAGCTTCCAAATCCAATCGGTAACCCGCCAAGCGGACTTGTACTAACTGGACAACGCGGTCCCGATATTGGAAGCGGAGGGGTTGCACATTGCGAAAGGTCATTGGCCCCAAGGTCCCTTCCAACCTCGTGAACGTTCCTTGCACCGCGATCTGTTGGGGAATCTTCAATTCGCCTTGCATCATCAGTTGCCCATCCGCCCGCCCCTGGAAGGTTTCCAGGGGTCTGTGGACAGCCTGAAGCATGCCAGGCAAATCCGCATTTTCAAGACTCAGGCTGGCGGAAAATGGGAAAGAATTTTCCAGAAGCACATCGCCAGACCCTTGCCAGCGGCTCTGGAAAACAGTTGCCTGTAATTGCAAGTGCGCTTGTCTGTTTTGCGTCTCGATACTAAGTGAAATCGATCCGTTTTGCTCATGATCTAAGCCGAACTGGCGAACTTCAATTTGCCCTTGCACGCGGGGGCGCTCGAAGGTTCCTTCCCCGGACAGCTTTACCTGGGCCAGACCATGGATGGGAAAACGCTGGGTTTGCAAAAAGAGAAAATCTTCGAGAGGCAGTTCGGAACCGGCCAGTGAAAATTGGTATTGTTTTGTATTGAGGTGGACGGTGGCATTGCCTTGCAAAAGAGCTTTGCCCTTTTGCAAACGGAATTGGCTCGCCGCAAGAACCATCTCAGGCTGCAAAGCCCATTGCGCGACGAAATGGTCAAAAGGCTCTTGATAAATCATTCCCGCTGTTAAGTTAACAGTTCCCTCTCCCAGCGGCTCCTGGCGCGTTCCAGAAAACCGAACAGAAGCCTGCGACACAGTTCCTTGGACCGGGACTTCGATGCTGAAAAGATGTTTGATTTCCCCAAGGTCTGCATTGTGCAACGACGCCTGAATTGAAAATGGGCTTCGGGGTGTAAAAGCATTGTTCTCCAACCCCAACCGTGCGCTGAACTCTGCCGTGGTACCGCCCCTCGTCAGCTTGCCGGAATTGATTGCGAGCTCTGCCAGGTGCGTTGCCGGGGTGGCGCCGGCCGTCCTGCCAGCCCACAAAGAAGTTTGCTGAGCAGTAGATTCAGATTGATAGCGCAAATGACCGGAGAATCGATCCCACGGTCTCCCCTCGTATGTAAAACTTGCCAAGGCAAAATCTCCCTCGAAGATGGGGGTGTTTACTCCGCCGCTCCAGAGACCTTTGACCTGCGCTTGGCCAAGGTGCAAGGGAAGTTCGGCAGCATCCTTGTACAGGAACTGGGCCAGCGTGCGAATCTCCTCGAAGTTCGTCGTGTCCAGGGAGACAGACATCTGAGAGTCCTGAGGTGTCAACCACCCGTTAGTTGCCAGGTTAGTTTGGGGGAGGATCAAATCGCTGTCTTGGCTCTGCAAGCGTCGTTGGTTCCCGTCATAACTTCCCCTTAGGATTCCTGAAAGGGGCGTGAAGCCCGGGGGAACAACCTTAGGCGCCTCCGCTTGCCAATCAGCATGAAGCAGGAGATTCTTTCCCGGTCCTACAAAACTTGCTTGGACCGGCCCAGAGAGTGCAGCAGCCCATTGCAATTGTTCCAGAGGGGTTTCCAATACCGACGACAATACTTTTGTTAGCGCCGGCAGACTCAAGCGGTTGGCCATTAGATTGAGGTGCGCTGCTGGCGAGGACAGCTTCCCTTCTACACTGGCAGAACCCGTGAGTCTTCCACCGAGCGTCGAAATTTCTAGTTCTTTAAGATCTGCACGCCACAGTTCGATTGCATCCGCCGGGGCTGGGCCGACTATACTGAATAACGCTTTCGCACTCCAGGGAACTTCATTGAGGGTTCCAATTCCCATGCTTAAGGCTCGCATAGATAGGTCTCCCTGTAGACTCCAGCCCTGGCTGTCATATTCCACGTTTGTGCGCATGAAGGTCAAATTTCCTTCCCAGCCGGAGTGTCCGAAGTGGCTGGCTGCCTCCTGTAAGTCGAGTTCCAATAGTGCGCCGCCAAAATAAACATGAGGAACCTGCGACACATAGAGAGTGCCGGATGCTGTCAAACGGGACCGTGGAGTTTGCAAAGTCGAATCCGGGCCGAATTCGATCCTATCGTGCGAAACAAGAAAAGGTATGTGTCCCTGAAAGGGAAGGGGAGAATTTGTTCCAGATATTATTGTGGCATTTTGAAAATCAACAACCCCTGCATAGACTTGTCCGCGTCGCCGGATGAGCCCATGTTGGAGTTCCAAGTGGAAATTCTGTGCTTCGAATTGGATTGGCAAATTCTGTTGATTCCAATGGAGTTGTCCTCGAAGCACCTCGAGGCGCCCGATTTCAAGTGCCAGAGCTTGTTCTAGCCACGTGCTACCATCTCGCGACCGCAGGGGAAAGGGTGGGAGATTGGTCCTACTATCGTCATAGACTGCAAGGTTGATCCTGGGTTCGAATAGGCGCAGACGAGCCATATCGGCACGCAAGCCCCACACCGAGAGAATCTTCCAACTGGCCTGGACCTCTTCGGCAGAAAAGAATGGCGGCTCCTGGTCTCCTTCGCGGCCATGAATCACCAGCCCCCGCAGATAAACCTCCAAGCGGCGCGGGTAGAACGCAAATTCCCGGAGCTCCACGCGGGCGCCCGTGGTCTGTTCCAAAGCCGCTATAATACGACGACGCACCATTTCCTGGAAAAAGGGGCTTTGGATAAATGCAATGGCTAGCAAGAGGGCCCCGCAGAGGAAGGCAAAGCCTGCCAATGACCACCGCAGCCAACGTTTCCGGGGTCTTGGCGTTTGTTCGCTCGTGCTCGGTTCGTCAACCATCCTGTCTCTTTCCGGCGATAGAAAGGCCTGCCTTCACGGGAACATCCCGCTATTTCACTCGAAAATCTTGACGGGCGTGCGGCGGCGCAGATCCTGGAGCCATTCCTCAAGCAAACTGTTAATCTTTTCCTGGGTCAAAATCTGTTCAATGTGATCACGCACTTCCGACAGAGGAGGCACATCCCGTTGTCCTTGGCGGCGGAGTTCCGGGACCAGCGTCTCGCGGTAATACTGATCTATCTCCTCCGGCGTCAATTGGACCTGAGGGCGCAGCCGATAATCCACGAAAGCCATCAAATTGGTTTCTCGCTCCAGGTGAGAAACCAATGCCGCCTCTGTCAACGCGTATTGAGCCAATGCGCGATGATAGGCTTGCTCATTAGGGAACCGCTTCCGCACCTCCTCCAAGCGCGCGGTCTCGTTCTCCGAAGGGGTGAACAGGAAGGCCTTCTGGGCCTGGGCGAGAAGCGTTTGATCCATCAAGCGGGAAAGGATCGGCCTCAAAACTTCTTTTCGCTCCAATTCAGCAGAGTCCGGCGGCTGCTGGCCGTTGAGAAGAGCCTGGTAATTTGCTTCCGCCACTACATCACTCCAGGTAACAATCTGGTCTCCCACAACGGCCAGGATGCGGTCTATGATCTCCGCCCGAAGCGGGAATAGTGAGAAGGCCAGCAACAGAAAACAAGTTTTCACGCGGCGATCCATCTTCAAAAACTTTGCCCAATGCTGAAGAGCACCTGCCACCGCGACAGGGTCTGTGTGATCGAAAGGCCCTCCTCCGTCTGGACCCGAAACTGCGGCGGATTCAAGTTATATCCCAGGTCAAACCGCACCGGGCCGACTGGCGTCTGATAGCGCAAGCCAAAGCCGACTGCTTGAGAAATGTAGCGCAAGTCCCCTACTTCCTTTTGCCGCGGGCGGAAGCTGAGATCGCGGAGGCGGGCAAAGAGATTTCCGGCATCGTGGAACAACACGCCGCTGAGATTTTGTCCCCAGAGGGGGAACCGCAATTCCAGGCTGTTCAGCAGCAGAGCATTGCCTCCCACTGCAAACCCCGTTACAGGGTCACGCGGACCTGCCTGGTTTACCGCAAAGCCACGGTGAGAATTGCCACCTCCGGCAAAAAAGTGTTCCGCAATGGGAATCTCGCGGGTAAAGATTTCCGCCTTTTGGCCAGGGATTTCTACACGGCGACTCTTGCCAAATGGCGTCTGCATGCCAAACTGCGAAGACCGCGCCAGCAAAAGTCTTCCGGCAAAACGATGATAGGAGGAATTCTGGAGAACCAGGCGCACGAAATTTGTTTGCGAACCCAGAAACTGTGAGGCAATCCCGGCATCCGCCGTGGTGAACATTCCCTGTTGGGCATCGGTTGGAATGTCCCGTGTGTCCCGAATCCAGGATTGGCTCAGCATCCCTACGAGCACCGGTCGGCTGACAATGGGAATCTGGTCGGGAGAAATCCGTAAACTACCCGTATCCACGGTGATCCGGCGAAAGGCATAGCGCGTCCACAACGTTGTAATCCGGCTGCGCTTGCTTTCAAATTGCAGAGACTCTTCCACACGACGCGAGGTGAAGGTGCGCACATCCCGAGTCTCATCGAAAACGGTCCTGGCGCTGGCATTCAGCCAGGGATAGTTCAGGAAACGAGGAGCGCTATAGGTCAAGGCGGCGCGCTTTTGGAGCGAGCTAATCCGGCTGCGGAAACCGAGGGTGTGCGGTCTCCCGCCGACATTGATCTGCGTAAAGTCTAAGGAAATGTTGGGACTGACTTCAATCTTTCCCTCCACCTGGGTGGAATCACCGCTGGAACCGCCAAACCGGCCAAAGTCGGCTCCTAGTCCGACTCGGAGGGTATAACGCGGCGCTTCTTCCAAATAGATCAACACATTTCTGTTGTTTTCTCTCCCTTGCGAATTTTGAATCGCCATTTCCACCTGGCTGAAAAGTCCCAGATCGTAGAGGCGGCGCTGTGTATCCAGCAGGACGCTCTGGCTCAGCGGATCGCCATCGCGGAATTGCAACTGGCGATTTACAATTCCCCGGCGCGTGTGGAGGAGGCCATCTACAAAAATGTTTTTCACATATTCCCGCGAACCTTCCTCGATAACGTATTGCAAATTCATGCGCCGGCTATCCTCCGATGGAGTAGCCTTCCATTGAAAACGGGCCCCTGGAAATCCCGCATTAAAATAAAAATTCAACAACGCGTCGCGATCAGAAGCCACGACTGGCTCGCTGTAAGGCTGACCGCTGGCGGCGTTGATCAACCCCTCCAACCTTTCCGCAGGAAAAGATTCATTGCCGGTGATGGAAAATTCCCCGATCCGCACTTGCGGGCCTTCCTGAACCTGAAGCGTAACCATCAGTTCGGTTTTGGAGTCGGAATGCTCGCGTTCCAAAGCAGCCACGATTTCCATTTCAGGGAACCCGTTTGCCTGATAAAGCATGCGAACCGCGGCCAGGTCCTGCTCCAACATCCCCGTGCTGAACCGGCCATACGGTAAGCGCCAACGGGCAGGTTCGATGCGCATTCGTTCTTGCAAGGTTTCCGTGCGAAAGTAGTGGTTTCCGAGGATCTGGATTTCTCTCAGGCTCTGACGAAGTCCCAACTCTACCTGGTAGTCAATCGCAATATCCTCTGTGCCCGATGTTTCCCGCACGGAGTTCACTTTGGCGTCGAAATACCCCTCGGACTCGAAATAACTTTGCAGGTTTCGCTCTCCTTCTTCGATCAAGTCCTCATCGAGCGTCCCTTCCTCATAGATGGGAACGAGTTGCTCGATTTTGGAGCGGCTGATGGGGGCTCCAGAAACCGCAATCGTCACCCGCTTTCCAGCATCAATATCCAACTCCAAATCTGTCCGGTTGGTTTCCGGATGAAAAACCTTCCGCACGATCCTGATCCGCGCTCCCAAAAAATCCGCCTCCCGATAAAATTCTCGAATCCGGGTCAGCCCATCCTGAACCAGGGAAGAGGTTGTCTTTTTCCCCTGTTCCCATTCTGCTTGCTGAGCCAGTCTTTCCGCGGAAAAGGCAGGGGTACCCGTTACAATCACCTGTCCTAAGCGGGCCCGTTCCCCAACTTGCACGTCGAAAGTAATATCCACTTGCTGAGTTTCTGGATGCCTTTGATAGGCGGGAACAATCTGGGTCTGAAAATACCCTTCGTCCTCCAGTACGCGGCGCAACCCGTCCATGGCTGACTGAATGTCCTCGGGCACAAACAAGTGTCCAAGTTGCAACTGGGTGGCACTATGAAGTTGATTTTCCGTAGGAGGAGGAGGAACGCCCCGAACCAGAACCGAGCCGATGAAATAACGACTCTCCGTCAGGAAGGTGAGGATGACACCGCTATTCTCCTGTTGGGCATCCACTTGAATGTCGGCAAACCGCCCTGTCGCAAAGAGATGCTGTATGCTCTCCCGAATTTTATCCTGGCTAAAGGGTTCTCCGGGCATTTGCACCAGGAGTCTCTGAAAGGAAGGAGAATCCATGGGTGGCTGTTGCGGGTCAGCCGACCGGTGGTAAATGGCCACAATGGGCATGCCTTCCCACTGTGCTGTAAGCGGTGAAAGCGGAGCTGCTGCCAACAAAGCCAGCCACACGATCCATCCTGGCCGAAAACATCTTCGAACCAATGTCTGCTCCCTGGTTTAACTCCCTTTTTTCTTCTAGAAAAAGTGTAACAGGGCATCGGATTACTGTCATCTCAGCAAACGCGCCAGAAGGGTATGTGGCGCGATTCCCGCAGGGTTGGGAAGAGAAGGGACGATCCGGAATGGAGAGGAGAAGCCTAGATGGACTTCAGCCAAGTACGGGCTTCACGGAGGGCTTCCCGGACGCGGGAGGGAGCTGTGCCGCCGGGCACATCGCGGCGCACCACGCCGAATTCCGGGGAAAGCACCGGCATGCAAGTTTTATCGAAGTAAGGCGAATACCGCTTCAGGTCCTTGAGAGAACAATCTTGCGGCTGCTTGCCTGCCTGCACACTGTCCAGAACTAGCTTGCCTACGATCCGATGCGCCTGATGGAATGGAACTCCTCTCTCAGCCAGAAATTCTGCCAAGTCCGTGGCGCATAGCCAACCATCCGTGGCGGCTTTTTTCATCGTTTCCGGATGGAGAGCAGCCGTGCGCACGACTTGAGCGGCCATTGACAAAGCAGCGGAAAGCTGTGCGGCGGCGTCAAAGACCGGTTCCTTGTCCTCTTGCAGATCGCGATTGTAGGCGAGCGGCAGGCCCTTCAAAGTGGTCGCTAGAGAGACCAAGCTGCCCAGTACCCGGCCAGTTTTGCCGCGGATCAACTCCAGGGAATCGGGATTCTTTTTCTGCGGCATCAAGCTGCTGCCAGTGGAGACCTCCTCACCAAGTTCAAGAAACCCGAACTCTTCGGAGGAATGGAGAATCCAATCTTCAGCGAATCGGCTCAAATGGAGGAAGCAAACGCTAGCAGCGAAAAGGAACTCCAAAGCGAAATCGCGGTCGCTGACCGCGTCCAGGCTGTTGCGAGAGATTTGGGAGAACGCCAATTCCTTGGCGAGCTTTGGACGATCGAACGCCAGCCCACTGCCCGCTAAGGCGCCGCTGCCCAAGGGCATTACATCCGCGCTTGCAAAACATATTTCAAGGCGATGATAATCGCGGCGAAACATCTCAAAGTAGGCCAGCAGGTAATGCGACCACAGCACCGGCTGGGCGCGTCGCAAGTGCGTATAGCCGGGCAGGAGGACGGAAGGGTGCTTCTCCGCCGCTTCGACGAGGACCGTCAGCAATTGCCTCAAAGCAGATTGGGTAGAGCGGACAGCCTCTTTGAGCCAGAGGCGAAAATCCAGCGCCACCTGCTCGTTGCGGCTCCGCCCCGTGTGCAGCTTGTCGGCCAGTTCGCCAATCCGTTCCCGCAACCTAGCCAGGATGAAGGTATGAACATCTTCTTCAGCGGCTGGGTGAAAAAATTCTGGTTTGGCGGAAGAGAGTTCCTGGGCGAGCGCATCCAACCCTCGCAGAGCAAGCGCTGCTTCTTTGCGATTCAGGATTCGCGCGCTTTGAAGGGCACGGACGTAAGCCTTGGTTCCTTGGATGTCCGCTGCGGCGAGGCGGTAATCGAAGTCGAGCGAGCGCGAAAAAGCTTCCAGTTGCGCGCTGGCTCCCTTTTCAAACCGTCCGCCCCACAGTTTGTACGGGGTCTGGGGAGGTTTTTTCATTGGAGCTTGGAGAAGAAGAGCCGCCAGGAGCGGATTGCTCCGACAACCCGGCCACTCGGGCTTGCACTGCAGCGCGCACCTGGATTGGCAAGCCGATCAGGTTGATGAAGCCTTCGGCATCCTTGGGATTGTAAGAGGCTCCCATAGTAAAGCTGGCAATATCCGGCGCATAGAGTGAAAAGGGTGATTGGCATCCAGCTCCTGTCACATTGCCGCGATAGAGCCGTAGGCGCACTTCACCGGTGACGGTTTGCTGCGTTTGGTCGATGAAGGCATCCAGGGCTTCCCGCAGCGGTGTGTACCAAAAGCCGTTATAAACCAACCGAGCGTAATCCAGGGCTACATGCTGCTTGTAATGGCTGGTTTCGCGGTCCAGGCACAATGCCTCCAGCTCGCGGTGCGCCAGCACGATCATTGTCCCGCCCGGCGTTTCATAGGCCCCCCTGGATTTCATTCCCACAAAGCGATTCTCCACCAAGTCAGTGCGGCCAACCCCGTGTTCGGCTCCGATACGGTTCAGGGTTTCGACGATTTTCACCGGACCTAAACGAGCGCCATTGACGGCCACCGGGGTCCCCCTTTCGAAGGCTATCTCGACTTCTGCGCCCGCTTCGGGAGCCTGGCGAGGACTTTGCGTAATTTGCCAAACATCGTCCGGGGCAGCTGATGCGGGGTCCTCTAACGTCCCGCCTTCATGGCTCAAGTGCCAGAGATTGCGATCGCGGCTGTAAATCTTTTCAAGACTTGCCGTCACGGGTACATTATGCTGCCGGGCGTAGGCGATGGCTTCTTCCCGCGACCGGATCGTCCACTCGCGCCACGGCACAATCACCTGCAACTGCGGCGCAAAGGCTTTGTAAGTCAGCTCAAACCGCACCTGGTCATTTCCTTTTCCGGTGCAGCCATGAGCCAGCGCGTCGGCCCCTTCGCGCAAAGCGATCTCCGCCTGCCGCCGCGCCAGCAAGGGGCGCGCAATCGAAGTTCCCAGTAAATACTTGTGCTCATAAATAGCGCCCGAACGCACCAGCCGCCAAAGGAATTCGGTCACAAATTCTTCCCTCAAGTCCTCAATAAAGACCTGGGAAGCACCGCTGGCCCTGGCCTTTTCCGCGACCCCTTCCAGTTCGTCTCCTTGCCCGATGTCTCCCACCATCGCGATCACCTCGCAGCCGTAGTTTTCCCGCAGCCACGGAATGATGATGGAGGTATCCAAGCCTCCGGAATAAGCCAGCACGACTTTCTTGGGTTGATTTGATTGTGATGCCATTTTTACGCCTTATGCCCTACAGCAAGGGGAGGAAGTGCAGATCCCTCGACTCGTTGCGCTCGCTCGGGATGACAACAAAAAATCAAGAACTCGCGGCTACAGGGCGGCCCTCCAATGCAAGAATTTTTTTCTTCACGGCTGGCGGAAAGTCCACAAACACAAAATGGCTTTTGTGATAGAGGTAATCCTCGCCGCTCTCATCCACGATCCGCACCAGATCATCTTTGGCCGCTCTCGGATCGGGAAGAACCCGATAGACCTTGCCGGGGATGAGG
>JACQGE010000191.1 GCA_016199675.1 Acidobacteriota bacterium | reverse complement strand
TAGTGTAGACCAATTGTCCGTCAGGGCATGGCTTCAGCCATGCCGTAAGTCGTCGCTCGCCAATCCGGCTTCAGCCGCTGAGGTTTGTCTTGCAACGCTCACGGAAAGACTCACCTCAGGCGCTGAAGCGCCAAGCAAACGATCCTGAATCGGCATGACTAAAGTCGTGCCCTGACGGTTGCACATGCCGGTCTACACCATTTGTGAAACCGCTATAGGGCAGCGGTATCTGAACGAATCACTCTACACCGACTGTGAAAAAATGCTTTAATCGGGAGAAGGAGTCACATGGGCAGGTTGGGTCAAATGAAGAGTTCTTCGTCCTGAGTCACGTGCTCTACGCCCCTTTTATTGCGGCGGAAGAGAAAATCCAAAGCCGTTCGGACTCCGACGAGAACTGCCGAAAGTTCCCGGATAGGGCGCAAAATGCTGTGCTGAATCACTTCAGTGGTTTCTTCCACACGCCCCAGCGTGTTGCTGAGCAATTCATCCAGACGAATCAATTGCAAGCGAGCGCGTTCTGAGGCTTCGGTGAGGAGCGAGTCCAGGCGGTTCGCCTGGTTTTTGACTTGTTGGGTGATCTCCGCCAGGTTTGTGGAAACGAATTGCAGTTTTTCCCGGCTTTCTACGAGGAGATCGCGGGCCGCGCGAGCAATCGGCTCGACGTTGCGATTCACCTCTTCGATCAATTGGTTGGTGCGGTTATACCACTTGCGGAAGGTCAAGACCAGGACCAGCAGCAACAGGCTCTGCACAATCAGCGCAGCAGCAATGACAATCGCCAGAAACAGGAGCAGGTTTTGAGTTTGAGCATCCATGCGGTCATGTTCTCCCCGGGAAACGACTGACCCGCTTCAATCCGGGAATTTTCGAGTCGGCAGATATGGGATCAGTCCGCAGTTCCTTTCGATTCCGACTCCGTCCGATAAGCCTGTTTGCCAGCTTCGATCGCTGCGGCAATCTGCTCCCGCTGCTTGGCTACAACTTCTTTGCTGCGATCAATGTATTCCGCAGCCTGCTCGCGAACCTGGCGGCTTTTGCGAAACAGATAATCCCGTCCTTCGTCTGCTTTATCGGTAATTAATTTCCGGGTTTCTTCTCCCGCTCGAGGGGCGAATAAGACACCGAACAAGGCTCCAAAGCCCAAGCCCACTAGAAAATAAACAAACTTCGATCCTCCGCTGTCATCCATTGGAACCTCCCCATCTCTCGTGTCCGATGGTAGCACTGAGGAGAACAAAATACAACGGGGACAAAGCGGTGTGATGCCCGCAATCTTTGATCCGCTATAATGAAACACAGGCTCCGCAGACAACCGCCCGATCAGTCGCCAGCGTTCTGGAACTGTATTCAAGGCACTCTTCATTTCGCTAAGTATTGGCGCAACACTGCAGTCTGGCGGGGGCCGAGGAGCCTGCGCAGGTCTTCTTCGGAAGCGGCGCGGACGCCCTCCAAGCTGCCGAAGGTTTCCAACAACCTCCGCGCAGTCTTTTCTCCTACGCCAGGGATTTCCAGCAGTTCAGAGCGCAGCCTGCGGGAGTCGCGCCGCTGGCGGTGGAAACTCACGGCAAAACGGTGGGACTCATCCCGCACCTGCTGCACCAGGTGCAACACCGGCGAGTGCGGCTCCAAGCGGACAGGATCAGATTCCTGGCCATAGACGTAAAGAATTTCCTCTTTCTTGGCGATGCTGGCCAGGGGTTGATTGATGATGCCGAGTTCTTCCAGGGCCGCTGCCGCCGCGTGTAGTTGGCCGATCCCGCCGTCAATCAGGACCAGACCCGGCAGGGGGCGGCGCTCCTCCTGGAGGCGCCGGTAGCGTCGGCTGACCACCTCGCGGATGGCGGCAAAATCATCATTGCCTGCCACCGTGCGGAGGATGAACTTACGGTATTCCGATTTGCGCATCTTGCCGTCGGCCCACACCACCATGGAGGCCACTGTATCTGTTCCCTGAATGTGCGAGATGTCAAAGCACTCGATGCGTTGGGGTGGCTCCGGTAAGCCTAGAGATTCCTGTAAAGACTCCAGGATGGCCCGGGAGCTGGGTTTCATCACGCGGAAGCGCTGCTCGAAAGAGAGCGCCGCATTTTTCTCCGCCAACTCCAATAACGCCCGTTTCTTCCCGCGCTGCGGCGTCAGGATTTCCACCTTCCGGCCTCGCTTCTCCGAAAGCAATTCCTCGAGCAGGGCGCGGTCTTCGAAGTCCGCCGGCACATGGATGGCCTCCGGGATGTATTGCTGCTCCAGGTAAATCTGCTTGAGCAAGGAAGCAAAAAATTCGCTGGCTTCAAAGGATTCCTGGTTTTCCCAGAAGAACTCCCGGCGGTCCAGCACGCGGCCTCCGCGCATGTGGAAGACGTTGACGGCGACCAGAGGCCCTTCTTGGTAATGGCCGAAGATGTCCAGATCATCGCCTTCGGCGGCGGCCATTTTCTGGCGGTCGGTTAACTGGTCCACGGTGGAGATCAAATCACGGTACGCGGCGGCTTCCTCAAATCGCTCCTGGACGGAAGCTTCCTGCATTCGCTGATGAAGCGTTTTTAGCAGGTCGCCGTGACGGCCCTCGAGAAACAGTTTCACGTCCCGCACGGCCTGCTGATAACGCGCGTCAGTCGTTAGCCCGGCTACGCAAGGCCCATGACAACGGTGAATATGATATTGCAAACAAGGCCGGGGGTGCGGACGGGTGAGGTCCACGGTGCAGGACGGAATTTTGAAGTAACGATGAATAAAGTGAGCGCTACGATAGGCCAGGCCGGCTGGAAAATAAGGGCCGAAATATAGCGAGCCATCCTTCTTTAGCCGCCGGGTGACGTAAATGCGCGGGTACTTTTCCCCGACCGTCAGCTTGATGTAAGGATAGGTTTTGTCATCGCGCAACAGGACGTTGAAGCGGGGTTGGAATTGCTTGATCAGGTTGTTTTCGAGCGCCAGGGCTTCCCGCTCGTTATCCACAAGAATGATGCTGACGTCGGCAGCCTCGCGCACCAGCGTGTCGGTTTTTGCTTCCTCCGGGCGCCCTTCCAGGAAGTAAGACCGCACGCGGCTGCGTAAGGACTTGGCCTTGCCGACATAAATCACCTCACCAGCGGCATTTTTGAATTGATAAACGCCGGGGACGAGGGGAAGGGAAGCGATTTTTTCTGCTGAAATCATCGTTCAGACAAACAATTGGCGCTTCAGGTCTCCATCTGTGTTGACAGCGGAATAAGGAGCGAAAAAAGCGATGACGCCTAAAAGCTGGTTTACTAGATATATTAGCAAATCCGGGAAGGGCGATCCACTCGCTGTGAAAACGTAATAAAAAAAGGCCCACCGAGAGATGCCTTTTTCTTTTCCTTCACGGTCGCGGGCTCGGATGATTCTATTTCAGGATTTCCTGCAAACGTTTGCGGAATAGCTCTGCTTTTGTTTCTTCTCCGCTTGCGCGGTATAGCGACGCAAGATTCTTAAGTCTCGTTGCAATCTTCGGGTGATCCGGCCCAAGGACTTCTTCCAGGATCGCTATCGAGCGGTGGTAGAGCGGCTCTGCATCGGCATACTTCTTTTGCTCATGGAACAGACGAGCCATATTGTTCAAAATGGTGGCCACCTCGAGATGGCTTTCGCCCAATGTCTTGCGCGCTGCCGCCAAACCGCGGGCATATAAGGACTCCGCTTCTTGATATTTCTTCTGTTTGTGATACGAGACTGCCAGCTTGTGAAGTTCCTTGGCAACGTCGGGATGGTCAGGGCCCACGGCTCTTATGAGGAGAACTGCGAAGGGCGGCAAACCCGCTTCCAATTCCTGAGACTCCGGCGCATAAGGTCTAGAGGTTATGACCGGAGTGCTCTCCTCTTCGCGCCGAGGAGAAAGGCGCCCCAGAACCGCCGCGGATCGGTTATGGAAGAAGCGTTCGGGTGATTCTTTTACCATAACTAATTTCTCATCCCAAGCGTACGCCTCTCTCCGTCCCTGTAAAGAGACCATAAGTCCACTTTTGCAATGGGACGCCAGTACTACGTTTATGATGCCCGACGGGCAATTCTGATGGGTCCGGAAGCAACTTCACATTTTTCTTTGCTTGCAACAGAAACCCGTTTGACCGTATCTTTGCCTCCAGATGGCCAATCCCAACATTTCGCGAAAATCAAAGAAACTTCCCCGCACGGCGTCGGAAGCCGCCGAACGCCGTCCCCGATCTCCCCAGCGAGCCTCGGTGGGCCGTCTCCGGGAAGCAGATCTGGTGATTGTGACTGGAATGAGCGGATCGGGGAAAGGATCCGTCCTGAAGGCTTTCGAGGACCTAGGCTATTATTGCGTGGACAACCTGCCTGTGGACTTGATTCCGAAGTTTGCGGGGCTGTACCGAAACAGTCAGGGAACCTCGCGGGCCGCCTTAGTTGTGGACGTCCGGGAGGGAGCGGCCCTGAAGCGCTTTCCCGCGATCTATCGCCGCCTCCGCCAGCAGATTCGCGCGAGCTTGATTTTTCTCCTGGCCAGTGACGATGCTCTGCTTCGGCGCTTCAGTGAAACCCGCCGGCCCCATCCCCTGGGAAGCAATCTGCCGCTGCGAGAGACCATCGCGGCGGAACGGAAAGCGCTGCAGGTGATCCGAAATGCCGCCGACCTGGTCATTGATACCAGCCAATTCAATGTCCACGATCTGAGAAATCTGATTTTTGATCACTTTTCCGGCGGCACAGATCGGCGGACTATGTTGATCTCCTGTGTCAGCTTCGGCTACCGCTATGGCGTGCCGACCGATAGCGACTTGGTTTTCGATGTTCGCTTCCTTCCCAATCCGAACTATATCTCCAAATTTCACCATCTTTCCGGCCGGCATCCGGCGGTGGTGAAATATATCCGTTCTTTCCCCCAAACGGAGGAGTTCACGAAACGTATTTCTGACCTGTTAGCCTATTTAATTCCTCACTACATTGGCGAAGGGAAGAGTTACCTGACCATCGGTTTCGGCTGCACCGGCGGACGGCACCGTTCGGTGATGATGGCGGAGACCATCGCGAAGACTCTTTCCGAGCGGGGCTTCCGAACGAAGGTGTTGCACCGCGATGTGGGTAAATAGGGCGGAAGGCGATTCCAGCGTGCCGTTACTGTTTTTTGGGATGCGGTTGAAGAGCAGATCCCTCGCTGCGCTCGGGATGACAGCCCCATGGATTGGGGAGTACCCAGTTAAATTGCTTTAGCTAAAACACATTCCTCCGTCCACGTTAAGGGATTGCCCAGTGATAGCGCTGGATTCTGGGCAGGCCAAAAAGAGCGCCGCTTCGGCTACTGCTTCAGGATTTGGCAACTGGCGCAGGAGGGCGGAGTTGCGGGCAGCAGCCAACCTTTCTTCCGGAAGGACTCCCGTCATCCGTTGGAGTTCCCGGCTAACCTTATCGTGCATTTCAGTTCCCGCCACCACTCCTGGACAAAGGGCATTGACACGAACGCCGTAGGGACCTACTTCTGCTGCCAGAGCCCTCGTCAAGCCCAGCAGGCCCGCCTTGGCTGCGGAATAGGGGACAGCATAGGGATAGGCTTCTTTGGCGCCAATGCTGGAAATCAGGATAATCGAACCATGCCGTCGGGCGATCATCCCCGCTACCGTCGCCCGGCAGACATAAAATGCGCCCGTGAGATTTGCCTGCACCGTTATGTCCCACTCCGCGTCGGGCATCTCTTGGAGGGATGCCATCGAACAGAAGTAACCGGCGTTGTTGACCACCAGATCAATCTTTCCAAAACGCGCCTCGGCCTGCTGCACCATGGCCTGGACGGAAGAATCCTCTCCCACGTCGCAGAACAGCGCCAAGGCTTCCCGTCCCAAGGCCCGGATTTCCTTCTCCACCGCCTGCAAGTCAGTCAAACTCCGTCCGGCGAGCACGACGGCAGCGCCCTCGCGAGCGAATCGCAGCGCAATGGCACGCCCGATGCCGCGACCGCCGCCAGTAATCAAAGCTACTTCCTCTTTGAGTCGCATAAAACAGCTCCTGATTATTCGTCACCCCTCTTGCCAATTGAGCGGAAACCAGCCGCTAGTGTGCTTTTTTGAAGCAAACCACGAATGGCCGCCGGAGAATGCACTCCGTCCTCCGTAATAATGCCGGTGCAGTTCCGCAGGAGAGCCTTTTCAAAATAAAGATTGCGCACCGCGATATTTCTGTTGCGGATTCTCCAGACCTCTCTGGGCGGCTGCGGGCGAATTTGAAACCGTTTCTCTAATTCCCGGGGAAGAAATTTGAAAGAAGCCGCAACTGCATAAGAAGGAATTCGCGCCTGGCGGGCCAGACAAAGAAGCGCAGCGGTACCCACTTTGTTGACCAGCCAACGGGCCAGAATGGCATCACAACCGAGCAGGACCAAGTCGGCCGTAGCCAGGACCGAGAACAATGCGGCGTCGGTAAACAATTCGACTGGAATCCGCTTCTGGGCCAAGCCCTCGGCCAGGACACGGCCTTCGAGCTGCGGTCTACCTTCCGAACAAAGAACCCGGAACCGGCAACCGCTTTTCCAGGATTCCAGCAACGCAGCCAGCACGGAGGAACTATAGGAGTAAGTCAAAACCGTAGCGCCAGAAGGAATCAGGGCTGCCGCCCGGTGGGCAACGATTGCCTGCATCTGTCGGAGTTCCCGTGCAACCCTCTTTGCGGCCGTCTTCGGCGGCTCGCCCTTTTCGGAGGCGGCCAGACAGCGGTTGCAAACGCTTAGGACCGCTGCCATCGAAGGCTGCGCCTCGGCTAACGCCTGAGCCAAATGATTAAGGCCGCGAACCTGCTGCAGCGAGTCGGCCGCGTGGGGCGCAAATTTTTCCAAAATCCGGCAGGCCCGCAACGCCAATTCCGTACTGCCGGAGCGATGATCGTTGGCAAACTCGTGGATCGCCATGGCTGCCTGTCTGGGTAAGCTCATTGCACAGACCAGCAGTCTAACTTAATTTTCAGGAAATGCAGCGGGAGGTAAGGAAACGTTTCGTAAGAATTCGGCGCTGGTTTCGGGCAGCATGGTGTTGATGTACATGCCGGAGCCCATCTCGAAGCCCGCCAGTTTCGTCAATCGCGGGACAACGGTGATATACCAATGGTAGTAACGGGAATGGCGGTTCTCGCAGGGAGCGGTGCGGATCACATAGTTAAAATCCGGGTCGCCGAGTCCATAGTAAACTTTAGCCAAGATCATGCGGAGCATATGGGCGAGATCGCAGATCTCCTCGGCATGAATTTCCCCGAACGAGGCCATGTGGCGCCGGGGGAAAATCCATAATGAAAAGGGAGTCAGGGAAGCAAACGGAAGAAAGCTCACAAAATGGGCGGTCTCGTGCACCAACCGGACACGCTCTGCTAATTCCTCCAACATCACCTTGCAAAAGATGCACTGGCCATATTCGTCATAGAAGCGCAGACCCACCTCCATGCGATTGCGGATGTCGGGAGGGATGATGGGGGTAGCAATGATCTGGGAATGAGGATGCTCCAGGGAGGTTCCCGCCCCCGCCCCGTGGTTTTTGAAGATGGTGACGTGCTCCACACGGGGGTCGTCCGTAATGGCAAAATACCGTTCCTTATAGCAACGGATAATCAACTCCACATCTTCTTGGGGCAGCAAGGCAGTGGTCTTGCTGTGGTCGGGGGTTTCGATCACGACCTCATGGACGCCCACGCCGCTCACGACCCGCTTGAACCCGTTCAGGCTCCGAACCAATTCGCCCTGGCTGGAGAGAGCCGCAAACTTGTTGGGAGTCACGCGCACCTGCCATTTCCCGTCGCGAGTAATCCGCGCGGACTCTGGCGGCGTCATCTGCTCATTGCCGGGGCAAAAGGGGCAATTCGCCACAAAAGAAAGCGGAGGCTGCTTCTCGGTCTTTTGGACGAACTCGTGCGGTCGGCGCGCCCGTTCCGTGGCAATGATGACCCATTGTTTGGTAAAAGGATTCTGGCGCAATTCCGGCATAGACTTAGACTCAACTTTCCGTTCGCACCGGTGCTATGTGGCTGCTTCTAGTCCCGCAGCGGCCGCGTATCCCGATGCCAAGGGGCCTTGCCCCGCACGACATTGGCGATTGACCGGCTGGGGTTAAACGCCACTCGCACCAGCCGGCGTAGATTGTCGCTGCCGATTCGCTGTTCCCACCTGTTAATCAGAAGCCGATCTACCGCGTCCTCACCTAGCATCATCGCAAAGCCCCCCGTTGGCGTCATCACGTGATCCACCAGCCCGGATGTTCCGGGATTCAGCCCCACGTTTCCGATGCTCGCCTCGCTCAGTGGGCCGATCTCGAAACTGGTGCTGTATGCCGCGCTCCACAGCATAGCCTTCAAGCGGCTGTTCCAGTAAGGCTCAGACGCGCTGAACTCCCGCACCCGTCCCGCTGGATTGTTGTACACGTAAATATAACCTGCCACTGCCCCTTGCATGGGATGCCCGACGTAGTTCGTCAGCCAGCTATCGCCGTCCCCCCAGCCGCGGATGCCCTTGACGGAACGCCAGTAGTCCTTGAAAAACGGCCCTCCCAATTCACGCCGCGTCTTTTTTTGAAATAGCAACCGCCATCCGTGCTCCATCAGCAGAAGCCGGTAGGATTCCATCAGCGCAGGTTTCCATTCGAATCTTTGGGGAGGTTCTTGCGGCAACGAGATCACCGGGATGAAGGCGCTCGAGAGTTCAGAAACTTCCTGGGCAACTGCGCCCGTCCTCAAGAATAAAAATGGAGAAAGAGCGGCAACCAGAAGGCTTCTTCTCATCTTGGTCCTACTTTTTGGAAATCACATCTGTCGAGTGATGCGAAGAGTCATCCCTGAAAAAGTTCTTTTGATCTCGCAGACCAGCCGTAGCTTAACAAACTCTCGGCCCGGAATCAAGCCAAACCATTTGAATTATAAGGCGCTAATGATGCGGCAATTCTTTCCTTAACCTCGCGACGGCCCTCCAGACATCCCCCCTTCGCCTGAGGATTGCCCGATTGCTCCTGCGGCGTTCTGATAGAAGGCGATTTTACGTTGCCCCTAGAAAGAGATAAAACCTTTTCAGCGATTTTCGGCATCTATGAAATTGAGCCTTTTCGATGGCGAATGATAACACCATGCTATAATTTTACCAATCAGAGACAGCTTTGCCTGACAGAGTCTGATTGGAATTTGGAGGAAGTCAGATGAGTAATGTAAGTGCGTTTCTTCAAACCGTTCGGAAGCGCAAAACGGTTTCTACGATCGCAATCCTGGCTACGCTGGCCGTCGGAATTCTGATTGGGACGGTGGTGTCGCGAGGCGTTCGAGCTTCTCAGGCGCAGTCCAAGTTTTCCGACGCCCAGCAGATCGAACTCCCCTCGCCAGTAACGCTTTCTACAACCTTCAGCAAGATCGCTAAAGAGGTTGCGCCTTCCGTCGTCAACATCAATACAGAATCCACCGTGCGGCCAATGTCCCGCCAGCGCCAAACGCCTCCAGGAGGAGGACAGGGACCAGGAGGGCAAGGACAGGATCCTTTTGGCGACTTCTTTGAAAGATTCTTCCAGTTTGGTCCCTTTGGACAGGAAACCCCGGAATTCCGGCAGCGCAGCCTGGGTTCTGGCGTGATTGTGGATAAGAATGGCTACATCCTGACCAATGGACATGTGGTGAGCCGCGCCAGCAAGATTAAGGTCAAATTGTTAGACGATCCAAAGCTCTATGACGCCAAAGTAGTGGGCATCGATGAAGACACGGATATGGCCGTCATTAAGATCGAGGCGGATCATCCGCTGCCGGCAGTCAAAATTGGGAACTCCGATGGATTGAGTGTAGGAGACTGGGTGCTGGCGGTGGGTAGCCCCTTTGGTCTGGAGGAAACGCTGACCGCGGGTATCGTCAGCGCGAAAGGGCGGGACTTAGGTTCTCAATTCCAGCGGTTCATCCAGACGGACGCGGCCATCAATCCCGGCAATAGCGGTGGTCCTTTGGTAAACATGGCCGGGGAGGTCGTCGGGATCAACACGGCAATTGCCACCGGAACCGGCAGCTACGCGGGAGTGGGATTTGCTCTTCCCTCGAATGTAGCCGCGGATGTGTACAATCAACTGATCAAATCGGGGAAAGTAACCCGAGGCTCGATCGGCGTTACCTTCCAACCGGAGCAGAGTTCCGTCCTGTTGCGCAGTTTCGGCGCGGACCATGGGGTGGTAATTACCGGAATCCAACCGGGTGGCCCTGCCGAAAAAGCGGGACTCCAGCGCGGAGATGTGATCCTCTCTGTGGATGGAAAGGTCATTAAAGACGGCGACGACCTGGTTTCCCAAGTGGCCAGCAAGCCGGTGGGGCAGTCCGTCGCTCTCAAATACATGAGAGATCGCCAGGAGCGCGAGGCCAAAGTGGCAATCGCGGATCGGAGCAAGGTGTTTGCGGATCTCCTGGGTTCCCAGGAGGAACAGGGCATCGGCCCGTCGGAAGGAACTGAAGCCAAGTTTGGAATCACCATTCAGAACCTCACACCAGACATCGCTAACCGGCTGGGGCTCAAAGGAACTCAGGGGGTGGTAGTGACCGGCGTGGATCAAGATAGCTTTGCTGACGAAATCGGGGTACAGCGTGGCGATGTGGTTCTCGAAATCAATCGTGAACCCGTGCAGGACGTGGATGACGTGGTGACTATTCAGAAAAAGTTGAAAGAAAAATCCGATGTAGTATTTCTGATCCAGAGAAATCAGGGAGGCCAGACCATTACTCTGTATTTGGCAGGCATCCTGCCGTAAGGCTCCTTAGCTCCTCAATTGCCTGTATATTCAACCTGCTTCCGGGAACTCCTGGAAGCAGGTTGACATAAGAAGCAGGCGAATTCTTTCCTACCCGCCGCTAGTTGTTCCAGAGCGTTTCCACAATGTCGATTATGGCTGATGTTTCACCGTTTGTTCACTCCAAAACAGCGGAAGAGCAGACCCTTCGCTGTGCTCGGATGGCAGCAACGAGGTGTGCATAAGCGGGGAACCTGTTAGAAAATTTCCCCAAATCTTTGCGAGTCAGCCCTCCTTGCGCTACTATTTTTCCTGTCACTGATTAGTGCATCCTCAGAAAGCGAGAGAGCGTTGATGGACAATCCAAAAATCTACAAGAACTTAGTCCGGGGAGAGTGGGTCGCGGCGCAGAACGGAGAAGTATTTGAAAACCGCAACCCCGCTACCGGCGAAGTCGTTGGAATCTTCCCGCGCTCGGATGCGCAGGATATTACCTCGGCAGTGGAGGCGGCGGCAAAGGCTTATGACCAATGGCGGCTGGTTCCGGCTCCCCGGAGGGCGGAAATTCTTTTCCGGGCCGTCCAAATGCTTGGAGAGCGCAAGGAGTCTCTGGCCGAGGACATGACCCTGGAAATGGGAAAGATTTTGCTCGAATCCCGTGGTGACGTGCAGGAAGCCATTGACATGGGATACTTCATGGCTGGGGAAGGACGTCGCCTGCATGGGGAAACTACTCCCGCGGAACTGCCCAACAAATTCGCGATGAGCGTGCGGATGCCGGTAGGGGTATGCGGATTTATTACTCCCTGGAATTTTCCAATGGCCATCCCGTCCTGGAAAATCTTTCCGGCCCTGGTCTGTGGCAACACCGTCGTCATTAAACCCGCCGAAGATGCTCCACTTTCCTGTCATCATTTCATTCAAATCTTGGCTGAGGCAGGACTGCCTCCGGGGGTCATCAATCTAGTTACTGGCTTTGGAGAGGAAGCCGGAGCAGCTTTGGTCGCCCATCCCGGCGTCCGGCTTATTTCCTTTACTGGCTCTACAGCAGTCGGACGACAGGTGGCGGAAGCCTGCGCTACACATCTGAAGCGATGCCATCTGGAATTGGGAGGCAAAAACGTCATCATCGTTTTAGAAGATGCCGACCTGGACCTTGCCCTGGAAGGGGCGCTCTGGGGCGCTTTCGGAACCACCGGACAACGTTGCACCGCAGCCAGCCGCTTGGTCGTCCACAAAAAGGTCTATGATGAGTTCTTAGACCGTCTGGTCGAGCAGGCCCAGGCGCTGCGGATTGGCAATGGGCTGGACCCCACCGTGCAGATGGGTCCTCTCATCAACCGCGATCAATTCCAGAAAGTGCAACAATATGTTCAAATCGGCCTTCAGGAAGACGCGCGCCTAGCCTGCGGCGGCCATCCTTTGGAAGACGCGGAACATACCGGTGGCTTTTTTCATGAAGCAACGGTTTTTGCCGGAGTGGACTCCAAAATGAGGATCGCGCAGGAAGAAATTTTTGGCCCCGTTGTTTCCGTGATACGCTGTGATGACTTGGAATCCGCAATCGAAATTGGGAACAGCGTTGCCTATGGTCTTTCGGCTTCGATTTATACGCGGGACATCCACCGGGCGTTTGTGGCGATGCGAGAAATGAACACCGGCATTTTCTACGTAAACGCTCCCACCATTGGCGCAGAAATCCACCTGCCCTTCGGGGGGACCAAAGCCACGGGCAATGGATCGCGGGAAGCTGGGACGGCAGCGCTCGATACTTATTCGGAATGGAAGGCCATCTACATTGACTATAGTGGCAGGCTGCAACGAGCGCAGATTGACCTCTGATCCACCAAATCTAAAAATGCGCGGGAGTTGCAGATTCCTGTAAGCGATTTGGGCAGGTACAGGGGCATGTGGCTCGTTAGGGATTCCACTTTCCAATCGCCATTGAGCACCTGGACGATTATCGCTTTCGCGACGCCCTTTTTTTCTTAAGAATACTGAGGCGGCATGACAAGAAACACAAGTAGCCCTCGGATAGGAGAGAGTGTTGCAAGAACATTCCTGATGGAGGTTGAGTAATGAGCGCTGCTCCCATCATGATCGTGGTGCTTTGCGTGCTGGCGATTGGGTACCGCTACTACAGCGCCTTCCTGGCCGCGAAATGAACCAACTCCCTGTCCCGTGGCTTCCAGGAACCATTGTCCCAGCTTGACGAACGGGGGTAGAATATTCAACGTAATACGGAAGTGTGATCGATAGGCTTTGCATGGAAACCGTTACCATTTCTCCAAAATTTCAGGTGGTCAT
>JACQGE010000188.1 GCA_016199675.1 Acidobacteriota bacterium | reverse complement strand
GACGCGTTCATGTTCTACGCTCTGGCGACCAACCGGGTCCGGTCGGAACGTCTCGACTTTCGCCATCGTATGGCGGATATTGAAACGCTGAACCGGCAGGCGATGGAGGGCCGGTGGGATGTGACGGCGATCTCGTTCCATGCATTTCCGTATATCGCGGATCATTATGCACTGCTTCCTTGCGGAGGAAGTGTCGGAGACGGTTATGGGCCAATCGTCGTGAGCCGGGGCGCGCTGCTGCCGGATCAGTTGCGGGGCAAGAAAATTGCCGTCCCCGGCAAGCTCACGACTGCTTACCTGGTTCTGAAAATATTGGAGCCGGAATTTGAAGCCATCGTTATGCCGTTTGACCAGATTTTGAGCGCGGTAAAGAAAGATCACGTGGACGCCGGCCTGCTGATCCACGAAGGACAGCTCACCTTCGGAAGTGAAGGATTGCACGCGGTGCTGGACCTGGGACGCTGGTGGAGGGAGCAATTCGGGTTGCCGCTGCCGCTTGGCGGCAACGCCGTCCGCAAAGAGTTCTCAGAATCCTTGCGCCAGGAAATTGCAGCGATGTTGCGGGCGAGCATCCAATATGCCCTCAACCACCGGCAGGACGCCATGGCCTATGCGCTTGAATTTGCTCGCGGAATGGACACTTCTCTGGCGGACCGCTTTGTAGGGATGTATGTGAATCATTACACGCTGGACTATGGCACGCAGGGACGCCAAGCCATCGAAAAACTGCTGCAGTTGGGGGTCGAAAAAGGAATCATTGCGGCTCCCGCCCTCGCGGAAATTTTCTGAAGATTCCGCCATGAGGTCCGGCGCAGAACTTATTTTCAGGCAAAGGAGAATCCATCGAGGAAAGCTATGAAACTGATTGCGGCCAATACGGGCAGCTACCCGAGGATCGGGAAAACGCCGGATTTGCATCTGCTCCGGCAGACTATCGCGCAGTGGGAGAAAGGCGAAAAAACAGACGCCGACTTGCGAGCCGCCGAAGACAGTTTAACGCGCGCCGCCATTGAAGATCAGGTAGGAAGCGGCTTGGACCTGGTGACGGACGGCCAGATTCGCTGGTATGACCCCATCTCCCACCTGGCAGGAAAATGGGAAAATGTTGCCATCAACGGATTGCTGCGTTTTTTCGACACCAATTTCTATTTTCGCCAACCGGTGGTCCAGGGGCGAATCCGTTGGACGCGGGCGGTGGTCCGTCCGGAGTACGACATGGCACGGGCTGTCAGCGCCAAACCCGTGAAGCCAGTGCTGACAGGAGCCGTGACCTTAGCCAGACATTCCGTTGTCGAATTTCCACCCTACCAAAGAAGTTTTGAAAACCTGGTGCGCGATTGTAACGAAGCGATTGCTCAGGAAGTGAAGGGGTTGGCGGAGGCTGGCGCACCCATCATTCAAATTGATGAGCCTTCGATTTTGAAGAAACCGGAAGATATGCCTCTTTTGATGGATACCCTGAAGGCTTTGTCGCAGGTCAAAGGGAAAGCCAGGCTGGCGCTTTGCGTCTATTTCGGGGACCCCGGCCCGGTGCTGGAACGGTTGCTCGAAACTCCGGCGGACATTGTGGGGCTGGATTTCTCCTATAATCCAAAGCTCGTCGAACAAGTGGCCGCCTTCCAACCGGCAAAGGCGCTGGGGCTAGGCTTGCTGGATGGGCGGAATACGAAATTGGAAAACGCGGAGCAGGTAGTTAGGGCATTAGAGCGCATCCTGCCGCAGGTGAAGGCGGAAGAATGTTACCTGAATCCTTCCTCCGGCCTGGAATATTTGCCGCGGGACCGAGCGCAACAAAAGTTAAAGCACCTGGCAGCCATCAAGAACCGCTTTGTCCAGTGAGCGGGAGGCTCCACCCGATAGAACAAAAATTAATTTTTGGGGGGATTGAAAAACAAGATTATGAGCAGAAAAAAAATTGAACAGCTCGGTTTCCATTTGCCAATTTTGCCGACCACGACGGTGGGCAGTTTTCCGAAACCCCCGGCTCTCATGAAGGCTCGCACGGATCATGCCAAGGGCAAGATTAGCGCTGCCGCGCTCAAGGCCGAGGAAGAGAAGGCCACCGCTTTTTGGATGGAGACGCAGGAAGCACTCGGCTTGGATGTTTTAGTGGACGGCGAACAGTACCGGGGAGACATGGTAGCTTTCTTTGCCGAAAAAATGCCCGGCTTTGAGCTGGGCGACCTGGTGCGTTCTTATGGGAACCGGTATTACCACAAGCCGATCATTTTGGGCGAAGTGCAGTGGCCTGGCCCGATGACTGTGGAATGGTGGAAGTTTGCCCAGAGCTTCACAAACAAGCCGGTAAAAGGAATGCTGACGGGCCCGTACACCATCATGGACTGGTCCTTCAATGAACACTACCCGGACCGCCGTTCGGTCTGCCTAGCACTGGCCGGAGAAATTCGCAAGGAAGTGGAAGCCCTGATCGAGGCGGGGGCCAAGATCATCCAGGTGGATGAACCAGCGACCAGCGTCCGCCCCGAGGAATTGCCTCTGGTCGTGGAAGCCATGCACAAAGTGACCGACGGACTGCCGGCATACTTTATCACCCACATTTGCTATGGAGCCTTTCGTCTGATCTATCCGCAGATGCTGGAGATCCCGGTGGACAACTTCGATCTGGAGATGTCCAACAACCAGCTCAGCCTGCTGGAGTTGTTCCGCGAACGCCGTTTTTCCAAAGACATCAGCTTCGGCGTTCTGGACG
>JACQGE010000192.1 GCA_016199675.1 Acidobacteriota bacterium | reverse complement strand
TGGGGTGAGCGGAGGGGCTCGAACCCTCGACCACCGGAGCCACAGTCCGGCGCTCTACCAACTGAGCTACGCTCACCATCAGGAACGTTAGGATAGAAATTCATTATAGGGCTGCAGCGAAGAGGCGGTCAACACAGAAGCAAACGCGGTAGTGGTGCAGTTTGAAACTGCACCACTACCGCATTTGCATGTTCTTTTTAATTACCATTTTGGGATGAAGGCTGCCTCCATCGGCCGAACTCAAATACTGGTCAATGGAGAATCTGTTCTTGCTGAAATTTTAAATGAGAGCTGTTACCATTTTTTTGCAATTGCCTAAGACTTGACAGGAAAATATTAGGCCATTAACATTAGCTTCTAGAGCATAATGAAAAGCCCAAGAGCTAAGTCTTTATTTTTAAGGAAGTTCTGAAATGCTATCCAAGGTTCCGGAAGGTAGATCGCGGGGAACTCTAATGGCTGTCATTCGGACCCACATTCAGACGGGTGAACCAGTTGCTTCTCGGACGGTCTCTCGTCAGAAAAAAATACGATTAAGTCCGGCCAGTATTCGCAACATTATGATGGAACTGGAGAAAGAAGGCTATTTGGAGCAACCGCACACTTCGGCGGGAAGGATTCCGACCGGAAAGGCTTATCGCTTTTACGCCAGCCAATGTGATGTTAGCCAACTGCCCAGCAAGGCAGACCAGCAACTGATCTTGTCTCATCTTGGAAAATTTTCCGAAATACCCGAAGAAGTTTTGCTGGAAAGGACCTCTAGAGTCTTATCTTTGATCTCGCATAACCTGGGCGTAGTGGTGCGGGAACCAATGGCACAAACGATTTTGGAACATATTCATTTCGTCCGTTTGGGAGAGCGGCGGATTCTGGTAGTCCTGGTTTCTCCGCATTCGCAGGTGCGGCATCACGTGCTTCGCGTGGAGCACGAAATTCCCCAACTCGAATTAGAGGCAGCCTCACAATACCTGAATCAGCACTTCCAGGGCTGGGAACTGGGGAAGATTCGAGCCGAATTGATCCACCAGGTCCGGCAAGAGGGTGCAAATTGTGACAGTGTGTTGCGAGACTTGCGAGAACTGTATGCCCAGGGGATGCTGGAGGATAATTGTGCAGGTGAAATCTTTTTGGAAGGAACCTCGAATCTAGTCGGTCAGCCTGAACTAGCAGACCCAGTTCAAATTCGTGAACTGCTTCGGGCACTGGAAGAAAAGCAGGATCTGATTCATCTCCTGTGCGAATGCATTCGCGTGCCGGGGGATCCACTGCAGGTCGTCATCGGATTGCCCGGCAAGCCTTCCCTGTTGAAAAGTTTTGCGCTCATCGGCGCTAGGTTTTCTTGCGAGGGAGAGACAACGGGCCGCCTCGCCATTCTAGGCCCCGTGCGCATGGAATACGATCGCGTGATTCGAGCCATCGGCTACATTGGACGGTTACTCCAACGTCAGGAAATGAATTGACCATCTCATGGAACCAGAAAAAGATTCCCTCCCCGATCCCGGAGATGCAGCGGCGGAAGCAGGAAACAAGCCTTACGTAGAAAAGGCGTCTCTGCCGCCGACGGCGGAAGAATCCGCGTTGCCCCTGCCTTCTGCATCCGACTTTGAGGAAACTATTCGCAAGCTGGAGGCGGAAAAACAGCAACTGAAGGATCAACTCCTGCGCAAACAGGCGGAGTTTGAAAACCTTCGTAAAAGGCTTTCGCGAGAAAAAGAAGAATTTCTGCAATACAGCCTCTTTGACACCGTCAAATCATTCCTGCCGATTTTGGATGGCTTTGAACTGGCTCTGGAAAGCGATGGCGGATCGGAAGAATATCGCAAAGGCGTGGAACTGATTTATCAGCAATTGCGTAACACGCTCCAGAAGCTGGGATTGGAAGTCATGGAGGCTAAAGGGCGCGAGTTCGATCCACACCTGCACGAGGCCATTGCCACTGTAGTGACAGACCAACATGCGGAACATCAGATTTTAGAGGAGGTGCAGCGGGGTTATCTTTTCAAACAACGCGTCCTTCGTCCCGCCTGGGTGAAAGTTGCCAAGCATCCTGTGGCAAAGGACAACCCCTCGCAAAGCGATGTCGAACCGGAGTGAAGTTTTGAACGGCAAACGTGATTATTACGAAGTTATGGGTGTGTCCCGAGAAGCGACCGATCAGGAGATCAAGAAGGCCTATCGTCGGATCGCGCTGCAGCACCATCCAGACCGTAATCCGGAAAACAAAGAAGTTTCCGAAGAGAAGTTCAAGGAAGCTGCCGAGGCCTATAGCGTTCTCAGTGATCCGCAGAAGAGGGCGAACTATGACCGTTATGGCTATGCGGGCGTGGCTGGCGGCGGCGGTTTTGCCGGATTCGATCCCTCCACTTTTTCAGAGTTCAGCGATATTCTAGGAGACTTTTTTGGATTTGGGGACTTGTTTGGAACTGCATCCAGAGGCCACAGAACGCGTGCTCAGAGAGGAGCTGACCTTCGCTACGATCTAGCGATCAGTTTTGAGGAAGCCGCTTTTGGGACGAAATCGCGGATCAAGGTCCCGCGAACGGAAACTTGCCCCGTTTGCAGTGGCAGCGGGGCGAAGCCGGGAACTCATCCGTCCGCTTGCCGCAGTTGCGGTGGCCGGGGTTCTGTCCGCTATCAGCAAGGATTTCTCACCATCAGCCGTACCTGCCCTCATTGTGGCGGGGCGGGGCAAGTGCTTACGGATCCTTGTAAGCATTGCCACGGGCAGGGCCGGGTTCGCGTGGAAAAAACTATGGATATTCACGTTCCTGCTGGAGTGGACTCCGGAAGCCGACTGCGGATTTCAGGGGGAGGAGAAGCCGGGCTTCAGGGAGGGCCGTCCGGCGACCTCTATGTCGTAATTCAAGTCCAGGAGGATGAGTTCTTCGGGAGGGAGGGAGATGATTTGATTTGCTCGATTCCCCTCAGTTTTTCGCAGGTTGCTTTGGGAGCCAAGATTGAGGTTCCTACGCTAGAAGGCAAAGAAAATCTGACTATACCACACGGAACCCAACCCGGTTCGCGCTTCTGTTTGCGTGGCAAAGGAATCCCTCACCTCAATGGCCGGGGCCGGGGAGACCTATACGTCATCGCTAAAGTCGTTACTCCTACGAATCTCACTAAGGAGCAACGCCAGTTGCTAGAGCAGTTGGACGCGATCTCCAGGCCAGAAAACGGGCCAGCGGAAAAGAAGCTCACCGATAAAATGAAAGAGTTTTTCGGCTAAACCAATCTTCGCAGTTTGGCGGGATCAGTCAGCCACGGAAAGAATCTGCGGCTCCACATGCACGTGAGCCATGATGGAATTGGCAATCAGGCAGTTTTCTTCGGCCTTGCGCAGCATCTCCTCTACTTGTGGAGCATAAGATGAATCCATCAGCGTGACCCGAGGCTGTATAGTGATCTCAGTGAACCGATATTCTTCCGCAACCCTTTCCACAGTGCCAACTGCAGCGCTTTCATACGAGCTCACGGCGATGTGTTCCTTCTCCACATAAGCGAGGAAGGTTAGCAGCAAACAGGCGTTTGCGGAGGCTACGAATAAATCTTCCGGAGTCCAATTCCCGGTCTCTCCTTTGAATTCCGGAGGACTGGAAACTTGAAGAGGATGCTTTCCCTCAGAAACCACACTTCCCAACCTTCTGAACCGCCACCCCAACTCGTTTCTATAATGATATGTTTTTGAAATAACCTGCGTTGCCATAATCAAAACCTCCTCCCTGAATCCATATGCGTTTTGTTTGCCATTCGGAACGCGAAAGATCTCGGATGTGAATCTATTCTAAACAATGGACTTGCTTGCCCTAATTCAGTTTGGATACCGTTTCCTAAATCCAAATTTGGGTGGGAAATCTCCCTCAAATGGTTTTTTACTCCCTCTGAATCCACGCACTACCTTGCCGGAGCAGAAATTTGAAAATGGGTTAGTTTGAGTACAGGTATCTCTTGGCTCGCTATCTTGGCGTTTGCGGAACGACCGAAAATCAGCACTGGTATTCGAAGCAACATCCGAAAATTATCTCTCAAATTCTTCTCCTCGATTTTGTTTTGATCTAGTGATATACTGATTATGTATTTGGAGAAGTCATTTTGCGTGAAACGATTCAGTACTGTAGTTTGCTTCCTGCCCACTTGACTCCCTCTCAAATGCTCAAGAGCCGACTCGAAGCAATTGCTGAGGGCCAGCTGCCTGATTGCTTCGCATTGGCGTTGCAGCAACTTAGCTAAGGAGAAAAAAGAGAATGAAGAATTTGTTTGTCGGAAACATGAGTTTTCAAACTACGGAAAGCGAACTGCGGTCATTGTTCGAACCGTTTGGAGAAATCACGCGCATCCAGTTGATGACGGACCGAGACACGGGCCGTTCTCGTGGCTTTGCTTTCGTGGAAATGGCTAATGATGAAGATGCGGCCAAGGCCATTGCCGCGTTGAACGGAAAAGAAGTGGACGGTCGCGCTTTGAACGTAAACGAAGCCCGCCCGAAGCCAGAACGGAGTGGGGGGCCACGCGGTGGTGGTCGCGGTCGGGGAGGATACTCCCGCGATGATTACCGTGGAGCATCGCGCCAACCGCGCGAACCGCGTTGGTAGCCAATACTATCAGTCTCGCCGACTATTGAGTGCCGGTCAGCTTAGGGGAAGATGCTCGGGGTAGTTTCCTAGATTAAGCCTGGAAACTGCGAGCGAGTTTGGCTGCCATTAGAGAAGGTCCCGGCGGAGAAAGAATGCCGCGAATGGATATTCTAATACAGTATGAAGGCTTCATTATCGCCGACGCTTCTCGTGTTTATAATTTTCTCGTCATTGATTCCCCAGGCGTCTCTCGGCAATTCACCGTTGGCGTGTCATCGGAATCGTTTCGTTTGACCCCATTGAAATTTCAGGATGGCCCCTCCATCTCCCTCCAGCGGTTGAAACAGGAACTCCACCGGGAGACGGAAAAGGCGCATGCGGAAGCCCATTTAAGCATTGAAGAGCAGGATATTCAGGAATACCTGGAACGGCATTATCCGCGCAAGCGCTCCTCGTAAAGAAGAATTCACTCGATGGCGCTATTTCGCCGTCCCTTTCAAGCCGCCTCCTAAGTAAGAGTGCTTTTTAAGGTAACATCAAGATATTGGGGGTTGCCTTTTGAAAAAAACAATCTAATGGTAGGGGGGATTGGTTCTCTTCGAAAGGCTGTGTGAAAATATCAAAATATTGCTTGTTCTTCCCAAAACCTATGCGAGAATCGGTAAGATTATTCTCATTAATGGCAGAAACAGAGAGGGGATTATATGGCGAAAATCCTTGTCCTTTCTCAAAGACGCGCGAGGGGGGAATTGCTCGCCTTGGTTCTCGAATTTGGCGGGCATCATTGTGAAGTGGCGGGCAATGTAACAGAAGCTCTTGAACTTCTCGCTAGAGGTTCTTTTGATGCAGTGGTTGTTAATTCCTGGCGGCAGGATTTTTTCTCGAAACTTACAGACGCTCGAAAACCTCCTGTAATTTTCGCGAATGTTCCGATGCAGGGTCAAAAAGGTGCCCGGAAGATCGCTCCGAATGTCTCCTCGCTGGATCAACTACTCCAAACAATTGATAGTATTGCCGAAAGAAAAGGCGCCAAACCGCTGAGAAATCGGACCCCAGCGAAAGTAGTAGCCGCTTGAGCCGCCCTCTGATCAGAAATTTCCGCAAATGCGGATTATCGGGAAGCGGTTGAAGTAACGATTCTCCGCTCCAATCCAGAACGACGATCCTCTAGTCTGCGTTCTTGTATCCCCGTATAAACCTTGATGGATTGCCGGCGCTCTCCAGTCCTTCGTCCGTTATCTAAACGCCTCTCCTCTCCCCCGCCGCTTTTTCCAATATTCAGAGCAACAGCTACGCGACGCCAGCCATCGCGAAGTTCTTCAATTCGAACGATTTTTCCCTGCTGTTCCAGTGCGCTAGGATCAGTAACAGGATAGGTTACCAGGACTTCGGCTCCAACCCAGTATTGGCGGTTTGTAAAAAAGCGGATGCCTCGCCTGCTAATGTCCACCAGAGATGCTGTGTCCGGGCCACCCGTCACCCATTTCTTCTGCCGCACTTGTACATCCGCCTTTAAAGTTAGGCGGCGATCTTGTCTTTTGTTGCTTTCATCCCGCCGAACTTCCGATGCGGCTTCCAGCCGATCTCCCACGACTTCGCTCAACTTTTCCTGCAATTCAGCCGGGCTGAAAGGTTTGATGACATAGGGCAAGTTCCTGGTTCTAATGAATTCCCAAGTCATCTCCGAGGCTACATCAGCAGTAATGAAGACGAATTGGCGCTCGTACAGTGGAAACTCCTCCTTCATCATCTGATAGAGTCCCATCCCTGTGATTCCCGGCATCCACATGTCACACAAGATGGCATCGTAATGATTTCTCCGAAGCTTGCTCAAGGCTTCGTGGCCCGAAGAACACGTCTCCACGCCATAACCGGCCTCCTCCAGAATTTTGCGGAGGATAGCCAGATGCTCGTCTTCATCATCGACAACCAAAATCTTAGGGAGTTTTTTTATCGCCATATGCCCTCCCACTCTCAGGAAAGTAAATGTAGGCCAAGGCGTTTGCGCTTGTCAATACCAACTCAGATCGCTCTGGCCCAGGCGCCCACGGTATGAGGTAAAACGAGCACACCACCGGCGGATAGTGATCTGCACGCAGGCGCTCTGCAAGAGTGCTCACATCCACTTCAGCAGCGGTGGCAACCCCAGGCCCTGGAATTCTTGCAAGTTAGCGTGGCGTTCCTCGAAAACGCGACCGATAGGCATAGATCACCGCAAGGAGCGGAACCGCGAGCACGACTCCCCAGACATTCAGAAAGATGCCAAGCAGCAGAGGAACGAGTATCGAAGCCCAGATCGGAATTCGAGCCGTGCGCCTCATCAGATAGGGCTGTAACAAGAATCCATCGATTGTGATGATCAGAGCGTAAAGGATCATCACGTACAGCATATGCTCCAGCCCGCCGCTAATCGCTCCGGTCACTGCCGGTCCAACTAGTGCAAGTATCGTCCCCACGTGCGGAACAAATTGAAATAAGGCGCCGAGCAACGCCCAAAGTGGCGCGAAGGGTATGCCGAGGAGCAGCAGCCCCACCAGCCAAAATAAACCGACCACCAACGCATCATAAGCTTGCGCGATCAACCAGCTTTTCAAGGCGGTCCCGGTAATTCGAAAATGTTCCCGAATCTCCATCCTTATTAGAATAACGCGAGGTTAGGAACATCGGTGCTGCCGTTTGACCCTCTGCCAGGGGCACGCTATTCTAGGATGGGGGCTTTTTGGCTTTGTAGTATGAGAAGGTAATCAATGGCTATCGACAAGATCTCCATTCGCGGAGCACGCCAGCACAACCTGAAAAATATTTCGGTGGAGATTCCCCGCAACACGCTGACGGTTATCACCGGCCTGAGCGGATCGGGGAAATCCAGCTTAGCCTTTGACACCATCTACGCCGAGGGGCAGCGACGCTATGTGGAGACGCTCTCGGCCTATGCGCGGCAGTTTTTAGATCAGATGGAGCGGCCCGATGTGGATACAGTGGAAGGGCTTAGTCCGGCCATTTCCATCGAGCAACAGACCGCATCGCGAAGTCCCCGCTCGACCGTAGGAACAATCACGGAAATCTACGATTATCTGCGGTTGTTCTATGCTACGGTTGGGATCCCACACTGCCCGAATTGCGGAAAACCAATCTCACGGCAATCCGCGGAACAGATCGTAGAGCAACTTCTGGCCCTTCCAGATAATGATCGCATCATGATCCTGGCTCCTCTGGTGCGTGGACGAAAAGGAGAATTCAAGAAGGAACTGGAAAAGCTGGCGCGGGAGGGATTTGTCCGGGTCCGCATTGACGGCGTGCTGCATGCCTTGGAGGAACCTCCCCGGCTCGACAAGCGCAAGAACCACACTTTGGAGGTAGTGGTTGATCGCCTGTTGATCCGCCCCGCTTCCGAAAAGCGCATTGAAAATTCCGTTCGCACCTCTCTGAAGCTGGCTAATGGCCTGGTACAGGTAGTGGTGGTTGGGGGCAAAGAAGTTCTCTACTCGGAACGACTGGCCTGCCCGGATTGCGGCACTAACCTTCCGGCCTTGGAACCGCGTTCCTTTTCCTTTAACAGCAAGTATGGAGCGTGTCCATCCTGTCAGGGATTGGGAAGCAAATGGGACTTTGACCCGGCCAAGGTGATCGCAGACTGGAGCAAGCCGTTGCTCCAGGGTGGATTGGGGCCTGCCTTTGGATCATCCTATTGGCAGAGGGCACTGGCAGAAGCTGCCACCGACCATTCTTTCGATCTCCATGCTCCGTTCAGCGAGTTGCCAAAAAAAGTGCAAGCTTTCGTCCTCTACGGCAAGAACTACAACGACCACGGACTGCGAGATGGCTTTCCTGGAATCATTCCCCTGCTGCGACAGAACTATGAGGATACAGGTTCGGAAAGCTACCAGGAATGGCTGACCCAATTTATGTCGCCTGCTCCCTGCAGCGCCTGCCAGGGCAGACGGCTTCGCCCGGAGAGTTTGGCGGTACGGATCAATGGCCTCTCCATCGCGGACCTCACCGCGCTTCCGGTAACGAGGATGGCGGAGAACATGGAACAGGTACGGCTCAGCGAGCAGGAAGTGAAAATCGCGGGCCGGATTGTGGCGGAGATTCGGAACCGCCTTGAATTTCTGATGGCTGTGGGACTGGGCTACCTCAGCCTAGATCGGGCGGCGCCCACTTTGTCCGGCGGCGAGAGCCAGCGCATCCGCCTGGCTGCTCAAATCGGCTCCAAGCTTCGGGGTGTTCTCTATGTATTGGACGAGCCTTCCATCGGCCTTCATCATCGGGACAACGCCCGGCTTTTGGAGACCCTGGCGAATCTGCGCGACCTCGGCAACACCGTGCTGGTGGTGGAACATGATGAGGAAACCATCCGACGCTCTGATTACGTGGTGGATCTCGGTCCTGGAGCCGGAAGGCAAGGCGGTTATCTGGTCGCATCGGGACCTCCAGAACAAATTGCCGCTACGGAGTCCTCTCTGACAGGACAATACATCGCTGGAAAGCTCACAATCCCTGTCCCTCTTTTGCGTCGCAGACCGAATGGAAAATTTCTGACAGTGCATGAGGCGCGGGCGAACAACCTGAAAAGAGCGGATGTCGCATTCCCCTTGGGTCTGCTGATCGTAGTGACTGGGGTTTCCGGCTCCGGCAAGTCCACGCTCGTCAATGACATTCTCTATCGCGCTATAGCGCAGAAGCTCTACGGCGCCAAGGAGGAACCGGGCTTGCATGAGCGCATCGAAGGGGCTGAACTGATTGATAAAGTTATCTGCATTGATCAGTCACCCATTGGCCGAACTCCTCGCTCCAACCCCGCTACCTATACCGGCGTTTTCACACCCATCCGGGAACTTTTTGTGATGCTCCCGGAGTCGCGCGAGCGGGGTTATCGCGCCGGCCGCTTCAGCTTCAACGTGCGGGGCGGGCGCTGCGAGGCCTGCCAAGGCGACGGCCAGCGCCGCATCGAGATGAATTTTCTCCCCGATGTTTTTGTCACCTGCGACATCTGCCGCGGAAGGCGTTATAACTCGGAAACCCTGGCCGTGAAATACAAGGGATACTCCATTGCGGATATTCTGGAGAGCACGGTTCAGGATGCGCTGGGAATCCTGGAAAACATTCCGCAAATTACCCAGAAACTGAAAACCTTGGTGGACGTGGGACTGGGGTATCTGCACCTGGGCCAGTCTTCGACGACTTTGTCGGGCGGCGAAGCTCAGCGAATCAAGCTGGCGAGGGAGTTGAGCCGCCGCCAGACGGGCCGCACTCTGTACATCTTGGATGAGCCGACTACGGGCCTCCATTTTGACGATGTGCGGAAGCTGCTGGAAGTCCTGAACCGCTTGACAGACCTGGGCAACACCGTCATCATCATCGAGCATAATTTGGATGTCATCAAGACGGCGGACTGGGTGATTGATCTGGGGCCGGAAGGGGGAGAGGCCGGCGGGCGAGTGGTCGCCCAAGGAGCGCCGGAACAGGTCGCGCGTGTGGGCCGCTCTTACACCGGTCAAGCGCTCGTGAAGCTGTTCGCCAAAAATGGCTCGCCCGCTTAATCAGAGCCGCGCTAGCCAAATGAGAAAGCCGACGCCATTTACTCTTGGGCTAATAACATTCTTCTTGTGCATGGTTGCACTCCATTATGTGGTTGGCCCAACGGTTTGCAATGATGGTTGGGCATCTCCTTCAATCGGCAGGCAAGGTGCGTGTTCATCACACGGTGGAGTAAACCATACTCCAGGGTTCCTCATATTTCTGGGAAGTTTAGCAGCGGGCTGTATCGTGGCAAAATTGGCCGCCGAGGGAGACCATCCGCCGTCCGGCGACAATCATTACATGATTCGGAGAACGGCACATCCAACTTATGACCGGGGAGACCATGTTCATCATCCACATTTCGGCTATGGGCAAATCGTAGGAAAGGAAGGCGATGGTGATGACATGAAATTGATTATTAGGTTTGGAGCGGATACTAAGAAACTTCACTTGAAGACTGCCGTGAATAGAGGGCTTCAAATAGCAGACGTTATTCGGAGCAACGACAAGACATATCTAAACTGATACACTACGCCCGGGAAAATGGAGAAAGGCAGATTCTGAGAAACTACATTCAGGCAGCCTTGCGCCAGGGGGTGGCATCAGCCAGCGTTCAGTGCCCGCTTGCTCACGCGCGCGGCTCTCATTACCTCCGTTCCATCGGTGTTTGACCGTCGCCACCCAAATCGGTACAATTGAATTGGTCAATTCAATAGGGAATCATGACGAAAGCGATTACGGCATATACGCTGAAAACACAATTAGGCCGCATCCTGCGAGAGCTGCGGGACAAGGAGCGCTTTGTGGTGCTGCGCCGCAACATTCCGGTGGGAGTTCTCTTGAGCATCCAGGATTTCGTCGAGCAGCATCCCGATCAATACGAAGATGTCGAAGACTTCCTGGACACCCTCCTCGAAGAGTCCGACCCGAAGTTCCAGCGGAGTTTGAAGCAGGGGGCGCGGGAAATCAAGCGGGGCCGATTCCTGACCCACGGCGAACTGAAACTCGCCTTGGCCAACAAGAAATTGCGCTGAATGGAAACCTCCTTTGAAGCGAGGTACACGCATCAGTTTGCGGCTAATCTCAAGAAGCTAGAGCCCTCGATTCAGGCCCGAATCCTGCGCGCTATCGAGACGAAATTGCTGAAGGACCCATTCCAGCACAGCCGGAAACTGGCGGGCAAAAGCGGGCCAGGACATTGGCGGTTTCGGGTGGGGGATTATCGCATTCGCTTCGACATTAAGGGCCGTCTGCTCCTTTTCTATCGGGTCCGTCACCGGCGGGAAGTGTATGAATGAGCGGCGAACAATTCGCGTTGGCGACAGGGACACAGAACCGCAGAGAAAACACGCATGAGTATCTACAAGCAGGAACCGCTGGACCGCAACGGTCTGCGGACGGTGCCGCTGGCCGAACGTCCGGCCAAAGTGGGAGTAGGGGACTTTGCCAGGGCCTACCACAAAGGCGGTGGCTTGGCAGCGCTGCTGGATTCCTTTCCACGGATTCTGGCGGGCAATAGTTTCCGCGCCGTCGTAGAGGCGCTTCTGCAAGCCAGAGAAAAGCGGAAGGCGATCTTGTGGGGGTTGGGGGGGCATGTCGTCAAAGTGGGCTTAAGCCC
>JACQGE010000187.1 GCA_016199675.1 Acidobacteriota bacterium | reverse complement strand
TGTCGAAGGGATCTGCTTTTCCGGCGGTCTACACCAATACTGAAAATGGTCTAGCCATCCCGCTTTACATCCGCCTTCAAATCAGGCAATCTAAGCCGCGCTGTGCCTGCCCCGAGCTTGTCGAGGGGAGCGCTTTTTCTCGCCGTGGGTTTTTGGGACCGGCCATCTTAAATTGTCATTCCGAGCGAGCCTTGTCCCGAGCCATGCCCTGAGCGAAGCCGAAGGGGAAGCCGAGGGAGTAGCGACGAGGAATCTGCACTTCCTCTTCCAAGCCGCGCGTTAGGAAGCAGGCATCTTCGCACGATTGCGCAAACTGTGAAAGAACCACCCCAATTCGATCTCGTAATCATCGGCGGAGGTATCATCGGCTTAGCTGTCGCTCTGGAGACGGGGAGGCGGTTTCCTCGCTGGCGTCTCGTGGTGCTGGAGAAGGAGGGTCGCATAGCCGCCCACCAAACCGGCCACAATAGCGGCGTCATCCATTCCGGACTTTATTACAAACCGGGTTCTCTCAAGGCAAAGACCTGCGTGGAAGGAGCCGCCGCGATGGTTGCCTTCTGCCAGGAGCACAGCATTCCTCACCAAATCTGCGGCAAGGTGGTGGTGGCCACAGGGGCAGAAGAAATCCCTGCGCTCGAGGAATTGCACCGTCGTGGCACAGCCAACGGAGTGCCTAACCTCTGCATGATCGGCCCAGAGGAGTTACGCGAGATTGAGCCGCATAGCTCCGGCACCCGTGCGCTGCGCGTCCCCGGCACCGGCATCACCGACTATAGCGCAGTCGCCCGGAAATTTGCCGAGCTTGTTGCTGCTCAGGGAGGCGAGGTCATCACCTATGCCAAAGTTCTCGGCATCCGCCACCAAGGCGAGCAAACCATGGTCGAGACGACGCGAGGTCATTTCCAAACCCGGCGCATCATCAATTGCGCAGGCCTCCACAGCGACCGCGTCGCGAAGCGGGCTGGCGCGCCGACGGATTTGCAGATTGTCCCGTTCCGGGGCGAGTATTACGAGATCGCCCCCGAGCGCCAGCGTCTGGTGAAAGGGTTGATCTACCCTGTGCCCGATCCCAAGTTCCCTTTCCTGGGAGTGCACTTTACCCGCAGGATTCAGGGCGGCGTCGAGGCAGGCCCGAACGCGGTTCTGGCGCTCCGGCGGGAGGGCTACCGCAAGACCGACTTCGCCCTGGCTGATGCTATGGAAACTCTCTCCTTCCCCGGTTTCTGGATCATGGCAAAAAAATACTGGCGGAGTGGTTTGGAGGAGTTCTACCGTTCGCTGAGCAAAAAAGCCTTCACTCGCGCGCTGCAACGGCTTGTGCCGGAAATCGAAGAGAACGATTTACGCCCCGGCGGCGCCGGAGTCCGCGCCCAAGCCCTGGACCGTAGCGGGAAATTACTCGACGACTTCTGCATCGTGCGCACCGAGCGCGCCATCCACGTACTGAACGTCCCCTCCCCTGCCGCCACCGCTTCACTCGCCATCGCCAAACACATCGTGGACCAAATAGCACCCTAGTCTAGCTCGTCGCATATGTCATTCAACGCATGGTGGTGATGAATTCTGCGCACCGGCCTCTCGTCATCCCTGCTTACCTCTAATATGAAATCCTTGTATTTGCAAAAGTTGTTATCTTCAAGAAACATTTTCTTATTTGGCACGAGACGTGCGGTGATTTGAGACTTATGACGGATGAACCTAATCAGATGTCAAAAGGGACTGGCGTTGCGGAAAAAGCAAAGCGGATACGCGGCATCGTGTATATCAATTTGAACCGCTGTAAGGGTTGTGGATTTTGTATCGCCTTCTGTCCTCCGGGCGTACTTGTATTTTCAGAACAGTTCAATGCTCAAGGATACCATCCTCCGCGTCTGGCCGACGCCGAGGGGTGTACGGGGTGTGATTTATGCGGACTGTATTGTCCGGATTTCGCCATCTATGCCGTGATGACTCATAAAAATGGACAGCAAGGCAAAAGTCCTGGCGGTTCGACAGGGGAGGTATTGCGTGCAAGCTGATCCGGCCGGCGTGCTTACAGGAACTCATTTTCTCGATGGAGATCAGGCTTGTTGCGAAGGAGCACTGGCGGCTGGCTGTCGTTTTGCTGCCGGCTATCCAATCACGCCCTCCACAGAAATTGTAGAGCGTTTCGCTCAGCGCGCACCTTTGGTGGGAGGGATATTCCTTCAGATGGAGGATGAACTAGCTTCCTCAATTGCCATCGCAGGAGCCGTATGGGCCGGGGCCAAGGCTTTTACCGTTACCTCGGGGCCGGGATTCTCTCTGATGATGGAGCATATCGGTTTCGCCGTTATGACGGAGACTCCGCTGGTCATTGTGGATGTACAGCGCGGGGGACCCTCGACGGGGCTGCCTACGCTTCCCGGACAGGCCGACATGATGCAGGCTCGCTGGGGCTCTCATGGAGACTATGAAATTATCGCGCTATCGCCGAACTCGCCGCAGGAGTGCTTCGACCTGACCATTGACGCCTTCAACCTGGCGGAGCAATATCGCGTTCCCGTGTTTTTGATGATGGATGAATGCGTCGGCCACATGACGGAAAAGGTTGTGATACCGCCCCCGGGCGAAATTGAGATTGTCCCCCGCCGTTACACTTCCCTTCCCCCCTCTCAATACTTGCCATACCGGGCCGATGCCCACGGCGTCCCGGAAATGGTGCGGGCCGGTGACGGTTATCCCATCCACATCACGGGGCTAACCCATGATGAGCGTGGATACCCGGCGACGAACTACCAGGCTCAGGAGCAATTGGTTCGACGTTTGATCAATAAGATTCGTCAGCACACCGACGAGATTGTGCGCTACGAAGAAACCACTCTGGACGACGCCGAGATTGTTGTCGTCGCTTACGGCATCACCGCGCGGGTAGCCATGCAAGCCGTGCAGATGGCCCGCGAACGGGGCATCGCCGCTGGGTTATTGCGGCCGATTGTGGTATGGCCCTTCCTGGAAAAGCGTCTGCGGGAACTGGCGAATCAGGCGCGGGCCTTTGTGGTAGCCGAAATCAATTGCGGCCAAATCGTACAAGAGGTGGAGCGCGCAGTCTCCGGTCGCGCGCCGGTGGTTCTCGTCCCCGGCGCGGGCGGAGCAGTGCACCATCCAGAAGAAATCCTGGAAGCCATCCTGACTCACGCTTCCACGCGGGAGGTACTGCGATGAGCGTATTAGCCGAGGTCCCTCTGGCACCCAATCCGGTGGAGGCTTTTATTCGGAGCGAGAGGATTCCGCACGTTTGGTGCCCCGGCTGCGGCATTGGAACTACGGTGAATTGTTTCTCGCGCGCCCTTCTGCAAAGCCGCCTAAACCTGGAACGAGTGGTTGTGGTTTCCGGCATCGGTTGTACGGGGCGCGTCGCCGGTTATCTCCAACTCACTTCGTTCCATACGACTCACGGGCGCGCCATCCCCTTTGCCACAGGTCTGAAGGTAGCCAATCCTGAACTCACCGTCGTGGTTTACAGTGGAGACGGCGACCTGGTTTCTATCGGCGGTAATCATTTCATCCATGCGGCGCGCCGGAACCAGGACCTTAAGGTTATCTGCGTCAATAATTTCACCTACGGAATGACCGGGGGACAAGTAACTCCCACAACCCCGCTGAGCGCGATCAGCAGCACAACTCCTTACGGCTGTTTCGAGGAGCCGTTCAACCTGCCCTTCCTAGCAGAATCGGCGGGGGCCACTTACGTGGCGCGCTGGACGTCCTATCACGTCCGGCAACTCACACATGCGATGGGAGAGATGCTGCGCAAAAAGGGATTCAGCTTTCTGGAAATTATCAGCGGTTGTCCTACTCTTTATGGCCGCCGGAACCGGCTGGGCGATGGTTTGGATGAGATGAAATATTTCAAGGATAAGAGTGTAGTTCAGCACGGCGCCAATACGAAAGAGGCAGGCATCGGGTTCCAAGGACCGATTGTGGTGGGAAAATTTGTGGACATCGAACGCCCTGTTTTTCTAGAACAAATGAATCAACAACTAGCCCGCACACTCGATGCCCAATATGCGGGCTGTGTAGGTGACTATGTCCCCAGTTGAAATTCAAATCAGTGGCTTTGGGGGGCAAGGTGTGGTCTTGGCGGGAATGACCATTGGCCGTGGGTTGGCGCTGTTTGAAGGCTATAATGTTTCCCTCACGCAAAGCTTCGGCCCGGAAGCACGCGGCGGCGCTTGCAGCGTGCAGCTTGTCGTTTCCCGCGATCCCATCTTCTATCCTTACATTACCCGACCCAGCATATTGGTTACTCTGTCGCAGGAGGCTTATCGGAAATTCACGCCCCGACTGCAAGAAGGTAAGGATAGCATCCTCCTGGTGGAAGAGGATCTAGTTCAGCCGGGCGCCACTCCTCCCTCTGCGCGCATTCATGCAGTACCGGCCATGCGACTCGCCGAAGAACTGGGGCGCAAGATGGTGCTTAACATGGTTGTTGTCGGTTTCTTTGCCGCTATTACGGGCTTGCTGCAACCTGATTCCGCGCAACGCGCGATCGGCGAATCGGTCCCGCAGGGCACCCAAGCGCTGAATCTGGCTGCCTTCGAGAAAGGATTCGATTGCGGCACCCGCCAGCTTACTCTCCCCACCTAATTTTTCTTAGCTTTTCCCTGCATTTCTACCGTGTGATCCTTCGCCAATCCGGACTGGATTCAATCCGCAGGCGTTGTTAGCACAATTCTTGGACGCCTCGATCCAGCGGCGTTGGACTTCGGCTTGACACGAACAGACTTCCGCGTTAACTTGTTGGGCGAAGCGGAACGTCAAGGCGGAAACTCCAGTTCAGAATGCTCCACAGCGGAACCGGCTGAAGTCGCAATCATTGGATTGGTTCTTAGCTCAGGAATCTGATATTTTGTACCGAAGCCACTAGATCAGTAATTTCTCTTCAGTTCTTTTGAAAGTGACTCTCTATGTACCGGATACACACAGAATCCCACCGCGCCATGATGGAGTGCATGATTGCACTCTTAATTCTGGGGTCGGCAGCAAGCCTTCTGGCTCAAGAGCCCCCCGCTGATTCCCAGCGGCAGCAAGTAGATGGGGCTATAACG
>JACQGE010000190.1 GCA_016199675.1 Acidobacteriota bacterium | reverse complement strand
GCGGGACACAGAGCCGTTTGAACCAGTTCAAAAGGTTGTAGGCCAGCAGGACGATTTGGAAGAACGCTTCGTTGGCCAGGAAGTCCTTCGTGGGAATTTTCCCCAGGGCATAGGCGTCCTTCAACGGTTCGGTGGTCTCGATTCGACCGAGGCCCAGCACCAGCGGGTACAACAGAGCTTTCAGCGATTCGCTGATACTGTAGCGGTGGTTCCTCTGGGCGAACCGGACATGTCGCCAAAGCGCACCCTGCAAGCCGATGCGCTGGAAGAATTGCTCGATCAGAGCGACTCCGCCGAACTGCGTAAGGCCGATGGCGTCGGCGGAAACTCGGAGTTTTCGGGGTCCACGGGCCAATGTTGCCAACCTTCACTATTAGTGATGTTTCACAACAAAGGCCAAAATAACCCTGCCCGAGGTTTACTACAAGCGTTCCAGGAGTTCTCTTCATGCTCATGACGCAGGATTCAGGTTAAGCTTTTCCAACGCCGTATCCTGGCTGGCGGCCGGGCTTGCCATGGCGGGAACTTTATAAATTACTGCACTGAGTTCCGACTTGTTGGGGGCAGGGAAGAAACCCAGGCGTGTTTTCTCTGCGTCGCTTGCAGCCGCTTGCGGAGCCGGCGCAGGGCCTGACTGTGCAGTTGCGAGATGCGTCCTTGCTTCACTCCCAAGGCTTGGCCGATCTCTTGCATCGTGAGATGCTCATAGTAGTACAACATCAAAACGATTCGCTCATTTTCCGGGAGGCGATCCATGGCTTCGGAAAGAATTTTTTGTATCTGGCTTTTTTCCAGCGTAGCTTCTGGCGAATCCGCCGAATCGGCCACTGCCTCTGCCGCACGCGATGCACTATCGTCAGTCTCACTTTCCCAGAATAACTGGCTAAGGGGATCTCCATCCACCGCGGAGTCTTTTTTCCACTTCTGAAATGCAGCCGAGCTAAGCCCGATCTCAGCGGCCACGGCTTCCTCTGCCGGAGTTTCTCCCAATTGTTGCTCCATGTGCTCCATTGTTTTTTTGAGCTGACGGTTTCGCTGACGCACGGAGCGCGGCCTCCAATCCAGGGACCGCAGATAATCGAGCATCGCTCCTTCGATCCGCCGGTTGGCAAACGTCTGGAATTTCACTCCGCGCTCGGGATCAAAGCGTTGGACAGACTGCAGCAGACCGATGACGCCGACCTGAATCAAATCCTCCACATCCACATGAGATGGCAAACGGTTCGCCAGACGGCTCGCTAAGAAACGAACACCAGGCATGGAGTGAGTGACCATATCTTCCAGGCGCGGCTCCGGTAAAGAACCAAGAAAGGGGGGCATCATTGCAATGGCAACTGACATGATTTCTCTCCTATTGCTTTTTTCAGAGTTGCGCTTTTTTCATTCCTGAAAAGCGACTCTGGTTCCAATGCAAGATGGATGCCTAAGACTAACTGCTTTATAATCTGTGGAATCCTTGTTGAATTGATTAAAAAAGGCAGTAAAACTGTCGAAAACTTGAACAGAGTGTCGATTATTGAGATGGGAGGAATAAGCGGTATATTGAAATAAAAAATTAATGAATAACTTTAGTTATTGTGGATTATTAACTGTTAAATAAGTAGTTATTCAAGATGATCTAGGGGAAGATTCTGAAAGGGTTGCGATCATATCAATCAAATCATATTTGGTGAGGATTTCACGTTCGCCTTTTCCCATATCCACTAGAACAGCGGGGCTTTCTTTGGTTAAAAGGTAGGTAAGGCGCTCGATTGTAGCGCTGAGTTCGATCATCGGCAAAGGGTCTTTCATGCATTCGCGCAAAACAAGCTCCTTGAGATCCGATCCACGCAAGGCCAGATTCAAGATTTCATCTTCCCGAACAGTTCCGATGCAGGCGTGATTTTCAAATACAGGCAACTGCGAAATCTCGTTATCCTGCATCAGCCGCAAAGCCTGATGGGCTGTTTCTCCGGCTGAGGCAAAGATGAGGTGGCTGCCAGGGTGGCGCTGGTGCTTGAGTCGCACGACCTGCTCCGCCGTGATGGGGAGTTCAGCTTCCCAATATTGGTGACGACGCATCCAGTCGTCATTGTAAACTTTGCTGAGGTAGCGATCTCCCGAGTCGGGTAGAAAAGCCACGATCAGGTCTTTGGGGGTCAAATGGCGTGCCACCTGCAAGGCCACAGAGATCGCGCCGCCCGAAGAGCCGCCCGCGAAAATCCCTTCCATGCGAGCCAGCTTGCGCGCCCAAACGAAACATTCCCGATCAGTTACCTGATAAATATCGTCCAGGATCGTCAGTTCCATGGTTTTCGGAAAAAAGTCTTCTCCGATTCCCTCAACTACATAGGGTTGAGCTTTGCCGACGGTCCCCCTTTTGACAAATTCGTAATAGAGAGAACCAATCGGATCCACGCCAATCATTCGGATCGCCGGATTTTTTTCTTTCAGGAACCGTCCCACACCGCTGATTGTGCCGCCCGTGCCCATTCCCGCCACAAAGTGAGTGATTTTTCCTGCACTGTCCTCCCAAATTTCCGGTCCCGTGGTTTCATAATGAGCCTGGGGGTTCATGGGATTTTCGTATTGATTAGGGTAATAGCAATTGGGAATCTCCTGGGCGAGTTTTTGAGCAACCGAATAATAACTGCGCGGGTCTTCGGGAGCTACCGCGGTAGGACAAACAATGACCTCCGCTCCCAAAGCCCGGAGGGCGTCCATTTTTTCTTGGGACTGCTTGTCGTTAATCGTGAAAATGACCTTGTAACCCCGGACCGCCGCGACCAGCGCCAGCCCCAAGCCCGTGTTGCCGGAGGTTGCTTCGACGATGGTCCCGCCCGGTTTGAGCAGGCCACGTTTTTCAGCGTCTTCGATCATCCAGACAGCGATGCGGTCTTTGACGCTGCCGCCAGGATTC
>JACQGE010000189.1 GCA_016199675.1 Acidobacteriota bacterium | reverse complement strand
TCTGAGCACGCTGGCCGTCATTGCGGCGTCGCTCGAAAAGATCGCATTGGAAATTCGCGGCCTTCAGCGCACCGAAGACCGCGAAGCGGAAGAATATTTCAGCGCCGGACAAAAGGGATCGTCCGCGATGCCGCACAAGCGCAATCCCGTCACCTGCGAGCAGATTTGCGGTTTAGCGCGGGTGGTGCGCGCCAACGCGCAGGCGGCGCTCGAAGATGTGGCTCTCTGGCACGAGCGCGACATTTCCCATTCCTCCGTCGAGCGCATCATCCTGCCCGACAGCACCATCCTGGTGGATTACCTGCTCGCCCGCACCACCCGGCTCGTAGATAAGTTGCTCGTGTACCCCGACCGCATGAAGAAGAACCTGGAAATGACGCGAGGCCTGGTCTTCTCCGGCCAACTTCTCTTAGACCTGGCCGCGAAAGGCGTGCTGCGCGAAGAAGCCTACCAATGGGTGCAGCGCAATGCCATGAAAGCTTGGGAAAACGGCGACGATTTCCGCAAGCTGGTCGAATCTGACCCCGATATCTCCCGCACCCTCTCCCCCGCCGAAATCGCCGCCGCCTTTGACCTGAACCGCCAACTCCGCCACGTGGATGCCGTCTTTGGACGGGTGTTTGTATCCGAGCCGCGCGCGTAAGCAAGCGGGCAAATCCGAACCGCGCCTGCCCACCCCACCCCATGATAAACTCGCTAAGTGTTCTTCGAATGGGACAGGGACAAGGAGGCACAGAACCAAAGGAAGCACCGTATCTCTTTTCGTGAAGCTGCCACGGTATTCGGCGATCCCCTGTCAACAACGTTTCCTGACCTCGCCCATTCGGAAGAGGAAAGCGTTACATTACGATTGGAGCGACAGAGAGAGGTACAATTATCGTGGTTGCCCATACGGAGGAAGAGGAGACCGTCCGGATCATTAGCGCGCGACGGGCCACCCGCCGTGAGCGGAGGTTTTATGAAGAAGAGCAGTAGAAAGATAAAAGACGAACTCCAGCCCGAATACGATTTTGCAAAAATGCCGGGTGGGGTAAAAGGGAAATATGTCCAGCGGTATCGGCAGGGCACAAATCTTGCCTTGTTGGACCGCGATGTCGCTAAGGCTTTTCCGAACGACAAGTCCGTAAACGATACTCTCCGAGTCATCATGAAGGCAGCGGAAAGGCTGCCTCACAATCTGCCTCCAAAGCAGCGTAAGAGAACGGTTGCGGCCCGCTGACAACTGGTCTCACGGTGTTCGCTGTGAACCGCCGCCTCCGCCACGTGGATGCCATCTTTGCAAGGTGTTTTGGCAGTTAGAATCGCTGATCAGGGTGGGGGCGATCCCCAGTGAAAAAAAGTTCTATGAAGAAGTCTATTTGATTCGATCCAACACGGAAATGGACTCGATTTTCGTACGCGCTTTATCTTTGTAAGCGGTTATCCTCATTTGCTGTCCATCTGCCGAAACTTCCCGAGTCCAATAACTGACTTTGTGATTCGGATCAATGGATGCACCAACTACAACGTTTGAAGACGCATACAGGCAAAGCATAGACTGGTCTGGCGTCGGCACATTGTACCACTGACCATCACAACGCATACGGAAATGGTGCTCGCTCGTCTTAAAGTTTTCCATGCTTGAGGAAAACAGTAATTCATCCCCCTCGCGCAACATCGTGCGGATATACGACGCCTCTCGCTTACTCAACTTCGGGCGAGACAGATCCCGATTTGTTTTCCATGTACCGACAAAAGGATCTTTATCAGCCGGCGGAAGATATACCGTTTCCTCAGCTAACCCGAAATTCGGAAGCGCAAATGGAACAAGCAACCAACAGTACATTGCAATCAGAAATATCCCATACCTTTTTAGCCAACGCTTCATCGCCGCTCCGCGACCACAGCCAAGTCGTGCAAATCCTCCAGTAATCGCTCATATTGGGCTAAGGGGAGGATCACTTTCTTTTGCCCCTTCCGGTCTATGATGTATCGTTCGCGAGTAACCTTTGTGGGTGAAGCCATGTTCTTCTCTCCATCGAGTAATCTCAGTTTACAACCGATTGATAAGCTTGCAAAGCAGGCTGCGCCGAAGCCGTTGTCAATGTTGACCACGGCTACGCGGCCTTTTTATCCGGGGGTGTTCGCTGGAGATTACCGTCCGTTCCCTTACCCGCTCCCTGGTCACGCTCTCGGCCAAGAACACTTTCAGAAGCGATTGGTAGGGCACATCGCGCTTGTTGGCCAGCGCTTTGAGTTCGACCAAAAGACCTGCTGGCAAGCGAAGGGAGATCGTTTCCGTAGACGGTTTTAGATTTGGAAAGAATGCGGGCTTGGCCCGAGACCAATCGAGGTAATCCGCAGAATCATGCGTTTCCCAGAATTCTCGCTCCTCAGACTCAGACCGAAATCGTGGAATCCTTTTAGCTGCTTTCAGCTTCTGCATACACCCTCCGTTCCCGCAAACTCATGGGCCTGGCGGAAATGACCCGTAACATCGAACCGCGCAAGGCAAACACGACCATGAGTTCTCGGCCGGCATCGGTTTGCCCTAAGACGAAGTATCGCTGCTCACGCGTCGAATGCTTTGTGTCGTCGCCGATGACTAAGGGACGGTTCAAGAACACCTGTTCTGCTTCCGTCTGCGTGACACCGTGTCGCCGCCAGTTCTTCTGCGAATTTCCCTCGTCCCATTGAAATCCGACAATGTTCTGGAAGAATTCCGGTGCGAGCATCACATCATTATGTATACTCCTACCATATACGCCTGTCAAGTTGTGCATTGATTTTAAAGGTCACGGCGAGTTACAGCCGATTGACGAGGGAAGCAAAGCACGCCGCGCCGAAGCCGTTGTCTATGTTGACTACGGCCACATTGCTGGCGCAGCTATTGAGCATAGCGAGCAGCGCCGTGAGGCCGCCGAAGCTCGCGCCATAGCCGACGCTGGTAGGCACCGCGATCACCGGCGCGCCTACCAAGCCCGCCACGACGCTTGGCAACGCTCCTTCCATGCCCGCCACGCAGATGATGACCCGCGCCGAAGCCAGTTGCTCACGGTAGTTGAGCAGCCGGTGAATCCCCGCCACACCCACGTCGTAGAGATGTTCGACCGGGTTGCCCATCAAGTCCGCCGTGACCAGCGCCTCTTCCGCCATCGGGATGTCAGAAGACCCGGCAGAAACAACCAGTATCTTTCCTTTACCGTATTGCGTGTGGTCGCGGTGGATGGCGATAGCCCCTGATAGCGGATGGAAACGGGCCTGCTTCGTCAACCGCTTCACGCGAGCGGCCACGGCGGGCGTGGCCCGTGTGATGAGAAGGTTGGGAGATCGCTTCAGCATCTGCCGGACAATTTTCACAATTTGCTCCGGCGTCTTTCCTGGCGCATAAACCGCTTCCGGCATCCCCTGGCGCAGGAGGCGATGATGGTCAATCTTGGCAAAACCCAAGTCTTCAAATGGGAGGTGGCGCAGGCGCTCGGCGGCTTCCTGGGGCTGGAGCTTCCCTTTTTGGACCGCCTCGAAAAGTTGCAGGAGTTGCCGCTGGTTCACAGTCAGGTGAGTGTAACAATTCTCTCGCGCTCTGGCGATATGGAGTGGTGATTAAGCACCAGTTCGTTCAAGGAACCGCTGCGGTAGCCCTGTAAATCCACGGTGACAGAATCAAAGCCAGCTTTACGAAAATGCAATAGAATTTCCTCCCGCACCTCGGAAAAAAACAGGCGAGAGATTTCTTCCGGTGCGACCTCAATCCGCGCTTCTTCATCATAGTAACGCACCCGACAGATGCGGAAGCCCAGTTGCCGCAGCGCGCACTCGCAGCGCCAGACTTGTCTGAGCCGCTCGGGAGTGATTGAAGTGCCAGAAGGGAATCGGCTGGAAAGGCAGGCCAGCGCGGGCTTATCCCAAACGGGCAGACCCATCTGGCGTGCCGCTTCGCGGATTTCCTCTTTGGTAAATCCAACTTCATCCAATGGGGAGCGGACTCCCCACTCACGGGCCGCCTGGCGGCCGGGGCGGTGGTCGCTCCGATCATCCCTATTGAAGCCGTCGAGCACATGGGAGATGCCAAGCCGTCGTGCTTGTTGCACGGCAACTCCGTACACTTCGGTCTTGCAGAAGTAGCAACGATTGACTGGATTGGCTGCATAGCGAGGGTCATCCAGTTCCTGCGTCTCTACCAGGATGTGGGGCGCGCCCAATTGTTGAGCGAGACGCTGCGCGTCGGCTCCCTCTTCAGGCGCAAGGCTGGGAGAGACGGCGGTCAGGGCTACAGCATTCTCCCCTAAGACACGGACCGACACGGCCAACAGATAGCTCGAATCCACCCCGCCCGAAAAGCAAACAAGGACCCTTTCTAACTGCCTCAAAAGATTTTTGAGCCGTTCGGCTTTGATTTCTAGCTCCGACATCGTGCCATCCGTTGGATACTGGCTATGGCGGTAGCCTACCACATGCAGTCCGCGAATTGTCTTATAATGATTTGCTCTTGATGGAGTGGCGGCGATGTCTCTTCCTATCTCGGAAAACGAATCAGGAACCAGTTTCTCCTGGTGGCGAAGCCTACGAACCACGCTGGAGATGATCAAATTCGAGCACTCGGTGTTTGCCTTGCCGTTCGCTCTCATCGGCGCATTGCTGGCTGCGCGCGGCTGGCCCAGCGGGCGGCAATTGTTTTGGATTGTGGTGGCGATGGTGGCGGCGCGCTCGGCGGCGATGAGTTTTAACCGGTTGATTGACCGTCATCTGGATGCGCAAAATCCGCGCACGGCAAACCGGGCTTTGCCTGCGGGCGCACTGAGTGTCAGCTTTGTCACTTGGTTTGCCCTAGTGGCATCGGCGATGTTGATTTTCGCAGCTTATCAGTTAAACCCTTTGTCCTTTCGTCTTTCTCCGCTGGCTTTGGGGATTTTGTTTGTCTATTCCTATACAAAGCGATTCACGATTCTCTCCCACATCGTTTTGGGCTTCTGCCTGGGAATTGCTCCGGCAGCCGCTTGGATCGCGATTCGCGGAAGCCTCTCGCCGAACATTCTTTTGCTTACCGGCGCGGTTACGCTATGGACGGCCGGCTTTGACATTCTCTATGCCTGCCAGGACGTGGACTTTGACCGTCGCAGCGGCTTGCACAGTGTGCCGCAGCGCTGGGGTATCCGCCGCGCGTTGCAGGCTTCGACGGCCTTGCACTTCTTGATGGTTCTCCTGCTGTTGTGGCTGGCTTGGGTTGAACGCATGGGCTGGGTTACTCTGGCAGGGATCGGCGTGGCCATCCTCTTGTTGATTTACGAGCACCGCTTGGTGAAACCTACAGACCTTTCCCGCCTGAATGCAGCCTTCTTCAATATCAACGGATGGATTGGAATTTTGCTACTGCTTTTTTGGGGCGCAGATATCCTTCTCTACAGCGGCCTTTAACAATTCATGGAAAATCCGCCCAATTCCGCTTTTCCAGAGGCCCTCCCCGAGAAGCTTCGGAAGCGTAGCTTCTGGAGCCTTTTTGCTGCCAGCTTTCAAGAAGCATTCAATGATCTCGCCTTCCGAACCCTCGTAACGTTCTTCATCCTAGGGATAGGCCTTTCACAAGGCGACCGCGACCGCCTGGTTTCGATAACGCTGGCACTTTTTGCGCTCCCTTTTATTCTTTTTTCCATGGGAGGCGGCTATCTCGCCGATCGGTTTAGCAAGCGCTCGGTAACGATCTGGATGAAGGCGGTGGAGATCGGCTCGATGGGGCTGGCAGTCGTGGGACTGGCACTCGGCAGCGTTCCGCTTTTGCTCACGGTGGTTTTTCTGGTCAGCGCTCAAAGTGCGTTTTTCGGGCCTTCTAAGTGGGGACTATTGCCGGAACTTCTTCCAGAAAAGCGGCTGTCGTGGGGTAACGGCGTTTTACAGTTCGGCACATATCTGGCGGCGATTGCCGGCACGGTGGCCGGTGGATTTTTATCCGATATTTTTCGAGGGCAGAAGGCTTGGGCAGGAGTCATTTTGATGGCTACAGTCGTCTTCGGATTCCTGATGAGCCTGCGCATCTATCCGGTCCCCGCTGCGAACCCGAATCGCAAGGCGCGCATTGACTTTCTTTCCGATTTGGCCGCGCAGATTCGCCTGATTCGCCAGGATCGCACTTTGTATCTCGCCGTCTTCGGCAACGCGTACTTCTTGTTTCTCGCATCATTGCTGCAACTCAACATCCTGCGCTATGGAAAAGATGTTCTTCGCGTCGGGGATACCCAGAATAGCTACCTGCAAGCAGCCGTTGCCATTGGGATTGGGTTGGGCAGTATCGCTGCTGGATACCTCTCCGGCAACAAAATTGAATACGGACTGATCCCACTTGGCTCATTGGGCATTGTGCTCTTTACAGTGCTTCTTTCTCAAGACGGCCTGTTCTTCCAAACGGTCTTATTCTATTTAGCATCTCTGGGATTTGCAGGCGGCTTTTTCATCGTCCCGATCGGGGCTCTCATCCAGTACCGCCCTCCGGCCGGGGTGCGAGGTGGTGTAATTGCCGCAGCCAATTTGCTTTCCTGGGTCGGAGCGTTCGTGGCTGCCGGCGCCGATTATGGGCTGACCGCGGGTGCGAAGTTCACGCCCTCTTCTGTCTTCCTCCTCGGCGCGGCCATCACCCTGGCGGCAACTGCTTATGTTGTTTTCCTCTTGCCAGATTCGCTCTTGCGCTTGCTGCTGTGGATGCTGACGCATACGTTTTATCGCATCCGCGTGGTTGGACGCGACCACATTCCGGAAAAAGGCGGAGCGCTGTTTGTCTCCAACCACCTCTCCTTCGTGGATGCCTTGCTAGTCATGGCATCCACGGATCGTCCCATCCGATTCCTGATGGACAAGGAGTATTACGAGCGGTCTGCGCTCAAGCCTTTTGCGCGGACCCTGGGGGTCATCCCTGTTTCTTCACGTTCGGAGCCGCGAGAATTGCTGCACTCGCTTCGAGCGGCGACCGAAGCGATCCAGAACGGTGAGGTGGTATGCATTTTTGCCGAGGGACAAATCTCGCGCACCGGCCAACTATTGCCGTTTCGCCGTGGCTTAGAACGCATTTTGAAGGGCGTGGACGCTCCGATCATTCCCGTGAACCTGGACCGGGTCTGGGGCAGCGTCTTCAGTTTTGAGAAGGGATTGTTCTTGTGGAAACTTCCGCGCCACATTCCCTATCCGATAACGGTCAGTTACGGGCCTCCGCTGCCGTCCACAGCCACGGCTGCGGAGGTACGCCAGGCAGTGCAGGAACTGCACAGCACAGCCTTCCATTACCGGAAGGAACAGATGCGAACCCTGCATCGCGCTTTTATCCGCACCGCACGGCGGCACCCTTTCCGGTTCCTGATGGCCGACGGGCGCGTGCCCTGGCTCCGTTTTGGGGGTGCTTTAACAAAGACGGTCTTCCTGGCCCGGCGGCTGCGGAAGGTCTGGCAGGGGCAAAAAATGGTGGGCATCCTGCTCCCGCCGTCGGTCCCTGGCGCGTTGGTGAACTTTGCCGCGATGTTGATGGGGAAAGTGCCGATCAACCTGAACTATACCGCCTCGAATGAAACCATCGCTTCCTGCGCGCGGCAGTGCAACCTGGAGACGGTGGTTACCGCGAAAGCATTCTTGGAAAAAGTTCCGATTCGGGTTCCTGGGCGCGCTGTGTTGCTGGAAGAGCTGGCTGACAAGCCGCGTCTAGGGGAAAAACTGTCGGCGTTACTGCTGGCGTGGACCTTCCCAGCGCGGTGGCTGGAAAAGGCTTGTGGATGCGAAAACGAGGTCTGGCTGGATGATCTGGCGACGGTGATTTTTTCCAGCGGCAGCACCGGAGACCCGAAAGGCATTATGTTAAGCCATTTCAACATCGCGGCTAACGTTGCTCAGATGACCCAGGCCATCCCGTTCGGCCTCAAGGACCGGATTCTCGGCATCCTTCCGCTGTTTCACTCCTTCGGATTCACCGTTGCCCTCTCTTTGCCAGCAACCCACGGCGCTGGCGTGGTTTACCATCCCAGTCCCCTGGACGCAAATGCTATTGCAGGACTAGTCCGTAAGTATGGCATCAACTTTCTTATTACCACGCCGACCTTTCTCCAAACTTACATCCGCCGCTGCTCCCCGGAAGATTTCGGGAGCCTGGAATGGGTCATCACGGGAGCGGAAAAGCTGCCGGAGCGCGTGGCGAAGGCTTTTGAGGAAACCTTCGGAGTGCAGGTCCTCGAAGGGTATGGCTGCACGGAGTGCTCGCCTGCCGTCGCCATCAATACCCGAGACTTCCGGGCGCTTGGGTTTCACCAGGTCGGAATGAAACGCGGCACGGTGGGCCGCCCCCTGCCCGGGGTCAGCGTACGCATTGTGGACCCAGAAACGATGTCTCCGCTTCCGATGGGACAGGCCGGCATGTTGATGGTGCGCGGGCCGAACATCATGCAAGGGTATTTGGGACGGCCAGACAAGACGGCAGAGGCAGTTCGCGAGGGATGGTATGTAACCGGCGACATCGCCATCCTGGACGAGGATGGGTTCATTCAAATCACCGACCGGCTCAGCCGCTTCAGCAAAATTGGCGGCGAGATGGTTCCGCATTTGAAAATTGAGGAAGTCCTCCACGAACTTGTGGGCGCAACGGAACAGTGTTTCGCCGTGACGGGGGTACCCAATGAAAAGCATGGGGAGCGGCTGGCGGTGCTCCACACCCTGGCCGAGGAAAAGCTAAAAGAGTGCCTGGGAAAACTCGCCCACGCCGACCTGCCAAACTTATGGAAGCCCCGCCCGGACCAGTTCTTCCATGTGGAGGCCATCCCCTACCTCGGGACCGGGAAACTGGATTTGCGCAAAATTCGGGAGACGGCGCTGAAGCACTCCCCGGAACCGTAAACAAGGAGAAGCCCACGGCGAGAAAAAACGCTCGCCGTGGCTAGCCGGTTTGAGGAGGATAATGACTAACATTCAATGGAAACGCGGACTTTGGCGCTTGGGATGGGTCCTGTGGACAATGACGGCTGTTCCGACCATCTACATAGCTCACCAGGAAAGCATTGAACCGGGCTATCAGTGGAAAGAAGTAAAGCCTCCGGAAGGATTTGTACTGGACCGACCCAAAAAACAGTACTTGGACGATCAGGGCAATCCTAATCCCTGAACCCCAAGGCGACATTTTCGACAAGCTTCAGGCAGAGGCAAAACAGATCGATGTTCCGGGTGTCGGTTTGGCTTATGTCCCCCAATATCTAACTCAAGAGCAGACCGAAAAAGCTATTTCCAGTCTGCAAAAGAGTACGGTAGCAACTCAGCGCCCAGGAAATGCTGCCCCGCCGGAAGACCCACGGGTTATTTGGGATGACAGGGTCTACACATGCACCGTGCAATGGAGAGCGAATCGTCTCAAGGTACTCCTCTACTCTACAGTTGGTTTGAGTTTTGGTTTTGTTTTGATCCAAGGTGGATTTCGAATGATCCTGTGGGTGATAGCCGGGTTCAGAAACGCGTAGCGGTAGCTACGTAGAAAGCCTATCTCGCCGTGAGCTTCTCCCCAATTTACGAACCCACGGCAAATTTGAACTTCCAATTTGCCGTGGTTATCAGCATAAAAAAAAGGTAGGCCACGACCGTGGGCGGGTGATGGAATTCGCGTCCGAAGGGAGGTAATCATGGTTCGATTCGTCGTAGCGTACGGCGTCTCCGTTATCGCCGGCGCTCTGGCTACATACTTCTGGTCGAAGTGGCTCCATGCGAGAGTTGCGAAGTACAGAACCGATGGATCCTTAGCTGGCAATAGAGTCGATTGGATTCCGGCGGTCGTAGGTATATTGGAGCGGATTCTTTACACACTCGTCGTCGGATACGAGGTCTCGGGTGCAGCGGGCTTCATTGGTGCCTGGGTAACCATCAAGGCGATCGGTGGCTGGGCTCATTGGAGTGAAGACAAGTCAACTTACGGTCGCTGCCTTTTCTCAGCGGGTCTTCTCGGTAGTGCTCTATCGGCTCTTTTCGGCATCACCGGAGGTCTCCTTTTTCTCAAGTGGTGCAGCGGGTAGTCACGGCGAATGCTTTCCTCGCTGTGGCCTGCGGCTCTTGCATTAGAGCTTGGTTCCACAGTTGGCATAGACCGTAGGCGAGCGCGAGCGTCAGATACCGTCTTGAGGGGTCAAGGGGAACTGACGCATGGCTTCAACGGAGTCCCCAGCAGGCCACTTTCAGCGTGCTGCGGCGGGAGCCATGCCGTAAAGTACCGCCAACCCTTCCTTTTTTCCCGGGCTTCAGCCTCTGGCTTAGCGATGTCATCCTGAGGAGCATAGCGACGAGGGATCTGTTTGTAACGCCCGAAAAGCAGATCCTTCGCTCCGCTCAGGATGACACTCCCAATTACAGTCCCGTTTTCACACGTGCCTGATGATCCTTTGCCTACGATACCAGTGAGACCCGCGAGGTGTGCTATAGTTAAGATTGTTTGCTCGTGGAGAAAGTTTTGGATGATTCAAATCGCTCTTGATCTTTATCAACCGAATCACGAACGCAGACGCTTCCCCCGATGAGAACCGCAGCCCTATTCCTCGCTTCCGAAAACCCCCTTCGCCTTTATCTGGACAGCATTTTCAAGCCGGACCCTTTTCGGGGAATCTATCATACCAATGCCTTTGACCTGCTGTTATTGATCCCCTATTTTCTGGTGCTAATCGTTCTGGCTGTATACGGAATGCACAGGTACTACCTGGTGTACACCTATTTCCGGCACCGGCGGAACCTCCCGGCGCCGCCGCCGGGCCCTCTGGAACCGCTGCCCCGCGTCACCGTCCAGTTGCCACTTTACAATGAGCGGTATGTTGCCGAGCGTCTTCTGGAGGAGGTCTGCCACCTGGACTATCCCGAAGAGTTGCTGGAAATCCAGGTCCTGGATGATTCCACCGACGACACCGCTGCCATCGCCCGCGACTGCGTCGAACGCCTGGCGGCGCTGGGACACCCGATCTCCTATTTCCACCGAACCAACCGGGAGGGATTCAAAGCCGGAGCGCTGGCAGAAGGGTTGCGGCAAGCGAAGGGAGAATTCATCGCCATTTTCGACGCCGACTTTCTTCCGCCCTCTGACTTCCTGCGCCGCACGCTCCCCTATTTCCATGAGCCTAAGGTCGGCATGGTGCAAACCCGCTGGAACTATATCAACCGCAATTATTCGCTGCTGACGCAGATCCAGGCCATTTTCCTGGACGGCCATTTTACCCTGGAACATGGAGCGAGATTCCGTTCCGGATGCTTTTTCAACTTTAACGGCACGGCGGGCATTTGGCGCCGCAAGGCGATTGAAGAAGCCGGCGGCTGGCAGCATGACACGCTCACCGAAGATACCGACCTGAGCTATCGCGCCCAGATGCAAGGCTGGAAGTTTCTTTATTTGCCGGAGATTGAGTGCTTCAGCGAGTTGCCCGTGGAGATGAACTCCTTCAAGGTGCAACAGGCGCGCTGGGCGAAGGGGTTGGTCCAAACCGCCCGCAAATTGCTGCCGACTCTGTGGCGCAGTTCCGCGCCTCGGCACGTGAAGATTGAAGCCTTTTTCCACCTTACGGCTAACTTTTCCTACCCGCTGATGATTGCCCTGACGGGCCTGCTGCTGCCCGCCATGATTGTCCGCTTTTATCAGGGCTGGTTTCAGATGCTCTACATTGACTTGCCCCTGCTGTTGGCCGCGACCTGCTCGATCTCCACGTTTTACCTCGCCTCCCAACGCGAGCTTTTCCCGAAAGATTGGAAACGCACCATTAAATTTATTCCCCTCCTCATGGCGACCGGCATCGGGCTGACGATCACCAACGCCTGGGCGGTGCTGGGAGCGCTGTTTGGAGCCCGCTCGGAATTTGTGCGAACCCCGAAATATCGCATCGAATCGGGCCGCGACCGGGTCTTCTCTAAAATCTATAGGAATCGAACGCAGTGGGTGGCGCTGGTGGAAATTCTACTGGGTTGCTACTTTGTTTTCACGGTCCAATACGCCATCTCCAGCGAGAACTACGGGACCGTTCCCTTTCTTTGTATTTTTATGCTGGGGTATTTGGGCACCGGCCTGTTTTCTCTTTTTCAGGAACCGTGGAACAAACTCGCTTACTTCTTCTCCAATCGCGTTGCGCTGCTGTTACGACCGATCTCCAAAGATTTTCAAGAATCCTGAAGACGAGACTTTCCGCGCCAGAACTACCATAGCCCGGGTGTCCTGAACTCGTAACGCTAGTTTGGTAGCGTAAACTTACTCAAACACCTGAGAACCGGCAAGGGGGAAACAGAATGGTTTCCCGTACTGTATTAGGTGGCGAGTGGATCAAAATTTCGCCAATGAACACCAAACAGCGGGTCACTGGGCGATGCGACCGCTGTTACAGGGCATCGATGGCTCCCAAGATGGTTTCGATCAAAACAAATGAAACATTGTGCATCTCATGCTGGGCTCACCGAGTTGGTGGCGAATTGTTCTGAGTATTAACGGGCAAGCGAGTGCTACCAAAACTACCGAAAGAGTATCGTTATTCGGATGGATCACGACCAGACTTCCGAAACGGGATGTGTAAGCGAAACACTCTTGGGTCTGTCACAAAACCTGTTTTAACGGATCGTCAGGGCATGGCTTCAGCCATGCCGATGATCAGCGGTAATAAACCGGCTTCAGCCGCTGAGGGCATTAGTAAGCCACCTCAGGGGCTAAAGCCCCTCCATTTCGAACTTCTATCGGCACGACTAAAGTCGTGCCCTGACAAACTTCAAGAAGTTTTGCGACGGCTTCTAGTCTTTCTTTGCTTGCCACTGCTCGCCTGCTGGCTGCTTTCAAGCGCAGCCTGGGCGCAAGAGCGGGAACCGCTGGAGGTCTATCAGACCCGCCGCGCCGCCCTCCAGGAAAAACTTGACGAAGGTCTCTTCATTCTTTTTGGCAATGAAGAATCCGCCGGCTCGGAAGCCTATTTCCGTTTCCGCCAGGAAAGCAATTTCTATTACCTGACAGGCTATGATGGGCCAGGAGCCGTCCTTGTGCTGGCTCCGCCAGTTGCGCGCCCGTCTTCCACTTCGACGGTTTCGACGCATCCTCGGGAGATTCTTTTTTTGCCCCGCCGCGATCCGCAGCAGGAACAATGGACCGGGCCGAAACTCGATCCAGCCAACCCGTCAACCGCCGCTCTAACAGGCTTTGGCGTAACCAAAGAAACAGAAGCGTTGGAAAGCGAACTGCGCCGTTACGCGCAGACTTACCGGACGGTTTATACCCTGCTCGCCAACCCGCACGGCTCGGAAATTGAGCAAGCCTTGGCAAAAGAGCGCATCTCGCAACTGCGGGCGATTTTCCCCTCCGCCGACATTCGAGACGCACGGAGGGAACTTGCCCGCCTCCGCCAGGTGAAGTCCGAGACGGAGTTGAACCTGATCCGCCGTGCAGTGGATTGCACTGAAGATGGCCTCCAGGCTGCGGCTAAAGAAGTGAAAGCGGGATTGTTTGAATACGAAATTGCGGCCTTAATCAAATACACTTTCGAGCGCAAGGGATGCCTATGGCCGTCATTTGATCCCATTGTAGCTTCAGGGCCTCGCTCCACCATACTTCATTACAACCGCAACACCGCGCGCATGGAATCGGGCGACCTTATCGTGATGGATGTTGGCGCAGAATATTCCCGCTATGCCGCCGACATTACGCGCACCTTGCCGGTGAACGGCCGCTTTACGCCGCGCCAGCGGGAAATCTACGAGATTGTTCTCGGCGCGCAAAAGGCGGCCATCCAGGCTATCCGGCCAGGAGTTAAATTTTCTGAGCTTCAGAGAATTGCCTACAACTACATTAACTCGCACGGGAAAGATTCAAAGGGCGACCGGCTCGGCAAGTACTTCACGCATGGCCTGAGCCACCATGTTGGCCTGGACGTACACGACGCCGCCGAACTCGGGGCCGAACTCCAACCCAATATGGTTATTACTGTGGAGCCCGGAATCTACCTACCGGACGAGAACTTCGGCGTTCGCATTGAGGACATGGTGCTGGTGACCAAGAGCGGCGGCTTGATGCTGACAGAAAAATTGCCCCGCGAAGTGGAAGAAGTAGAAGGCTGGATGGAGTGGTAGGAAAACCCACGGCGAGAAAAAGCACTCGCCATGGCTACAACCGACGGCGCTTGGCAGAAAAAAGTTGCTTCAGACCTCGCCACTCGTTGACGAGCAGCCTTATCAAGCTCATAAAAAACGAGGCGAAAACGAACAGTTCGAAGAGAAATCTCTTGATTGAGTCGAAATCCAAATTCGGTCCAGCCATTGTAGGTGCCTCGTTCAGATTTTTTCCCTGCGCCCTTTTGCGGAATTTTGGAGATTGATTCCTGACCCAGGTCGTCCAAGAGCTCGTTGATCTCAAAAATGCGGTCGTCGTTCAGCTTACCCGCTTGAGCCAAAAGTTCGACGGCGATTCTTGGATCATGGATCAAGAAAAATTTCTTCCCCGACGCAGTATGAGTCTTGATGAAGTGTTTTTCCTCGAGGCTCCTGAGGTGGGGTGTCAGATTCTTCCTTCCTTTCATTCCGAGGTCGCTGGCAATCTCTTCCTCTGTGGGATAGCAGATGCTGTATTTGCTCGCGCGCAGAACCAAATAAACCAACACACGAACTTCGGGTGGTGTCAGATACCAGAGAATCTTCCTGAGGATAATCGGCAGGGGAACAAAGCCCTTGCGGCTGGTATCAAATACGACCCTTTCTGCCTCTGGAAAATAATTCTGCCTGTATCGCAGGTCCTTGGGTATTTTCGCCGTGCCATCAGTCTTCTTTTTCGCAACCATTATGTAGCCCTCCTTTGAGTTACTGGCCCGAGTCTACGGGACCTGTCGGGCGGCAATCAAATCTCCCCCTGTCTACCCCCTCTTAGGTTAAGACAGTCAATACACTAGAGTAATATCACAGCAATACTGTCAAGCCAGAGCAATACACGCTTCAACCCCGACGAGCGCATAAGCCTTGTTGCATCAATTGGATAGGTTTTGGTAAGTGGATGACTTTATCCGGAATTGGGGAGGTGGTTATGACGATTGCGGATAAACATGCTAGAAGCATATTCCGAAAATAGTTTAACCGATCGCCGACCGGCTGGCTGAAAGCCCTGCAAAACACTTCTCAGTGGGTCTTCTCTACCTGCTCCTCAAGATTTCTTGGGGCGGCGGGCGGGAACGCCGTGCAGCATTCCTTCCACGCTGATGTCCTCATCCACTTCCGGCCAGTGCGCTCCGTGACCGTCGCCAATGATTTCGAAATGGTTGCGCTGCGCCGGTGTCGTTTCACTCAAACACCAGGACCAGGCCAACGGCACGCTCACCACGCGCCCGTCCATAAGATGAAAGGTTATCAAGTCCGCTTGGCCTTGTGCGAAGCGGCGTGATCGATCTGGCCTGCGGCCTCCATCAAAACTCGCAGGGCCCGGTTGACTGAGTCCGAATCTCGAAAGACCTTGTGGACATCGGGGTCCAGCAAGACGACGTTTGTGCCGGCATGGTAGC